>NZ_VJWO01000057.1:0-36862 GCF_014889455.1 Pseudomonas sp. K8
AGCATTGGAACCACCTGATCCCATCCCGAACTCAGCAGTGAAACGATGCATCGCCGATGGTAGTGTGGGGTTTCCCCATGTGAGAGTAGGTCATCGTCAAGATTAAATTCCAGAACCCCTGTTTGCTCGCGCAGACAGGGGTTTTGTTTTGGGCGGTCGGAAAGGGCCACTGAATCTGTAGGCACTCGATGTCCGGTTTTGGGCCGAAAGCAGCCCCTTTCTCGACAAACAGGTCTACCATGCCAGCCCGGCAGTGGTCCACGCGCTACCGTCCATTTTTCATAAAGGCATCGCAATGACCATCGACCAAATCTCCCTTCCCAAAGGTGTCGGCCCTCACGCCTCTAAACTCCTCGACGCCATCACCGGTGCCTCCACCCACGAAGAACTCAACCGTGCCGGCGGCAAAGCCGAAGGTTTTGTCTTGGGCCTCGAGTCCACCAAAGCCATCAAGAGCCAAATCGCCGAGTCGTTGTATGTGGCTTACGACGACGCGGCGAGCAATCGCGCGAGTGAGTTGAAGGGCTAGTCGTCAGCCGCCGAGGTCTTCGGACAGGTCAAGCAGCAAGGCGCGGTGGACGCGTTACAGGGCAAGACTCAATAACCATCCGAGCGCGCCGCTTCCGACAACCACCAGCCACGGTGGCAGCTTCCACACCATCAACGCCACCAGGCCGATCAGGGCCAGGCCGAAATCCCGTGCGCTGAAGATCGCACTGGTCCATACCGGCTGGTACAGCGCCGCCAGCAACAGCCCCACCACCGCTGCGTTCACGCCCGCAAGGGCGGCCTGGGTGCGCGGGCTGCGGCGCAGGCTTTCCCAGAAGGGCAGTGCGCCGAGCACCAGTAAAAACGACGGGGCGAAGATGGCCAGCAGGCAGAGCAGGCCACCGAGCCAGCCGCTCGGGGCCTGGCTCATCGACGCGCCGAGGAACGCGGCGAAGGTGAACAAGGGGCCGGGCATGGCCTGGGCGGCGCCGTAGCCGGCGAGGAAGACATCGTTGCTCACCCAGCCGGTGGGCACGACTTCGGCCTGCAGCAGCGGCAGCACCACGTGGCCGCCGCCGAACACCAGCGAGCCGCTGCGGTAGAACGCGTCGGTCATCGCCAGGCTCTGATTGGGGATCAGTTGGGCCAGGATCGGCAGGCCGGCCAACACCAGCACAAACAGCGACAACCACATCGCCCCCACGCGGCGGCTGAGCGTCACGGGTAACGCATCGTGCGCGGCCGGTGGCGTGGGCTTGAACAGCAGCAGACCAGCCAGCGCCGCCGCGCTGATCACGGCGACCTGGCCCCACGCCGAGGTTTGCAGCAGGGCCACGCACGCCGCGATCAGCATCACGCTGATGCGCGCGGCGTCGCTACACAGATTGCGCACCATGCCCCACACGGCTTGGGCGACCACGGCGACGGCCACCACCTTAAGGCCATGCAACGCACCCGGCGGGAGCGCCGTGCTGTGCTGGGCAATGCCCAAGGCGAACAGGATCAGCACAACGGCCGACGGCAGCGTAAACCCCAACCATGCCGCCAGCGCCCCACCGTAGCCGGCCCGCGACAGGCCCAGCGCGATACCTACCTGGCTGCTGGCCGGGCCGGGCAGGAATTGGCACAGCGCGACCAAATCCCCATAGCTGCGCTCGCTCAGCCAGCGGCGCCGGGTGACGAATTCGTCGCGAAAGTAACCCAGGTGCGCGACGGGGCCGCCGAAGGAGGTGAGCCCCAAGCGCAGGAAAATCAGAAACACCGACCAGGAGCTGGCGGGGCGATCAGTCGGGGAATGGGCCAAGGTCGGCGTCTCGGTGAGGGCAATAGGGGAGCGGTGTGTCGAGGCACCTTAGCGAATTTTGATGACGTGAAGAAGAGGCCGTTACGTGAAAGCGTAACCTGCGTTGTTGTACTGTTGGCTCCCCAAGACAGGTGCCCACTGCAAAGGATTGAACATGACATTGACCGTCGAAACCTTTCTCGAGTTGGCCATGGCCAACCCCATCAACGCCGAGATCACCGCGCGCCTGCCGGCCCTTGGTGTGAACCAGTGCATGTTGACCGCGGGCTGTCTGTTCCAGGCTGTTTGGAATCATCAGTCGAATCTGCCTGCTGACCAGGGAGTGAAGGACTACGACGTTTTTTACTTCGACCCGGACCTTTCCTGGGAGGCCGAAGACGCAGTCATTCGCGCTGCACAGCGGCTGTTCGAGGATTTGGAGGTAGAAATTGAAGTGAAGAATCAGGCGCGCGTTCACCTTTGGTATGGCCAGCGGTTTGGCCGACCGTATCCGCAGCTGCACTCCGCGCGCGCCGGGATTGATCGTTACCTGGTGGCCGGGACGTGCATCGGGCTGGATGTGGCGACGGGCGAGGTGTATGCGCCGTTTGGTTTGACTGATATGGAGCAGGGCCTGCTCAGGATCAACCCGATCAATCCTGAGCCGGAGTTGTTTGAGCAGAAGGCGCGCAGCTATCAGGCGCGGTGGCCTTGGCTGAGGATTGTCGAGGATTAGCCCAGCGCACGCGGCCGTTCGGCAGGTGCTGCGCGCTAATCCCATCGCCGCCTCGCCGGGCTCGACAGCGCCGACATTTGAACGGTGTTGCCGTTAAGCGCGCAGTCGCAGAATCTGCGCCCCGTCAAACGGGTCCGTCAGGTAGTGCGCCTGCACCCCGAAGGTGTCCTGCAGCCGCTGCGGCGTCAGCACGTCCTGCGGCTTGCCCAGCGCCACCAAACGCCCGCGGTCCAGCACGGCCAGGCGATCACAGGTCAGTGCCTGATTGAGATCGTGCAGGGCGATCAAGGTCGTCACGGGTAACGCCTGCACGCCCTTGAGAATCGACAGTTGATGCTGGATATCCAGGTGGTTGGTCGGCTCATCCAACACCAGAATCTGTGGCCGTTGCGCCAGGGCGCGGGCGATGTGTACGCGTTGGCGCTCACCGCCGGAGAGGCTGCGCCAGGCGCGGTTGCTCAAGTGCATGGCGTCCACGTCGTGCAGCGCCTGGCGCACGATGCGATCGTCTGCCTCGGACCACGGGCTCAGCGCTGACAGCCACGGGGTGCGGCCCAATGCGACAGCGTCGAACACCCGAATGGCGTCGTCGGTGTCGGCCTGTTGTTCCACCACGGCCAGGCGTTGTGCGACGGTGCGGCGGGGCAGCTCGCCCAGGCGCTCGCCACCCAGGCGTACTTCGCCATGAGCGGGGGTACGCAACCCGGCCAACAGTTTGAGCAAGGTGGATTTACCCGAGCCGTTCGGGCCGACGATCCCGAGGGTTTCGCCGAGCGTCACCTCCAGGTGGATATCCCGCAGCAACTCGGCTTCCCGCACCTTGAAGCCCAGCCCGCTGCAGCTCAATACCGGCGCACTCATCGAGGGTTTCTCCGGCCGATCAGAATCAGTGCAAACACCGGCGCGCCGACCAGCGCAGTGACCACGCCGACCGGAATCACCTGGCCCTTGATCAAGGTGCGCGACAGCACATCCGCTGCAATCAAAAACAGCGCGCCACCCAATGCGCTGGCCGGCAACAGGCGCGAGTGCCCGGTGCCGAGCAGCAGGCGCGCGGCATGGGGAATCACCAGCCCGACAAAACCAATGGAGCCGACAATCGACACCATCACCGCCGTGACCAATGCCGCGCAGCCCACCAGCACCCATTGCACGCGGCGTACCGGGATGCCGAGGGAGGCCGCCGAGTCGCGGCCGAAGGTGAACGCATCCAGCGCCCGACGATGCCACAGGCACACCGCCAACCCGGCGACCGCCACCGGCACCGCCAGCCACACCGACGGCCAACGCACGCCGCTGAGGTTGCCCAGCAGCCAGAACAGAATGCCGCGCGCCTGTTCGGAACTGGCCGACTTGGTGATCAGGAACGCGGTGAGCGCATTGAACAGCTGCGAGCCGGCAATGCCTGCGAGGATGATCTGCCCGGTGCCGCTGGACGAACCGCTGGCCCGTGCGAGCAATACCACCAGCGCAAACGCCGCCATCGCCCCGCCGAACGCACCGACCGACAGCGAAACCAAGCCGCCGCCGACGCCCATCAGCACCACCAGGACTGCGCCGGTCGAAGCGCCGGCGCTGATGCCCAGCAGGTAAGGATCGGCCAGGGGGTTGCGCAACAACGACTGCAAAATCACCCCGCAGGTGGCCAGCCCGGCCCCGCATGCGGCGGCGACCAGGGCGCGGGTCAGGCGGTAGTTCCACACCACGCCTTCATCGATCGGGTCCAGCACGTAGCCGGCCGCCCACAGTTTGTTGGCGAGTACCTGCAACACCACCTGCGGCGCGATGGCGGTTTCGCCGATGGCCACGCCGGCGAGCACGGCGATCAGTAGCAATGCCAGGGCGAGTAGGGTTCGTATCATTTCGGCAGGTCGTAGCCGTCGATGGCCGCGGCCAGTTGTTCAAGACCCTCGAAGGTCCGCACGCTGGCCTGCAGGGCCATGGCGTCGAGGATGATGATGCGGTTGTGTTTCACCGCGTCCATGTTGCGCGTCACCGGGTCGCTGCGCAGGAAGGCGAGCTTCTGTGCATGATCGTCGGCCGGGTAGCGGCGACGGTCCATGCGGGCGATCACCAGCACGGTGGGGTTGGCCTTGGCGATGGTTTCCCAGCCGACGGCGGGCCATTCCTCATCGGACTGCACCACGTTGCGCAGGCCGAGCGTTTGCAGCATGAATTCGGGGACACCCTTGTGACCGGCCACATAGGGATCGCTGGCCATCTCGGCGCTGGAAAACCACACCAGCGCGCTGGCCTGCTTGAGCCCCTTGCCTTGCACGGTGGCGACGGACTTGGCCAGGCGCGCCTTGAGTTCATCGTTGAGTTGCTGGCCGCGATCCTGCACGTCGAAAATCTCCGCCAACTGGCGGATGCCCTTGTAGATCGTGTCGATGCGGAACGGCTCCAGCCGCGTGCCGTCGGCGCCCACCCGGTTGTTCTTGGCTTCGCAGTCGGAGGGCAGCAGGTAGGTGGGGATCTTCAACTCATGAAACTGCTCGCGGGTGCCCACCACGCCTTGCGGGCCGACCACCCATTCCAGCTCGGCCGCCACCAGTTGCGGGCGCTTGGCGATCACCGACTCGAAGCTCGGTTCGTTATTGGCCAGGCGTTCGATGCCGTCGTTCAGCGCCTTGAACTGTGGCAGCACGTTGTTGAACCACAGCGACGTGCCGACCACTCTATCGCCCACGCCGAGGGCATAGAGCATTTCGGTGGCGGCCTGGCCGATGGTCACGGCGCGGGCGGGCGCTTGCGCGAAGGTCAGGCTGCTGCCGCAGTTCTCCACCGTCAGCGGGTACTGAGTGGGGGCCGCTTGGGCCAGGGCACACAGGCCCAGGCCGGTGAGCAGGGCGGTAACGCGTGGCAGCATTGGGCAATCTCCTTGGAGCCGTACCTGGAACAGGGGGTGTACGGTTCGGAAACACGCCCTCGACCGCTGCGGGTGAGGCAGGCAAGGATGTCCTTCCCGGACACCCCGCCGGTTAGTGATTTTGCTGGGCCGGCAGGTCTCCTGACTGATGCGTCGTCGCCACGCTCCGGCCTTCCCGGACGGGGTCCAGTGGCAGTGGGGGAGCGGGCTCGGCATCTACAGTTGCGGGGGCAGTTCCGATTGGCGCGGTGTACCGCGCTTCGGATTCCCTATTAGTCCCGTTTGGGAACCGGCGCGGTATGGTAGTCGATCACGGCGGGGCGATATAGCCTTAGGTCGCCCGGTTACAGACGAATATCTTCAGGGCCCTGGATCAGCGCTTCAATTCGCGTCCCCGTGGCGCGCTCTTCATTGCTGAAACCATCGTAGTCGGCCAGGTTGGCGAAGCGGATACCGGTCAAGCGTTCGATCTGAATCACGCTGCGCTGGTAGGTTCTGAGCTGGCCGAACATGAGGTCGAGCTGACCCAGCTCGCGGTTTTGGTCGATCATGTAGGCGCTGGCGCAGGGCTTGCCGTCGTCGCTGAGGTAGGCGACCACTTTCCAGAACGCTTTGGGGATTTTAACGCCCCGGTAGACGCGGTCGTCGTCCGCCAACACCGGGCCGGTAAACACCGTGGCCCGGGCTTTCCAGCGTTGTGTGTTATCGAGAATGTAGTCCTCGAGTTCCAGCCAGGTCTTCTGGTTGAACCCGCTCATCTGCGGTGAGCAGTTGGTGAAGTGGAAGGTGTCGGCATTGGCGATGTTGGCCGCGTCACCCCAGTTGGGGTCCTGTCGGCGCACCAGATGACCGCGGTCCAGGCCATTGTCGGTGTAGAGCGCATCACCCACCTGTGCGCTGATGGGCAGGCGGCCGTCGTAGGCCCAGGCGTCGTTGCTGCGGATGATATCCACATGCTGTGCGCCATCGATATTGGCGCCCACGTAGAGTGCCAGTCGCCTCGAGCGCGACATGGTCACTGAGAAATGCGTGTAGTCCAGGCGCAGCGGCTGTACGTCAGCCAGCAGGGCTTCATCCACCGTGGGCCATGGCACCACGAAGCGGTCGAGAAACGCTTCAGCGTAGCCGCGCCGGTCCTGCAGGTCCTTGGCCGCAGTGACACGCGCAGTCGCCGCCCGGGCCTCCATGAGGCTGGGGCCGGCTGCGATCAACGGGCGCAGATCGGCGAGCCGGGGGCGGTGCGAAAGGTCGATTTTGGTGGCGCGTGGGGGCATTGTAAGTTCCTCGCAGTCCTCGGATTAACACTACTGCAGCATAGCTTTATGACAATTTGGCCCAAGCCGCCACGGCAGGACTATTCTTGAACGGTTATCCGGACGTTCACCTCACGCCAAAATGGAGCCAGCCAATGTGTGTTCGCCAGCATCGCAACCCGATTTTCTGCCTGATCCCGCCATACATGCTCGACCAGATCGCCCGCAACGGCGATAAAGCGCAACGGGAAGTCGCGTTACGCACACGCGCCAAAGACAGCACGTTCCGTTCGTTGCGCATGGTTGTCGTACCCGCCAAAGGGGCCGCCCACATGGCCCTGCCCATGGGCGCCGAAAAACGGCGTTCGATCTACAGCGCCGAGGGCGCCGATAGCCTGCCGGGCAAGTTGATCCGTGGCGAAGGGCAACCCGTCAGTGGTGATGTGGCGGTGGACGAGGCCTACGATGGGTTGGGCGCCACATTCGATTTTTTCGATCAGGTCTTCGACCGCAACTCCATAGACGACGCCGGTATGGCGCTGGACGCGACCGTTCATTTTGGCCAGAACTACAACAATGCATTCTGGAACTCGAGCCAGATGGTGTTTGGTGATGGCGATCAGCAACTATTCAACCGGTTCACGATAGCCCTTGATGTCATTGGCCATGAGTTGGCCCACGGTGTGACCGAAGATGAGGCCAAGCTGATGTATTTCAATCAATCCGGTGCGTTGAACGAGTCGCTGTCCGACGTGTTCGGCTCACTGATCAAGCAGTACGCGCTGCAGCAAACGGCGCAAGATGCAGATTGGTTGATCGGCAAAGGGTTGTTTACCAAGAAAATCAAAGGCACTGCGTTGCGCTCGATGAAAGCGCCGGGCACCGCGTTCGATGACAAGCTGCTGGGCAAGGACCCTCAGCCGGGGCATATGGACGATTTCGTGCAGACCTATGAGGACAACGGCGGGGTGCATATCAATTCCGGTATTCCCAACCATGCGTTCTATCAGGTAGCCACGAAGATCGGCGGGTTTGCCTGGGAGCGCGCAGGGCGTATCTGGTATGACGCGTTACGCGATGCGCGGTTGCGGCCGAACGCGGGGTTTCTGCGTTTCGCGCGCATCACCTACGACATTGCCGGTCGGCTGTACGGTGCTGGCAAGGCCGAGCACAAGGCGGTGAAGGAAGGCTGGAAAGCAGTGGGCATTAACGTCTGACAACCCGCCTGGGCGGTGAGGAACAGCCATGCAAATTTCGATCAAGGAAATTGGGGGACCCGCGTTTTTCCCGGGCCTGGCCCGACCGAACACCGTGGAACTGGAGACGCTGCCCGAGGCGGACCAGCAAGAGTTGCGGCAACTGATCGAGGCTTCACACTTCTTTCAGTTGCCGCAAAGCACCGCGCCGGAACCCGGTAATCCAGGCCAGGTGCATTACACCCTGACCGTGACCGAAGGTGAACGCGAGCACACGGTCTGTGTGCTCGCGCCAGTGAAGTCAGAGGCGCTGGACGGGCTGGTGCAGTGCGTGCGCCGGCATATCCGCTGCTGAGCCTGCTGCGCAGCCCCGCGGGATCAAGCTCCCTTGCCGCAGGGGCTGCTTTGGATTATTTGCGATCCAGCCACACCGTCTGCGCATTGCAGAATTCCCGCACGCCAAAGTGCGACAACTCTCGCCCAAAGCCGCTTTTCTTCACGCCGCCAAACGCCACCCGCGGGTCGGACACGCTGAAGGCGTTGACGAAGATCCCGCCGGTTTCCAGCTGGTCGGCGATCTCGCGTGCTTTCGCCGAGTCGCGGGTGAAGATGCTCGCGGTCAGGCCGAACTCGCTGTCGTTGGCCAGGGCCACGGCGTGATCGGCGTCGCGGGCGCTGATGATGGAGGCGACGGGGCCGAACAGCTCTTGTTTGAACGAGGTCATCTGGTCGGTGACGTCGGCCAGTACGGTCGGTGCGTAGTAGTTGCCGGCGCCGGGCACTTTGTCGCCGCCCAGCAGCAGGGTCGCGCCTTCTGCCAGGGTAGCCTGGACCTGGCCGTGCAGTTCGTCGCGCAGGTCGAAGCGGGCCATCGGGCCGACGTAGGTGTGGGTCGAGGTCGGGTCGCCCATCACCAGTTGGCGACTGGCTTCGACGAACTTGGCGGTGAAGGCGTCCACCACGCCGGCTTCGATGATCAGGCGCTTGGCTGCGGCGCAGACTTGGCCGCTGTTCTGGAAACGGCCGATCACCGCGGCCTGGACGGCGGCGTCGAGGTCGGCGTCGTTGAGCACGATGAACGGGTCGCAGCCGCCCAGTTCGAGCACGCATTTCTTCAGCGCGGCACCGGCCTGGGCACCGATGGCCATACCGGCGCGCACGCTGCCGGTGAGGGTGACGGCGGCGATGCGTGGGTCGGCGATGGCTTTGGAAACGCCGTCCTGGGTCACGTTGAGCACTTCGAACAGGCCTTCGGCAAAGCCGGCTTTGTGGAACGCCGCTTTCATCAGGTAGGCGCTGCCCATCACGTTCGGTGCGTGTTTGAGCACGTAAGTGTTGCCAGCGAGCAGCGTCGGCACGGCGCCGCGCAGGACTTGCCAGACCGGGAAGTTCCACGGCATCACCGCGAGGATCGGGCCCAGCGGGCGGTATTCGATGTGCGCGCTGCCGTTGTCCACCAGCGTCGGTTCCGCGGCGAGCATGGCTGGACCGTGGGCGGCGTACCATTCGCTGAGTTGCGCACATTTCTCGATTTCGGCGCGGGCCTGGATGATGGGTTTGCCCATTTCCAGGGTGATCATCTGCGCCATTGCTTCGGCTTGCTCACGCAGCGCGCCGGCCAGGGCCTGCAACCGCTCTGCGCGCTGGCTGAGCGGCTGGCGGCGCCAGGTGCGGAAAGCGGCGGTCGCGCGGTTGAGGGTGGCGTCCAGCTGGCTCTCGTTTTCATACGGGTAACTGCCGACCGTTTCGCCGGTGGCGGGGTTGATCGAGAGGGCGTGGGTCTGGTGAGCGATAGCGTTCATGGCACCGTCCTGCTGAAGGTTTGGATTGGAATCAGCGTAAGGGGCTATATCTTTTCTGGAAAGTGAATAATATTAAGCAATACGTTCACGATTGGAGAATGATTTGGACCTGGTGCAGCTGGAAATCTTCAAGGCCGTTGCCGAGCAAGGCAGCATCAGCGCCGCCGCGCAGTTGATTCATCGGGTGCCGTCCAACCTGACCACGCGCATCAAGCAACTGGAGCAGGATCTTGGCGTGGCGCTGTTTATCCGCGAGAAGAGCCGCCTGCGTCTGTCACCGGCCGGGTGGAATTTCCTCGGCTATGCGCGGCGTATTCTCGACCTGGTACAAGAAGCCCGTGCGACGGTGGCGGGGGAGGAGCCCCAGGGCGCGTTTGCCCTCGGTTCGCTGGAAAGCACCGCAGCGGTGCGTATTCCCGCACTGCTGGCGGCATATAACCAGAAGCACGCCAAGGTCGAGCTGGACCTGAGTACCGGGCCCTCGGGCACGATGATCGAAGGCGTGTTGTCGGGGCGTCTGGCGGCGGCATTCGTCGATGGGCCGGTGTTGCATGCCACCCTGGAGGGCCTGGCGGTGTTCGAGGAGGAGATGGTGGTGATTGCACCGCTGCATCACGCGCCGATCACCCGCGGGCAGGATGTGAACGGGGAAAGCATCTATACCTTTCGCTCCAACTGTTCGTACCGCCACCACTTCGAGCGCTGGTTCGCACAGGACGGCGCGGTGCCGGGGCGGATTTTCGAGATGGAGTCTTACCACGGCATGCTTGCCTGCGTCAGCGCCGGGGCCGGCCTGGCGCTGATGCCGCGCAGCATGTTGGAAAGCATGCCGGGGTTTACCACGGTGAGTGTGTGGCCGCTGACGGACAGTTTCCGCGTCTTGCACACTTGGTTGATCTGGCGCCGAGGCACGGTGTCGCAGAGCCTGAACAGCTTCGTAAGGTTACTGGAGGAACGCGTCCTGGCAACCCCATAAAACCAATGTGGGAGGGGGCTTGCCCCTCCCACCTTTCAATCTTCATCAGCCGCCGAATTGCAGGGTACCCATCGCCAATTTGGCCATTATCGCTGTCGCACCCAATTGCACCAGCCACAGGGCCAACCCGCCGAGGAATACGCCGAGGGCCACTTGCAAGACCAGGCTTTTCTGGCGCTTGGCTTGCGGCGCGCGCGGGGTGAAGTGGTCCAGTTCGTCGCGGTCGGCACGCAGGTCCAGGTCGTCGTTTCTCATAGGGCTCTCACAGCAAAGGGGCAGTCGGGGTTCAGTCTAGGGGAGCAGGGCGTTTTCTGACAGGCATTAAAAAGGGAAGCCGTAGCTTCCCTTCGTTCAGCGCCGCCAGGTTTATAGAACCTGAACAATCGCCTTCGTTACCGCACCAATGTTCGACTGGTTCAACGCGGCCACACAGATACGCCCGGTATCCAGCGCGTAGATGCCAAACTCGGTGCGCAGACGGGTGACTTGCTCAACGGTGAGGCCGGAGTACGAGAACATCCCACGCTGGCGACCGACGAAGCTGAAGTCGTGGCCCGGCGCAGCCTTGGCCAGTTCGGCGACCATCTGCTCGCGCATGCCACGGATGCGCAGGCGCATCTCCGCCAGTTCGGCTTCCCACTGGGCGCGCAGCTCAGGGTTGTTCAGCACTGCGGCCACGACCGCCGCGCCGTGGGTCGGCGGGTTGGAGTAGTTGGTGCGGATCACACGCTTGACCTGGGACAGGATGCGCGCGCTTTCTTCCTTGGATTCGCTGACGATCGACAGCGCGCCCACGCGTTCGCCGTACAGGGAGAACGACTTGGAGAACGAGCTCGATACAAAGAACGTCAGGCCCGATTCCGCGAACAGGCGCACCGCGGCGGCGTCTTCGTAAATGCCATCACCAAAACCCTGGTAGGCCATGTCGAGGAACGGCACCAGGTTTTTCGCCTTGACCACGTCGAGCACTTGTTGCCAGTCGGCCGGGCTCAGGTCGACGCCGGTCGGGTTATGGCAGCAGGCGTGCAGCACCACGATCGATTGCGGCGGCAGGGCGTTGAGGTCGGCGAGCAGGCCGGCACGGTTCACGTCGTGGGTGGCGGCGTCGTAGTAGCGGTAGGTCTGCACCGGGAAGCCGGCTTTTTCGAACAGCGCCTGGTGGTTTTCCCAGCTTGGGTCGCTGATGGCAACCACGGCATTGGGCAGCAGTTGCTTGAGGAAGTCTGCACCGATCTTCAGCGCGCCGGTGCCGCCAACCGCTTGTGCGGTAATCACACGGCCAGCGCTCAGCAGCGGCGAGTCAGCGCCAAACAGCAGCTTTTGCACAGCCTGGTCGTAGGCCACGATCCCGTCGATCGGCAGGTAGCCACGGGCAGCGTGTTGCGCCACGCGAATGGCTTCCGCTTCGGCAACGGCACGCAAGAGTGGAATCTTCCCCTCCTCGTTGCAGTAAACGCCCACGCCAAGGTTGACCTTGGTGGTTCGTGTATCGGCGTTGAATGCTTCGTTGAGGCCCAGGATTGGATCGCGTGGTGCCATTTCGACAGCGGAGAACAGGCTCATTTTTGCGGCAGCTCTTTGGGGGAAAGGAGGGACGTGTCGCGCTCCAGCCGAATGCACTAGAGCGGTGCACAAACGGGGAGCTAGTATAGAGGCCATCACGGTCAAGGGCGACAACCGAAACGGCTTTTCGGCCAAGTTTTTCGGTTTATTTACCGACCGTCAGTCTTAATCCAACCTTGAGCGTAGACGGCAGGTCGGACGATTGCCTTGAAACCCGGCACATTCGTCACCACCTCTACAGCTATCATGGTTTTTTCCTGCAACCTGCGATGAAAATTCGCGGGTCGCTGAGCTTTTTTCGTCCTTGGTGGAGTGCAGCCGGGGGTGACTTGAAAGAGGTACGTTATGTCGGATTTCCAGCTCGTCACCCGCTTTGAACCCGCCGGCGATCAACCCGAAGCGATTCGCCAGATGGTCGAAGGCATCGAAGCGGGCCTGTCGCACCAGACGCTGCTCGGGGTGACCGGTTCGGGCAAGACGTTCAGCATCGCCAACGTGATCGCGCAGATCAACCGCCCGACCCTGGTACTGGCACCGAACAAAACCCTGGCCGCGCAGTTGTATGGCGAGTTCAAGGCGTTCTTCCCGAACAACGCGGTGGAGTACTTCGTTTCCTACTACGACTACTACCAGCCCGAAGCCTATGTGCCGTCCTCCGATACCTTTATCGAGAAGGACGCATCGATCAACGACCACATCGAGCAGATGCGTCTGTCAGCGACCAAGGCGCTGCTGGAGCGCAAGGACGCGATCATCGTCACCACGGTGTCGTGCATCTACGGCCTCGGCAGCCCGGAAACCTATTTGAAGATGGTGCTGCACGTCGACCGTGGCGACAAACTCGACCAGCGCGAACTGCTGCGTCGGCTGACGAGCTTGCAATACACGCGCAACGACATGGACTTCGCCCGCGCCACCTTCCGCGTGCGCGGCGATGTGATCGACATCTACCCGGCGGAGTCCGACCTGGAAGCGATCCGCATCGAGTTGTTCGACGATGAAGTCGAGAGCCTGTCGGCGTTCGACCCGTTGACCGGCGAAGTGATCCGCAAACTGCCGCGTTTCACCTTCTACCCCAAAAGCCACTACGTCACGCCGCGCGAAACCCTGATGGGCGCCGTCGAGGGCATCAAGGTCGAGCTGGCCGAGCGCCTGGAATACTTGCGCGCCAACAACAAGCTGGTGGAAGCCCAGCGCCTGGAACAACGCACCCGTTTCGACCTGGAGATGATCCTGGAACTGGGCTACTGCAACGGCATCGAAAACTACTCGCGCTACCTCTCGGGCCGTGAATCCGGAGCGCCGCCGCCGACGCTCTACGACTACCTGCCGGACGACGCGCTGTTGGTGATCGACGAATCCCACGTCAGCGTGCCGCAAGTCGGCGCGATGTATAAGGGCGACCGTTCGCGCAAGGAAACCCTGGTGGAATACGGCTTCCGCCTGCCGTCGGCGCTGGACAACCGGCCGATGCGCTTCGACGAATGGGAACGCATCAGCCCGCAGACCATCTTCGTCTCGGCGACGCCCGGCAATTACGAGGCTGAGCATGCGGGGCGCGTGATCGAGCAGCTGGTGCGCCCGACCGGCCTGGTCGACCCGCAGATCGAAATCCGCCCGGCGTTGACCCAGGTCGACGACCTGCTCTCGGAAATCAGCAAGCGCGTGGCCCTGGAAGAGCGGGTGCTGGTCACCACGCTGACCAAGCGCATGTCCGAAGACTTGACCGACTACCTGGCCGACCACGGCGTGCGCGTGCGCTACCTGCACTCGGACATCGACACCGTGGAGCGCGTGGAGATCATCCGCGACCTGCGACTGGGCACCTTCGATGTGCTGGTGGGGATCAACCTGCTGCGCGAAGGCCTGGACATGCCGGAAGTGTCGCTGGTGGCGATTCTGGACGCGGACAAGGAGGGCTTCCTGCGCTCCGAGCGTTCGCTGATCCAGACCATCGGCCGTGCGGCGCGTAACCTCAATGGCCGGGCGATTCTCTACGCCGACCGCATCACCGGCTCCATGGAGCGGGCGATTGGCGAGACCGAGCGCCGTCGCGACAAACAGATCGCCTTTAACCTGGCGAACGGCATCACGCCCAAAGGCGTGTTCAAGGACGTCGCCGATATCATGGAAGGCGCCACCGTGCCTGGCTCGCGCAGCAAGAAGCGCAAAGGCATGGCCAAGGCCGCTGAGGAAAGCGCCAAGTACGAAAACGAACTGCGCTCGCCGAGCGAGATCGCCAAGCGTATCCGCCAGTTGGAAGAGAAAATGTACCAACTGGCGCGGGATCTGGAGTTCGAAGCGGCGGCGCAAACCCGCGATGAAATCGGCAAGTTGCGTGAGCGCCTGTTGGCGGTTTGATCGGTAGTGGCGGTACTGGCCTCATCGGGGGCAAGCCCCCTCCCACATTTGACCGCATTTCAACGTTGGAACCCGATCAAATGTGGGAGGGAGCTTGCTCCCGATAGGCGAGAAAATGTACCAACTGGCGCGGGATCTGGAGTTCGAAGCGGCGGCGCAAACCCGCGATGAAATCGGCAAGTTGCGTGAGCGCCTGTTGGCGGTTTGATCGGTGGTGGCGGTACTGGCCTCATCGGGGGCAAGCCCCCTCCCACATTTGACTGGGTTCCAACTTTGAAATGCCGTCAAATGTGGGAGGGAGCTTGCTCCCGATAGGCGCGACACAGTCTCAATGACTCCCCCAGCCTCAAGCCCCGCCGGCAACGCCGTGCTCAACAAAATCACCAGCATGCCCAAGCTTGAAATGCCGTCAAATGTGGGAGGGAGCTTGCTCCCGATAGGCGAGAAAATGTACCAACTGGCGCGGGATCTGGAGTTCGAAGCGGCGGCGCAAACCCGCGATGAAATCGGCAAGTTACGTGAGCGCCTGTTGGCGGTTTGATCGGTGGTGGCGGTACTGGCCTCATCGGGGGCAAGCCCCCTCCCACATTTGACCGCATTTCAAAGTTGGAACCCGATCAAGTGTGGGAGGGAGCTTGCTCCCGATAGGCGCGACACGGTCTCAATGACTCCCCCCAGCCTTAAGCCCCGCCGGCAACGCCTTGGTCAATAAGATCGCGAGCATGCTTACGCCCAACGCGAACCCCACGCAGTGAAACGCATCGTTGTAGGCCATGATCTGCGCCTGCTGGTGCGTAATCTCACTGAGTTTGCCCAGCGCCGCCGTCGGGTTGCCGAACTGTTCCGTCAGCGTTGCCAGCCGCTCCGCCACCTGCGGGTTGGTCGGCACGATCGCTTCGCGTAAATAATCGAAATAGGTCTTGGTGCGCGCATCCAGCAAGGTCGCCAGCAGCGCGATGCCGATGGCGCCGCCGAGGTTGCGCAGGATGTTGAACAGGCTGGACGCCGACCCGGCGTCCTGCGGCAGGATGTAGGCCGTGGCGATCAGCGAGATGGTTACCATGATCAACGGCTGCCCGAGGGCGCGGATGATCTGGATCTGGTTGAACTGGCTGCCGGCAAAGTCTGGGTTGAGCACCCCCGAAGAAAAACTCGCCAGGCCGAACAGCCCGAAGCCTACGGCGCACAGCCATTTGGGCGACACGTATTTCATCAGCTTGGGCACCAGCGGGATCAGGAACAGCTGCGGAATGCCCATCCACATGATCACTTCGCCGATCTGCAGCGCGTTGTAGTTCTGGATCTGCGCCAGGTACAACGGCAACAGATAGATCGAGCCATATAACCCGACACCCATCCCCAGGCTGGAAATACTCGACAGGCCGAAGTTGCGATTGGCCAGGATGCCAAGGTTGATCAGCGGGTTGGGTTTGGACAGCTGCACGATCACGAAGGTGATCAGGCTCAGCAGGGCGATGCTGCCCAGGCTGACGATCAGGTTCGACTCGAGCCAGTCTTTGCGGTGGCCTTCTTCCAGAAACACCTGCAAACAGCCCAAACCGATGGCGAGGCTGACGATGCCGGCGTAGTCGGTGCTTTTGAGCAGCTCCCAGTGGGGCGCCTTTTTTTCCAGGCCGTAGAGCAGCCCGGCGATCATCAGCAGCCCGGGCGGCACGTTGATGTAGAAGATGTATTCCCAGCCCCAGTTTTCCGTGAGCCAGCCGCCGATGGTCGGGCCGATGGACGGCGCGAAGGTGGCGGTCATGGCAAACATCGCCATGCCTTTGGCGCGGTGATGCTCGGGCAGCTTGATCAGGGTCAGGGTGAACGCCAGCGGGATCAGCGCGCCGCCGGTAAACCCCTGCAGGGCGCGGAACACGATCATGCTTTCCAGGCTCCAGGCCATGGAACACATCAGCGAGGCGATCAGGAACCCCACCGACACCCACACCGCCAGGCGCCGTGCCGAGAGCAACTGCACCAGCCAGGCGGTGAGGGGGATCATGATGATTTCGGCCACAAGGTAGGAGGTGGAAATCCACGAGCCTTCTTCCAGGGTGGCCGACAGCGCGCCCTGGATGTCCTTGAGGGACGAGTTGGTGATCTGGATGTCGAGCACCGCCATGAAGGCGCCGAGCATCACGCTCATCACCGCGATCCAGTCGCGCCGGGTCGGTTCGCCGACCGGGCGCAGCAGTTGATCACCGGCCATCAGGCTGATCTTTGATGTTCACTTTGACGGTAACGGACATACCGGGACGGATCTTGCCCTTCAGCGGGTTATCCGCAGCAAACGTAAGTTTCACCGGAATCCGTTGTACGACTTTGGTGAAGTTGCCGGTGGCATTGTCCGGCGGCAATAGGCTGAACTGCGCCCCGGAGGCCGCGAACAGGCTGTCGACCCGCGCCTCGATCGGCGTATCGCCGTAAGCATCGAACGTCAGCTCGGCCTTTTGCCCAGGCTGCATGTGGCCGATCTGGGTTTCCTTGAAGTTGGCCTGAATCCAGATGTCCTGGTCGGGGACGATCGACAGCAGGTAGGCACCGGCCTGTACGTATTGGCCGTTGCGCGCGGCGCGTTGGCCGACCAGGCCGCTGATGGGCGCGTGGATTTCGCTGCGGGTCAGGTTCAGCTCGGCCTGGGCCAGGTCGGTTCTGGCGTTGGCGATCAGCGCGTCGAGGCGCTTGATCTCGGCATTCAGCGCGTTGACCTGCTGGCGCTGCCCCTGCAGGTCGGCCTGGGCCATGGCCACTTGGGAGCGGGCGATATGGTTGTCGGCGGAGAGGGTGGTCACCCGTTCTTCCGAGACGTAGCCGGGTTTGCGCAGGGTTTGGGCGCGGGACAGGTCGATCTGCGAACGACCCAGGCTGGCCTGGCTGGACGCGACTTTGGCTTCGCCGGCGGCGATCAGGCTGGCTTGCTGGGTCAGCTTGCTCTGCGCCTGGGTGCGCTCGGCTTCGCGCATGGCGAGGGCGGCGTTGGCGCGGTCCACGGCGAGGTGGAAGTCGTCGTCTTCAAGCCTCACCAGCAACTGGCCTTGTTGCACGTGTTCGTTGTCGCCCACCAGCACCTCGACAATCCGCGCGCCGAGCTGGCTGGAGACACGGGTGATCTCACCCTGCACGTAGGCGTTGTCGGTGCTTTCGTAGAAGCGGCCCCTGAAGAACCAATGGGCGAAGAAACCCAGGGCGATCAGGCTCACGATCAATACGAAGATAAGCAGGCGGCGTTTCAGTGGGGCAGGCATGGGCGCGGAGTCTGTAACAAGAGGTAATGGAATATAACCAGACAGCCAGCTGGCAAATAGCTACGACGAGTCGCCAGGCTCAAACTTGGCCTATATGCCATGCTCGGTACGGAGGACGCTGGAGCCTAAGTGCCCATGGCTGTTACCATTCGCCCCTTGTTTCAATTTCAGTTATATCGCCCATTCGAGACCAGCCATGACCACCGTCCGCACGCGCATCGCGCCATCGCCTACCGGGGACCCCCACGTCGGCACTGCCTACATCGCCTTGTTCAACTACTGCTTTGCCAAGCAGCACGGCGGTGAATTCATCCTGCGGATCGAAGACACCGATCAACTGCGTTCGACCCGCGAGTCCGAACAGCAGATTTTCGATGCCCTGCGCTGGTTGGGCATCACCTGGTCGGAAGGCCCGGACGTCGGCGGCCCGCACGGCCCGTATCGCCAGAGCGAGCGCAGCGACATCTACAAGCAGTACACCCAGCAGTTGGTCGACATGGGCCATGCGTTCCCCTGCTTCTGCACCGCCGAAGAACTGGACCAGATGCGCGCCGAACAACAGGCCCGTGGCGAAACCCCGCGCTACGATGGCCGCGCGCTGCTGCTGTCGAAAGAAGAAGTGGCCGCGCGCCTGGCCGCCGGCGAGCCCCATGTGATCCGCATGAAGGTGCCGAGCGAAGGCGTGTGCGTGGTGCCGGACATGTTGCGCGGTGACGTCGAGATCCCGTGGGACCGCATGGACATGCAAGTGCTGATGAAGACCGACGGCCTGCCGACGTACTTCCTGGCCAACGTGGTCGATGACCACCTGATGGGCATCACCCATGTGCTGCGCGGCGAAGAATGGCTGCCCTCGGCGCCGAAGCTGATCCTGCTCTACGAGTACTTCGGCTGGGAACAACCGCAGCTGTGCTACATGCCGCTGCTGCGCAACCCGGACAAGAGCAAGCTGTCCAAGCGCAAGAACCCGACCTCGGTGACCTTCTACGAGCGCATGGGCTTCATGCCCGAAGCGATGCTCAACTACCTGGGCCGCATGGGTTGGTCGATGCCGGACGAGCGCGAGAAGTTCTCGCTGCAGGAAATGGTCGATAACTTCGACCTGTCCCGCGTGTCGCTGGGCGGGCCGATCTTCGATATCGAGAAGCTGTCGTGGCTCAATGGCCAGTGGCTGCGTGACCTGCCGGTGGAAGAGTTCGCCAGCCGCGTGCAGCAGTGGGCGTTGAACCCCGAGTACATGATGAAGATCGCGCCGCTGGTGCAGGGCAGGGTGGAGACGTTCAGCCAGGTCGCACCGTTGGCCAGTTTCTTCTTCGCCGGTGGCGTGAACCCGGACGTCAAACTGTTTGAGTCGAAGAAACTCTCCGCCGATCAGGTGCGCCAGTTGATGCAACTGATCCTGTGGAAGCTCGAAAGCCTGCGCCAGTGGGAGAAGGACGCCATCACCGCGACGATCCAGGCCGTGGTCGAATCCCTCGAGCTGAAATTGCGCGATGCCATGCCGCTGATGTTTGCCGCGATCACCGGGCAGGCCAGTTCGGTGTCGGTACTCGACGCGATGGAAATTCTCGGCCCGGACCTTACGCGTTTCCGTCTGCGCCAAGCCCTTGATTTGCTTGGTGGTGTGTCGAAGAAAGAAAACAAAGAGTGGGAGAAGCTGCTGGGCGCGATCGCCTGAGTCAGCGCTTGTGGCGGCCAAACCCCGGTTTTTCGGGGTTTGGTTGGTAAGTGATTGTTATCCCGGCAAAAAATTTTGGAAATTGTTGAAAATAAATTTGACACGTTCCCAAAGCGCCATTAAGATTCGCCCCGTCCTCACCGATGAGGGGCTATAGCTCAGCTGGGAGAGCGCTTGCATGGCATGCAAGAGGTCAACGGTTCGATCCCGTTTAGCTCCACCAATTTACAGGTTCAAGGTCTGGCCACACCGTCCTTGAATCGATCAGGCCTAGCTTGATCAGGTTGTACAGAAGGTTTTGTCCCCTTCGTCTAGTGGCCTAGGACACCGCCCTTTCACGGCGGTAACAGGGGTTCGAGTCCCCTAGGGGACGCCAGTTTCAACAAGCAGTTCGCAAGGTCTGCTGCGCCGCGAGGCGAAAAATCCGGGGCTATAGCTCAGCTGGGAGAGCGCTTGCATGGCATGCAAGAGGTCAACGGTTCGATCCCGTTTAGCTCCACCAATTTACAGGTTCAAGGTTTTGGCCACGCCGCCCTTGGATCGATCAGTCTCAGCCTGATCAGTTGTATAGAAGGTTTGTGTCCCCTTCGTCTAGTGGCCTAGGACACCGCCCTTTCACGGCGGTAACAGGGGTTCGAGTCCCCTAGGGGACGCCACGATTACCCGCTCTGCGGGATTTTTAAGGGTCATTCAATTATTGAATGGCCCTTTTGTTTGTCTGGCGTTTGGCCAATTCTCCCTTCCCTTGCCCCTCCGGGCTTCTGACCAATGGTCGTGCCGCTCGCTTGCGAAATATTATTATGGTTATAATATTTAACCCATGAGAGTCGGAGGCACACGATGAGCGATAAAAAAGCGCAAACCCGCGAACGTATCCTGCAGGCCGCTAGCGCCGCGTTGGTCCAGCGTGGCCCGGCCGAGCCGAGCGTTGGCGAGGTCATGGGGGCGGCGGGGCTGACTGTCGGCGGCTTCTACGCGCACTTTGAAAGCAAGGATGCGCTGATGCTGGAAGCCTTCAGCCAATTGCTGGCCCAGCGCCGTGCATCGATCGACGACATGGATGCCCAACTCACCGGCGAAGAGCGCCGTGGCCTGGTTGCGGCGTTTTACCTGTCGCGCAAGCACCGCGACTCCACGGCCAAGGCTTGCCCGATTCCGGCAACCGTGGGTGAGATGGGCCGCCTGCCGGACGCCTTTCGCGATGTCCTCAACGAACATGTGGAACTGATGGCCGCACAACTGGCCGCCAGCCCGGAAGACACTGACAAGGCCCTGGCGGACATGGCCTTGATGGTCGGTGGGCTGGCATTGGCGCGTGCCCTGGGGCCGGGTGAATTGTCCGATCGTGTGTTGCGTGCCGCCAAGTCGGCCATACGTTAAGAGGGGTTATAAAAATGGGCGCATTGACCTGGATTCGTGGCGTCAACGGCACCTTGGGGCGCCTGGCGCCGCACACGGTGGCCAACAGCATGCGGCGGGTCTTCATGACCCCGCGGGATCTGCCGCCGCGGGATTGGGAGTTGCCGCTGCTGGCGCACGCCGAGCGCGTCACCTTGCGTTTCGGCCTGTCGGCGTTGCGCTGGGGCCAGGGCCCGGCGGTGCTGCTGATGCACGGTTGGGAAGGCCGGCCCACCCAGTTCGCCAGCCTGATCACTGCGCTGGTGCAGAACGGCTATTCGGTATTCGCCCTCGATGGCCCGGCCCATGGCCGTTCGCCGGGGCGTGAAGCCCACGTACTGCTGTTTGCCCGCGCGATGCTTGAAGCGGCGGCCGAGCTGCCGCCGTTGCATGCGGTGGTCGGCCACTCCATGGGCGGCGCCAGTGCGATGCTGGCGGTGCAATTGGGGCTGCGTACCGAAGCGCTGGTGAGCGTTGCCGCGCCGTCGCGCTTCCTTGATGTGCTCGGCGGGTTTGCCGGGATGGTCGGTTTGCCGTCGCGGGCGCGCTCAGCGTTTATCCAGGAAGTCGAGCTGACCCTGGGCATGCCGCTCAAGCACTTGGACGTGGCCCATTACCAGATGGACCTCCCCGGCCTGATCGTGCATGCCGAAGACGATACCTTCGTGCCGGTCAGCGCTTCCCAGGTCATCCACGAGGCCTGGTTTGACAGTCGCCTGTTGCGCCTGGAGCAGGGCGGGCACCAGCGCGTGCTGGCCGATCCGCGGGTGGTCGAGGCGGTGCTGGCGCTGCTGGCGGGCAGCTGTTTACAGGCGCGCCAAACTGCCTGATACACTGCCCTGCCGACATCAATCGACTGGAGCAAGGCATGGGCTGGGATTTGGCAACGCCGTTTATCATCGATCTGCAGGTCGTCGCTGAGGACATCGACGGCCTGGGGCACGCCAATAACGCGGTGTACGTGTCCTGGCTGGAGCGTTGCGCCTGGCGCCATTCCCAGCGCCTGGGGCTGGACCTCGCCGAGTACCGGCGACTGGACCGCGCCATGGCCGTGGTGCGCCATGAGATCGACTACCTGGCGGCCGCCTATGAAGGCGACGAGCTGCAACTGGCGACCTGGATCGTCGACTGGGACCAGCGCCTGAAAATGACCCGGCGTTTCCAGCTGGTACGCCCTCGCGACGGCGCGACCCTGCTGCGCGCACAAACCACCTTTGTCTGCATCGAACTGTCCAGCGGCAAGCCCAAGCGCATGCCGACGGAGTTTCTCGACGGCTACGGCGCCGCCCTGACAGGGGGTTAACGGTCGCGGCGGGAAACCCAGTAAACTGCGCCACGATTTTTGTTGAGTGTTTTCCATGCAAATTGCTTTGGCGCCCATGGAGGGGTTGGTCGACAACATCCTGCGGGACGTGTTGACCCGCGTGGGCGGTATTGACTGGTGCGTGACCGAGTTCATCCGCGTCAACGACCGCCTGCTCACCCCGGCCTATTTCCACAAGCTCGCCCCCGAACTGCTGCACGGTGCCCACACCGCCGCTGGCGTGCCGCTGCGTGTGCAGTTGCTCGGTTCCGACCCGGTGTGCCTGGCAGAGAACGCGGCCCTGGCCTGCGAGTTGGGCTCCGAGGTGATCGACCTGAATTTCGGCTGCCCGGCCAAGACCGTCAACAAGTCCCGTGGCGGCGCGGTGCTGCTCAAGGAGCCGGAGCTGCTCAACCGCATCGTCGAGCATGTGCGTCGCGCAGTGCCGGCGCATATCCCGGTGACCGCCAAGATGCGCCTGGGCTTCGACAGCCCGGATGGCGCGCTGGTATGCGCGACGGCGCTGGCCGAGGGCGGCGCGGCGCATATCGTCGTGCATGCGCGGACCAAGACCGATGGCTACAAACCGCCGGCTCACTGGGAGTGGATTCCACGCGTGCAGGATGTGGTCAAGGTGCCAGTGTTCGCCAATGGCGATATCTGGAGCGTCGAAGACTGGAAGCGTTGCCGCGAAGTCAGCGGCGCCGAAGACATCATGCTGGGTCGCGGGCTGGTTGCGCGTCCGGATCTTGCGCGGCAGATCGCGGCGGCACGCGCCGGCGACGACGTCGTGGCAATGACCTGGGCGCAGATGCAGCCGATGCTCCAGGATTTCTGGACCCAGTCGGTGGCCCAACTGACCGAACGCCAGGCGCCCGGCCGGCTGAAGCAGTGGTTGGCGATGCTGACGCGCAATTACCCGGAGGCGGTCGAGCTGTTCACCGCCATGCGTCGGGAGACGGATTTGGAGCAGGTGAGCCGGTTGTTGGGGATGGCCCATCCTGCCGCGTCTGAGGGGTGACCCGTCGCGCTTGAATGCGCCGCTCGTTTGTTTGAGGAAAATGCCCCGTATCGAAAGATGCGGGGCATTTTGCGTTTTTGCGCGAGGAAGTCGGGGCGAAATAACACAGCCGGATGCCGTGCAGGTTTTGGGGTTGTGTCGGTAAGTTGCCCCGAGGGTGGTTTATTAGCGTGTGTGTCCAGTCGGATCTGGCTAAGGCTACTTGGTTTGCGGTCTTTTAAAAATTAACAGGGGGAAAAGTCCGAAAGTTTGATTTGGTTTCCTTATATGAGTCGCGATTTCTGGAACTCGATAGCCTCGTATTCCACGAAAGTATCGACTGTGAAGCAGCAAGGGTTGTTTCCAGTCGATAAAAAAACCTCGCCTGCCCCGCTGATTAACCGAGCCGGGCCGTGCCAATAAGGAACTTACTGATGTCGCTATCGATTAATCATTCACCTTTGTTCAACGGCGATACAACATCCATGGAGCGGTTGTCGCCATCCATGTCGAAAACCTTCACGCAAACCGGCACATTGGGGGCCAATACGACTGTGGCTCACCCTGGCGTGCCTCATGACCCTTTCAAGGTTTCGAACAGCAACATGACAATCGAGACAGGCGGGCTTGCACGCTTGCTTGACATGCTGGAGCAGGTTGTCAAAACCGTGCGTGAGATGTTTTCGGGGCGGAACATGGTGTCCGGCATGTTGCCTGGGGCGGATAAAACGCCCGCCATTCCAGTGGATGCAAGCAAGCTGCCGGAGAAGCCTGGACACCTCGCATTGACGGCTGATCGGCGAGGCCAGCCGGCTCTTCCGGTGTCACCCCACATGCATCAATCCACTGCCTCCGTGATCAAGGATGCCGACAATCAGGTGCAAGTGAACGTTAACGTCGGTCATTGTCATTGCCCCGATACGAAGGCGCTGAGCGGCGAAACGAAGCCGAATGCGGCAGCGGTTTTACCTCGCGTCATGCCGATGCCGGAAGCCGCTCGCAAGGTTGAAGTGGTGCCTGTGCACACGCACACGCCTGCGCCCATGCCCATGCCTACGCCTATGCCCATGCCTACGCACACGCACACGCCTACGCACACGCCTACGCCCATGCCTACGCACACGCACACGCCTGCGCCCACGCCTACGCCCATGCCTACGCCTACGCCCGCGCCTACGCCTACGCCTACGCACAAGCACACACCTACGCCGGAGGTCATGCCGGCACCCAAGCCGGGTGTGCATGCGCTTGAGGTCAAGCCGCGACCGGCCACCCCGGAAGTACCTGCGATCACGCCACAGCCACAGCCACAGCCACAACCACAGCCACAACCACAACCACAACCACAACCACAACCACAACCACAACCAGATACGCCTACCCCGGATATAACCAGTCCCGGCCCGGCTGAACGTCAATCTGATATGCGCGACTGGCGGACCAGCCGCCGGCCTGCATTCAGAGCCTGACGTCAGCAACTTCCTTTATACGTATTGAACTGGATGTGCACTTCTTTGGGGCTGATGTTCCGGGAAGTGCCTGCAAGTGGAGGCCCGTATGTCATGTTGTTCAATTAATAATATTGCGCGTGTTGTGGATGTTCGTCAGGTACTTCCTGTCGATTCCATGAAAGCAAAAAATGAACAGTTTGCGCAATTAAGCGGTTTCTTGAGTGTGCCGTCTCCGGCGAGCCAGGGGGTACTGGAGCACGTGCGGGAAAACACTCATGGCGTGGCGAATAATTCAGAGCCGCTCGATAAGTTA
The DNA here is from genome assembly GCF_014889455.1 of Pseudomonas sp. K8. Taxonomy (NCBI): domain Bacteria; kingdom Pseudomonadati; phylum Pseudomonadota; class Gammaproteobacteria; order Pseudomonadales; family Pseudomonadaceae; genus Pseudomonas; species Pseudomonas sp. K8. The sequence continues at coordinate 24,919 of NZ_VJWO01000057.1, forward strand.
ATGACGCTGTTTACTTCGTTTTTAACTCAGCTGATTAACTTGGTCTCTGATAACAAAGAGAAGCCGCTGCCGGGAATATCCCCATCGCGGCCGGAGGTCACTACGCCTGTGGTGCCTGCGCCGGCGCCGCCCAAACCCGAGCCTGCGGCGATGATCGCGGGCCTTTCGAAGAAGCGCAACGGCGCGAAGCCCGACAATATCTGGAGCGGCTTTCGCCAAGGGCCGGATGGCAACTGCGTGACGGTATCGGCCATCAAGGCGGCGATGTACCAGTTTGGCCAAAGCCCTACGGATATTTTCAAGGAGGTGAAAAAAACCGAGCGTGGTTATCACGTGGTCATGCGCGATGACGTAACCGTCAGCCTGACGGACCGGGAGCTCGCCGAAGGTGCGCGTGGGGCAAAATTTGTCGGGGCTGACAAAGAGATGCTCAAAGACGCGCAATTTCTTTTCGCGATCAGCGCCAAGCGTGCCCAGGACGAAAACAACGATGGCAGGGCGGCACGCAGTTTCGGTGCGGCGATCCGCAGCCTGAATGATGGCGAGGATGAGCGAGGGCCGGGGGAGGGGTTGAAGCGGCTGGGGCTGAGCAAGCACATGAAGAGGGTCCCCGTGCGTGAGCTCGCCAAGGGGCAGTTGGGCATGTGCAATCGGGCCCGGCATTCGGTGGCGGTCATCAACGGTCGCGAAGAGCTATGGGGGCGACAGGGAAAAGCGCCCACGCACGGCGATGCCATAGCTCTGGTGCCATAGCCCTATTGGTGAATCCGTTGAATTGAAGGGCTGCGAACGGGGCAGTCAGCCCAAACCTGGCTGCCCGTTCGGCTGCTTATTTTTTACAAGCGTCAGGAACCCAGTGCATGTATATCTCCACAGCTAGCCGTTCGATGATCGAAACGGCCCAGCAGCGCGGGGCTTCTCCCGTATTTCCGGTGAAACCCGCAGGTGAAAGGCCGGCTGATATCGCTTCGGCATTCCACACGAGCGAGCGGCGCTTCGGCGAGAGTTTTGATTGCAGCAGCCACGCAGCGGTGATCAAGTTGATGATGATGACGTTCGGTCAGCGTCCAGCCGCGATGTTTAACGAGTTGCTACCCTCGGGCGATGGGTACGACGTCACGATGAAGGATGAATTCAAGCTGCACCTGTCCCGCCAGGAGTTGCAGCAGGCGTCGCAGGCTTCCCGCTTCACGGGGGCGGACAGCGGCGTGGTAAAGGATGCCAATTTCATGTTTGCCGCCTTTGTCAAACGCAAGCAACTGACCGGGGGCTATGCCACGTTCGAAGCCGCCTTGGCAAAGACGCTCGAGGGCGAGACCACCCAGCGTTGTCTGCAAGGCATGGGGGTGTTCGGCCTGTCGCAGTTCGTCCCGGTGAGCGATATGGCGGGCAAGGGCGCGGTAGGGGTGCTGGAGACCCATAACCGCGGGTCGGCGCTGGTGCGCGAGGGGGTCAGGCATGATGGAGGGGCACCACGAACGGCTGATCGGGGCTATGGGTATGTCTTGTTCGATGATCAACTGCCGCCGCCGAGCAATCGCGGCGCCGCCCCTGTGGTCGCGAGCGTCCGGCCCGCGGACATCTGGAGCGGGTTTTACCAGGGGGTCGAAGGCAATTGCGTCACGGTCTCGGCGATCAAGGCGGCGATGATCCGGTTCGGGCAAGACCCGAGGGCGATCTATAAGCAGGTTCACATCACGCCGACGGGGTTTGACGTGGTCATGCGAGATGCCTTCCGGTTGCAACTGACCCACGAGGAAGTGCGCCAGGCTGCCGCCGAGTCGAACTTTCATGGCAATAATCGACAGTTGCTGAATGCCGCGCACTTTTTGTACGCAGTCAGTGCCAAGCGCGCGCAGATCGAGAACAACGATTTTCGTGCCCGCCAGAGTTACACGACGGCTCTGCAAACCCTCAACGATGGCGAGTACCCTGGCGAAGCGCTGCGCCGCCTGGGGTTGTTTGGCTACGTGCGTGAAAGCACGGTCGCAGAGTTGGTCAACGGGGCGATCGGCACCCTGGCAGACAACTGGCATTCGGTGGCGGTGATCGATGGGGCGCTGGATTTCTATGGAAAAAAGCACGACCTGGCCTCATCGCGCTGGATGAGTTCGGGGTTCCGGGCCCTGAAGCTGGTCTGAGCCTCAATCCAGCAAGAGCCTGAACCCTTCTATCGGTAAGGGCCGGCTGTGCAAATAACCCTGGAACAAGTGGCAGCCCAGCTTTTGCAGGAACGCCAGTTGCTCCGGGGTTTCAACGCCTTCGGCGATCACCCCCAGGTTCAAGCTGCGCGCCATGGCCACAATGGCGCGGATGATTTCGGCGTCGTTGGGGTCGTGGGTGGCATCGCGCACGAAGGACTGGTCGATCTTCAGCGTATCCACCGGCAAGCGCTTGAGGTAGGTGAGCGATGAGTAACCGGTGCCGAAGTCGTCCATCGCAAAACTCACGCCGAGCTTTTTCAGGCGACGCATTTTGCTGATGGTGTCATCCAGGTTCTGGATCACGATGCCTTCGGTGATTTCCAGTTTCAGCAGGCAGTAGGGCAGTGAATGCTGCTTGAGGCTGCGCTCGACGCGTTCGACAAAGTCGTTCTGGCGGAACTGCCGGGGGCTGATGTTCACGCACAGGCTGAAATTCAGCGGGTCCACCTTGCCTTCTTTGATCAACTGCTCGAAGGCGGCGCACGCTTCATCGAGTATCCAGGTGCCGACTTCGAGGATCAGGCCGCTGTCTTCCAGCACTTTGATGAATTCGGACGGCGCCTGCGCGCCCAGTTGCGGATGCTGCCAGCGCACCAGGGCCTCGGCGCCGACGATCTTATTGCCGCGCGCGTCCACCTGGGGTTGGTAATGCACGCTGAATTCGCCGCGTGACAGGGCCAGGCGCAGGTCGGTTTCCATGCGCAGGCGTTCGCTGGCGGTTTTCTGCATGCTGTTGTGGAACATCTGCGTGGCGTTGCGCCCCGAATCCTTGGCGCGGTACAGCGCGATGTCGGCACGTTTGAGCAGGTCGGCCGGGGTCGAGCCATGATCGGGGATCAGCGCCACACCGATGCTCGGCGTGACTTGCAGGCGTTGGCCGTCGAGGAACATCGGTTCGGAGAGCAATTCACGCAGGGTGTCGGCCAGTTCCTGAACCTGGGCGCTGACTTCGGTGCGCGTGCCATCCAGGCCGCTGAGCAGCACCACGAACTCATCGCCGCCCAGGCGCGCCACGGTATCTTCCATACGCACGCTGGCTTCGAGGCGCGCGGTGACGATTTTCAGCACGGTGTCGCCCACCGGGTGACCGAGGGAATCATTGATGTGCTTGAAGTGGTCGAGGTCGAGAAACAGCAATGCACCGCGCAGGTTATGGCGCTTGAGCAGGGCGATCTGCTGGCTCAGGCGGTCCATCAGCAGTGCGCGGTTGGGCAGGTTGGTCAGCGGGTCGTGGTAGGCCAGGTGGCGGATCTGCGCCTGGGCGTTTTTCAACAGGCTCACATCCCGCGCGGTCAGCAACAGGCAAGGGGTTTCGTTGAGGATGATCGGCTCGACTGAAACCTCCACCGCCAGCACATCGCCGCGCTTGTTGTGCCAGAGCATTTCCAAATGGCGGATACGGCCTTTGAGTTGCAGTTCGGCCAGCAGCACCGCGCGCTGGTTTTCATCGGCCCAGATGCCGACCTGGTACAGCGTCAGGCCGATGACGTCTTCGGCACGAAAACCGGTCAAGCGGCAGAACCCGTCGTTCACCTCCACATAGCGGCCGGTGTCGTGTTCGGTAATGGAAATCGCGTCGGGGCTGGAATGGAAGGCCTTGGCGAATTTTTCTTCGCTGGCCTTCAGCGCGGCCTCGGAGCGTTGCTGCTGGGTAATGTCGCGCAGGGTGGTGACGATGCACGGCTGGTCGCCGACCTTGATCATCCGGCTGGAAATCACGCAGGTCAGGGCCTGGCCGCTTTTGTGGTGCGCGATGATCGCCACGTTGTTCAGCGCCTGGTCGCGAATCACCTGTTCGATGCGTTGCAGGCGCTGGCTCGACTCGTCCCACAGGCCGATCTGTTCGGCGCTCATGTTGATCACTTCGGCGGCCGTCCAGCCAAAGGTCTGGGTGAAGGCGGGGTTGATCTCGATGAACTCGCCGTTGTTCAGGCGGGTGACGCAGATCGGGTCGGGGCTGGCCTGGAACAGGCTGGCGAATTTTTCTTCGGAGGCGCTCAGGCGTTGTTCGCGCTCGACCTGGTCGGTGATGTCCAGCAGGGTGCCGGCCATGCGCAGTGGCGCGCCTTTTTCGTCGCGGTACAGGCGTGCGCGGCTTTCCAGGTAGCGCGGGCTGCCGTCTTCCAGTTGTACACGGTAAGTCAGCTGATAGTTGCCGGCCGGGCCTTCGCGCAGGGTGCGATAGGCGTTGCGCATACTCTCGCGCTCTTCCTTGGGCATGCCCTCGAAAAACGCCTCGAACGATTCATGGAACGCTTCCGCCGGCAGGCCGTGCAGTTGGGCGGCGCGGGCCGAGCCGTAGAGCATGCCGGTGGGAATGTGCCAGTCCCAGGTGCCCAATTGCGCGGAGTCCAGGGCCAGGTCCAGGCGCTCCTGGCTGTCTTTCAAGGCTTGCTCGGCGTTTTTGCGCTCGGTGGTGTCGAGAAAGGTGCTGATCAGGTAGGCCTCGCCGTCCAGCTCGACCTTCTGCGCGCAGAGCGTGCCATCGTGGATCTGCCCGTTGCTGGCACAGAATTGCACTTCCATGGTGATGGGTTCGCCCTTGCGCTGGGTGGCCCTGACCAACTGCGCACGCTGTTCAGGGTGGAGCCACAGGCCGAGGTCCAGGGTGGTGCGACCGATGGCGTCGGCGACCGGCCAGCCGAAGAGGATCTGGAAATACTGGTTGGCTTCGCTGATCAAGCCGTCGGACTGGCGGGTGAGCAGGACCATGTTCGGGCACAGGTGAAACAGCGTGGCGAAGCGCTTTTCGGAGTGGCTGAGGGCGTGTTCCCGCTCGCGCTGGCGGGTAGTCTCGCGGATCACCCCGATCATGCGGCGCCGGCCGGCTTTGTCCGGCGCCAGGCTGCCGTTGATTTCCAGCCAGTGCTGGCTGCCATCCGGCCACTGGATGTGGTGGTGCATGGCCTGCTCGAACGGCTCGCCGGCCAGCACCGCGTGAAACGCGCGTATCACCCGGGCGCGGTCTTGCGGCGCGAGCAGGTCCAGGTACTCCAGATCCTTGGGCAACGGTTGGCGCGGGTCGAAGCCGAACAGCGCCTGGGTGCCCCGCGACCAACTGATACGCCCGGTATCGATTTCCCAGCACCATGCACCCAGCCGTGCAGCGTTAAGCGCTGCCAGCAGTTGCGGGGCGCTGTCCCAGCTTTGTTCCGCCTCTTCAGGGTCCAGGGCGTAAATGCGGGGCAGGGGTGGCATAGGGTCGACGGGATTGCGCATTATCAAAAAGCCTTGGCTCGATGGGCGTTCGGCGCGGTTTTATTCAGGCCTTGAGGCCGCACAGCTTCATGCCGGTGTCCCTGGCAGCTCGACCTGTGCATCCAAGAGGCTCATAAAAGCCCGCGCAGCGTTCGACAGCGTCCTTTCGGTATGCACGATATAGCCTAGCTGGCGACTGAGTTGTATGCCCGGCAAAGCGATACTTGTCACCTGATCGTCGAGCATGGTGCGCGGTAATACGCTCCACGCCAAGCCGATGGACACCATCATTTTGATGGTTTCCAGATAGTTCGTGCTCATCGCGATGTTCGGCGTGAGGCCCTGGGCCTCGAACAGGCGGCTGACAATGTGATGGGTAAAGGTGTTGCCGCCAGGGAAAACCGCCGGGTGACCGGCGATGTCCGCCAGGGTGACCGAGCCGTTGCGGGTCAGGCTGTGCTCCGGCGCCACCACGAAATCCAGCGGGTCGTCCCACACCGGGGTGGCGCGCACCAGGTTGTGCGGCTCGGGCGCCAGGGTGATCACCGCCACTTCGGCGCGGCCATGCAGGATCTCTTCGTAGGCCACTTCCGAGTCGAGAAACTGAATATCCAGCGCAACGTTGGGGTATTGCCGGGTAAAGGTGCGCAGGATCGGCGGCAGGCGATGCAGGCCGATGTGGTGGCTGGTGGCCAATGTGAGGCGCCCGCTGACTTCACCGGTGAGGTTGGTGAGGGCGCGCCGGGTGTCGTCCAGGACGTTGAGAATCTGATAGGCGCGCGGCAGCAGGGCGCGCCCGGCTTCGGTCAAGCCGACTTCACGGCCCAGGCGATCGAACAGGCGCACCTTCAGTTGTTGCTCGAGGCCGGCAATGCGTTTGCTGATGGCCGGTTGGGTCAGGTGCAGGCGCTCGCCGGCGCCGGAGAAGCTGCCGGTCTCGGCGATGGCAATAAAAGCATTGAGGTTGGCCAGGTCCATTGTGGTATTCCAGTTGGTAATCCAAAGCATAAAAAATATGAATTTGAGTTATTTAATGTAGCGCCATACCATCAGCCTCACAAGCCAAAGGGTTATTGAATGTCTCAAGACCCGGGGCATAGAAAGACCGCTGATGAGGACCGACTGATGGCCGGCAAAACGCTTTACGACAAGCTTTGGGATTCCCATGAAGTGAAACGGCGCGACGATGGCTCGTCGCTGATCTATATCGACCGTCACATCATCCATGAAGTGACCTCGCCCCAAGCGTTCGAAGGCCTGCGGCTGGCCGGGCGCAAGCCTTGGCGCGTCGACTCGATCATCGCCACCCCGGATCACAACGTGCCGACCACTCCGGAGCGCAAGGGCGGGATCGACGCCATTGTCGACACCGTGTCGCGTTTGCAGGTGCAGACTCTCGACGACTACTGCGACGAATACGGCATCACCGAATTCAAGATGAATGACGTGCGCCAAGGCATCGTCCACGTGATCGGCCCGGAGCAGGGCGCGACCTTGCCCGGCATGACCGTGGTCTGCGGCGACTCCCACACCTCCACCCACGGCGCGTTCGGCGCCCTGGCCCATGGCATCGGCACCTCGGAGGTGGAACATGTGTTCGCCACCCAGTGCCTGGTCGCCAAGAAAATGAAGAACATGCTGGTGCGCGTCGAAGGCCAATTGCCTTTCGGTGTGACCGCCAAGGACATCGTGCTCGCCGTGATCGGCAAGATCGGCACCGCCGGCGGTAACGGCCATGCCATCGAATTCGCCGGCAGCGCCATTCGCGACCTGTCCATCGAAGGCCGCATGACCATCTGCAACATGTCCATCGAAGCCGGTGCCCGCGTGGGCATGGTGGCGGCGGACGAAAAAACTGTCGAGTACGTCAAAGGCCGTCCGTTCGCCCCCAAAGGCGCCGACTGGGATGCCGCCGTTGAGGCCTGGAAAGACCTGGTCTCCGACGCCGATGCCGTGTTCGACACCGTGGTGGAACTGGACGCCAGCCAGATCAAGCCGCAAGTCAGCTGGGGCACCTCGCCGGAAATGGTCTTGGCCGTCGACCAGAACGTGCCGGACCCGGCCAAGGAAGCCGACCTGGTCAAGCGCGGTTCCATCGAGCGCGCCTTGAAGTACATGGGCTTGAAAGCCAACCAGGCGATCACCGACATTCAGTTGGATCGCGTGTTCATCGGTTCCTGCACCAACTCGCGGATCGAAGACCTGCGCGCCGCGGCAGTGATCGCCAAGGGCCGCAAAGTCGCCTCGACCATCAAGCAGGCCATCGTGGTGCCGGGTTCGGGCCTGGTGAAGGCCCAGGCCGAAGCGGAAGGCCTGGACAAGATCTTCCTCGAAGCCGGTTTTGAATGGCGTGAACCGGGCTGCTCCATGTGCCTGGCGATGAACCCGGACCGCTTGGAGTCCGGCGAGCATTGCGCGTCGACCTCCAACCGTAACTTCGAAGGGCGTCAGGGCGCCGGTGGGCGTACTCACCTGGTTAGCCCGGCCATGGCCGCCGCCGCTGCCGTCAACGGTCGTTTCATCGACGTTCGCGAATTGATCTGAGGAATACCCGATGAGAGCTTTTACCCAACACACTGGTCTTGTCGCGCCGTTGGACCGTGCCAACGTGGACACTGACCAGATCATCCCCAAGCAGTTCTTGAAGTCGATCAAGCGCACCGGTTTCGGCCCCAACCTGTTCGACGAGTGGCGCTACCTGGACGTGGGCTACGCCTATCAGGACAACTCCAAGCGCCCGCTGAACAAGGACTTCGTGCTCAACGCCGAACGTTACCAGGGCGCCAGCGTGCTGCTGGCGCGGGAAAACTTCGGCTGCGGCTCCAGCCGCGAACACGCGCCGTGGGCCCTGGAAGAATATGGCTTTCGTAGCATCATCGCGCCGAGCTACGCCGACATCTTCTTCAACAACAGCTTCAAGAACGGCTTGCTGCCGATCATCTTGAGCGATGCCGAAGTGGATGAGCTGTTCAAGCAAGTGGAAGCCAACCCCGGCTACGAACTGACCGTCGACCTCGCCGCGCAGACCGTGACCCGTCCGGACGGCAAGGTGTACCACTTTGAAGTGGATGCCTTCCGCAAGCACTGCCTGCTCAACGGCCTGGACGACATCGGCCTGACCTTGCAGGACGGCGATGCGATTGCCGCGTTTGAAACCAGGCACCGGGCCAGCCAGCCTTGGTTGTTTCGCGACGCTTGATGTGATGTAGGCAGGACCGCAGCCATCGGGAGCAAGCTCCCTCCCACATTTTGATGTGTGAACACCTTCAAATGTGAGAGGGGGCTTGCCCCCGATGGGGCAGAACAAACACCGCAAGGTCCATTGAGGAAACTCCCATGACCCACACCGCCCACACCCAAGTCGTGCAAAAACAATTCGGTGAACAGGCCTCGGCCTACCTGAGCAGTGCCGTACACGCCCAAGGTACTGAATTTGCGCTGCTCCAGGCCGAACTGGCCGGGCACGGCGCTGCGCGACTGCTGGATCTGGGCTGCGGCGCCGGTCATGTCAGTTTCCATGTGGCGCCGCTGGTAAAAGAAGTGGTGGCCTACGACCTGTCGCAGCAGATGCTCGACGTGGTCGCCGCCGCTGCCGCAGACCGTGGCCTGGGCAATATCCGCACGGTCCACGGCGCCGCTGAGCGCTTGCCGTTCGCCGATGGCGAATTCGACTTCGTGTTCAGCCGCTATTCGGCGCACCATTGGAGCGACCTCGGCCTGGCCCTGCGCGAAGTGCGCCGGGTGCTCAAGCCGGGTGGCGTGGCGGCGTTTGTCGATGTCTTGTCACCGGGCAGCCCGCTGTTGGACACTTACCTGCAAACTGTCGAAGTGCTGCGCGACACCAGCCACGTGCGCGATTACTCCGCCGCCGAATGGATGCGCCAGCTCAGCGAAGCCGGTCTGCATGTGCGCAACAGCAGCCGCCAGCGCCTGCGCCTGGAATACACCTCGTGGGTCGAGCGCATGCGTACGCCAGCGCCTTTGCGTGCGGCGATCCTTGAGCTGCAACAGGCAATGGGCCAGGAAGTCCGCGATTATTACGAAATTCAAGCCGACGGCACCTTCAGCACCGACGTGCTGGTGGTTTGGGCCGAACGCTGAGTATTTTTCCCGACCTGCCCCAGGGCGGGTCGCATGATGAAATGAGGAACGCATGAGCAAGCAGATTCTGATTCTCCCAGGCGACGGTATTGGTCCGGAAATCATGGCCGAAGCGGTCAAAGTCCTGGAACTGGCCAACACCAAGTACAACCTGGGCTTCGAATTGAGCCACGACGTGATCGGCGGCGCGGCCATCGACAAGCACGGCGTGCCCCTGGCCGACGAGACCCTGGACCGCGCCCGTGCGGCCGACGCCGTGTTGCTCGGCGCCGTGGGTGGCCCGAAATGGGACAAGATCGAGCGTGACATCCGCCCTGAGCGCGGCCTGCTGAAGATCCGCGCGCAACTGGGCCTGTTCGGCAACCTGCGCCCGGCAATCCTCTACCCGCAACTGGCCGACGCGTCGAGCCTCAAGCCGGAAGTGGTGGCGGGCCTGGATATCCTGATCGTGCGCGAGCTGACCGGCGGTATCTACTTCGGCTCGCCGCGCGGTGTACGCGAACTGCCGAATGGCGAGCGCCAGGCCTACGACACCCTGCCGTACAGCGAGAGCGAAATCCGCCGTATCGCCCGGGTCGGTTTCGACATGGCCCGCGTGCGTAGCAAGAAGATCTGCTCGGTCGATAAGGCCAACGTCCTGGCCTCCAGCCAGCTGTGGCGCGAAATCGTCGAAGAAGTCGCCAAGGACTACCCGGACGTCGAACTCAGCCACATGTACGTCGACAACGCCGCCATGCAACTGGTGCGCGCGCCGAAGCAGTTCGACGTGATCGTCACCGACAACCTGTTCGGCGACATCCTGTCCGACCAGGCGTCGATGCTCACCGGTTCCATCGGCATGCTGCCGTCGGCGTCCCTGGACACTAACAACAAGGGCATGTACGAGCCGTGCCACGGTTCGGCGCCAGACATCGCAGGCCTTGGCATCGCCAACCCGCTGGCGACCATTTTGTCGGTGTCGATGATGCTGCGTTACAGCTTCAACCTGGGCGACGCGGCGGATGCCATCGAGAAGGCCGTGAGCCTGGTGTTGGACCAGGGCTTGCGCACCGGAGACATCTGGTCGCAGGGTTGCACCAAAGTCGGTACGCAAGAAATGGGTGACGCAGTAGTCGCCGCGTTGCGGAATCTGTAATCTCTCGGGCCCGCTTGCAGTTGTTGCTGCAAGTCGGCCCACTTTTTAACAAGGTGTAGTTGCGATGAAACGTGTAGGTCTGATCGGTTGGCGCGGTATGGTCGGTTCCGTGCTCATGCAGCGGATGCTGGAAGAGCAGGATTTCGATCTTATTGAGCCGGTGTTTTTCACCACTTCGAACGTGGGTGGCCAAGGGCCGTCCGTGGGCAAGGATATTGCGCCGCTCAAGGACGCCTACAGCATTGAAGAGCTGAAAACCCTCGATGTGATTCTGACCTGCCAGGGCGGCGACTACACCAGCGAAGTGTTCCCCAAGCTGCGCGAAGCCGGCTGGCAGGGTTACTGGATCGATGCCGCGTCCAGCCTGCGCATGCAGGACGATGCGGTGATCGTGCTCGACCCGGTCAACCGCAAGGTCATCGACCAGCAACTCGACGCTGGCACCAAGAACTATATCGGCGGCAACTGCACCGTCAGCCTGATGCTGATGGGCCTGGGCGGCTTGTTCGAAGCCGGCCTGGTCGAGTGGATGAGCGCCATGACTTATCAGGCGGCGTCCGGCGCCGGCGCGCAGAACATGCGCGAACTGATCAAGCAGATGGGCGCGACCCACGCGGCGGTCGCCGATCAACTGGCCGACCCGGCCAGCGCGATCCTCGACATCGACCGCCGTGTGGCCGAAGCCATGCGCAGCGACGCCTACCCGACCGAGAACTTCGGCGTGCCGTTGGCCGGTAGCCTGATCCCGTGGATCGACAAGGAACTGCCGAACGGGCAGAGCCGTGAAGAGTGGAAGGCCCAGGCCGAGACCAACAAGATCCTCGGTCGCTTCAAGAGTCCGATCCCGGTGGACGGCATCTGCGTGCGTATCGGCGCCATGCGCTGCCACAGCCAGGCGCTGACCATCAAGCTGAACAAAGACGTGCCGATCGCCGATATCGAAGGGCTGATCAGCCAGCACAACCCTTGGGTCAAGCTGGTGCCGAACAGCCGCGAAATCAGCATGCAGGAGCTGAGCCCGACCAAGGTCACCGGCACCCTGAATGTTCCGGTGGGGCGTCTGCGCAAGCTGAACATGGGCACCCAGTACCTGGGCGCGTTCACCGTCGGCGACCAGTTGCTGTGGGGCGCGGCCGAACCGCTGCGGCGCATGCTGCGGATTCTGCTGGAGCGTTGATCGCTTGAGGCACTAAGAAAAACCCGCGACTGGTGACAGGCGCGGGTTTTTTGTTGGCTTTCAGGAAGGCATCGGGAGCAAGTCGAATCGTCGCACCGCAAGGCCCAGCCCAATTGCCTCACCCCCCAC
>NZ_VJWO01000058.1:0-36256 GCF_014889455.1 Pseudomonas sp. K8
CAACAGCACATGCTTTGCGCGCGCCCAATACGCTCAAGTCGAGTTCTGATGCTAGCGTCGACTGCCTGAGGAAAAACAATAGCCACTGCCGAATTATGTATGCGTTTCAGTTGGCGACTTTAATGCTTGGTCTACAACTTCCGATTGTGTGCCACGCACTGGATGTCGATCCTGGCGACTATACGCCAATGCCAGACGGCACACAGCTCGGGCTGCTGTATTTACAGCATGCAGAACGCCACGATTATTACGTGCGCGGCAATCAGTTAAGTGACAAATATAACCTGTACTCGGATGTCAGTATTCTGAGGGGGGTCAGCTATCAAGCGTTTGCAGGCGTCCTGACGAATATCCAACTGCTATTGCCTTTTGGCCACCTGTCGGCCGGTGGCGATATAAAAGGCATGGGCAGCGAAAGCGGAATGGGCGATCCGATTCTGGCCAATGCGGTCTGGATCCATCAGGACCCTTCAACAAACCGCGCATTGGCCGTCACTCAATATCTTTTTTTGCCAATAGGCGACTACAACAAGAATAAAGAGTTGAATATTGGGGAGAACCGATGGAAGTATGTCTTGCAGGGCGGATACATGCACGGCATCGGTAGCCGCGTCATTCTGGATTTCGTCGCTGACGTGACTTTTTTCGGCGACAACGATCGTTATTCCTCCCGCGACCTGACGCTGAAGCAGGACCCGCAGTATCAGATGCAGGGATTCATCAGGTACATGTTCAGTGAGCGCGCGGCTATGCATGTCGGTTATTCCCGGCTATGGGGCGGGCAGAGGAAAGTTGACGGAACCGAACTGGAAGATGAAAGCCGTCAAGCAAAAATAGTGCTGGGCGGGTCTTATTTCGTGACGCCGAAAGCTCAGTTGCTTGCGACATTGGGGCGAGACCTTTCAGTTGAAAATGGCTTCAAGGAAGAGTCTCGCGTCAATCTTCGATTGCTTTACGTATTCTAAGTCACTGAGCAACGCCGGCTACGCCAGGAAAATCAGCGAAGACATCGCCAGGGCGGTGGTGGCCTGACAGGCGTCGCTCCGTTGCGAGAATCACTTCTCGCAGCCCCTTTACGGCCGCCCGGCGGTGGCCGTTTTTTTAGCGGGACGGGAAACGTTCGCAACCCTCAACCCATGCAAATCATCTCGGTCACGCTTTATAGCCATTTAATCCCTGTGTTCGGTTTTTTATAATCACTTAAGTCGCATAAGGTTGGATATTTTTTTCGACACTGCTCATCCCATGCTAGTATTCTGGTGAGCTGTAAATACTAATAAAAACAATACTCCACGGCCATCTCTCGAGTGCTTTCAAATTTGCGTAGGAGCGCAATAAGAGCCAAGGTGACGGCCCTCAAGTGAGACTTCAAGTATGCCGACCGTCATTACCCCAAAGGAACTTCTCAAGTGGGTGCCAGGCGTAGTTCTCAGCTCAAGCGAAGAACTCGGATGGAAAGATATGCAGCAACGCTCATATCGATATAAAGGTCAGGACGTCCTCATTCCACCCCTTGATCATTTCATGATCGTTTATTACTTTGGCGGCCGCACACCGATGGATCGTTGTGTGGATGAGGGCTGGACACGTACCGCTTGCGCGCCGGGCGATATTTCGCTGCTTACGATGTCACAGGACTCCCATTGGAACTGGACGCAAGACATTGATGTTTCTCATCTCTATCTTTCCAATGCGCTGATGTCTCGTGTGGCCATGGATGTTATGGAGCGTCCGATTGAAGAGGTGCGCCTGCATGATCTGCTCCGTACCCAAGACACGATCCTCACGGCTATTGTCGGCGCAATTACCAATGAAGTAAGAAGTCGTGGGATTGGTGGCGCATTGTATGTGGAAGCCTTGAGCATGCAGTTGGCTATTCACCTTCTACGGCATTACGCCAGTGTCACCTTTAAAGAGTCCAGTGCGCCTGGGCGGCTGTCGCAACAACAAAAAAAGTACTTGCTCGAGTTCATCGATGCTCATCTGGAAGAGTCCATACGCCTTGACGAAATGGCCGATGCCGTAGGGTTGGGTGTCTGGACGTTTTCCAGGAAATTCAGCGAATCGTTCGACTGTTCACCACACACCTTTGTTACCGAGCAGCGCATCGAACGGGCCAAGCGAATGCTGTACAGCGGCACACTGTCGATTAAGGAAATTGCCTATCATTGTGGGTTTTCAGATCAGGCGCATTTGACCCGTGTCCTGCGCAGCAAACTCGGTGTAACGCCTACGCAACTAAGGAAAACAAACAACCTGGAATAGTGTTCTTACAACGATCGGAAAGTAATTTTCTGCTTCGCCGAACAACCATCAGCGAAGTCAAGCCATTGCCGGCCAACGGCTACCGGAAAGAAACATGGACCTTTTAGATATTCTATCCTCGGCTGTCGTAACCGTATTGGTGGTGGTACTGATCGCACTTAGGCGCACGGACAGGAAAATCCCGATCGAAGACATCCCTCAGGAGCGTGCCAAGTGGGAAGAGAAAGTTCGCGGTAAGTCCCGGTCAGCCCTCACACGGCGCCCACTCGCACCCTCTATTCCAGAACCGTATGTGCCTCGCGAATCCGCAACCGTCGCCGAGGCCCCATCGGAGCCAGGCGATAAAACATAACGCCGGTATCCTGCGACGGCGAGCAGCGCGTTAACCCGCTGAAATGATCAGAACGTCTGGCCCATGGAAAACTGGAACACCTGTTTATCCGCGTTCTCCGGCGTGCGAATCGGATAAGCCAGGTTGACACTCAACGGCCCCAGCGGGCTGTACCAGGTCACGCCAACCCCCACCGAACTGGCCATCTGGCTCAGGTCCACACCACCGCAGCCTTGGGTGGTGCTGAGGTAACACTTGTCCGAATACACCGTGCCCACATCCCAGAACAAGGAGGTCCGCACGGATTTGTTGTCTTTGATGAACGGCACAGGGAACAAGTACTCCGTGCCCCCGGTAATCAGAATATTACCGCCCAGCGCCTCCGTAGTCCGGTCCGAGTAGTACGCTTGACCTGCGCTGGCATAGGTCCCGGTCGCCGGGGTATTGCGCGGGCCGAGCGTGCCGCTTTCAAAACCACGCACCGTGCCTTCGCCGCCGGCCGTATAGCTCTCATAGAACGGCAACCCGTCCGTGGAGCCATAACCGTTGCCGTAACCGAGCTTGGTATGGAAGCGCAGGGCGGTGGTATTGCTGACCGGCAGGAAGGTTTGTCCCGTATAGTCGATTTTGTAGAAGCTCAGGTCACTGCCGGGCACCGTCACCGTCAGGTTGAGGTTCTGCGCGTGCCCGCGCGTGGCCAGTACGCCTTTGTTCAAGGTCGACTCCGACCAGCCTGCGCTGGCCTTGAAGTTGGTGAACTCCTTGCCTTCGCGCTCGATGAAATCGTAGATCTCGTCGGCGCTGTAGGTGCCCGGCTCGATGCTGTCGTGTTGTGCGGTCAGGCCGAACGTCAGGCGCGAAGTCTCGTTGATCGGGTAACCGAGGCTGGCACCCAGGCCAAAACTGTTGATGGCGTAATAGGACACCCCGTCATCGTAGTATTTGTTGTAGTCGGTTTTGCTGTAGAACGCGTTGTAGCCCAGGCTAACCCCATCGGTGGTGAAGTAGGGGTCGGTGAAACCGATGTTGTACTTGCTCTGGTAGGACGAACGGGTCAGCCCCAGGCTGGCGTAATTGCCCGTGCCAAGAAAGTTGTTCTGGGTAATCGACCCGCCAAGGATCAGGCCCGAACTCTGGGCGAAGCCGACGCTGGCCGTGATCGAGCCGGAGGCTTGTTCTTCCACGGCGTAGTTCACATCCAACTGGTCATCCAGCCCGGCCACGGCCGGCGTCTCGACGTTCACTTCCTTGAAGAACCCCAGGCGTTCCAGGCGCACCTTGGATTGGTCGATCAGGTAGGTCGACGCCCAGCCGCCTTCCATCTGCCGCATTTCGCGACGCAGCACTTTGTCGTCGGTCTTGGTATTGCCCCGGAAGTTGATGCGATTGACGTAAGCCCGCTTGCCGGGGTCGATGCTGAAAGTGATGTCTACCGTGTGGTCTTCTTCATGCACCTGAGGCGTACCGGTGACGTTGGCGAACGTATAGCCTTCGTTGCCCAGGCGGCGGGTGATCAGTTCCGAGGTGGTGGTCATCAACTTGCGCGAAAACACCTGGCCCTTTTGCACCAGCAATAATGACTGGACCTGCTCTTGCGGGACTTTCAGCTCGCCGCTCAGCTTGACTTCACGCACCGTGTACTTCTGGCCTTCCTGGATGTTCACGGTGATATAGACGTGCTTTTTATCCGGGGTCATGGAGACCTGGGTCGAGGTGATATCCATGTTGATATAGCCACGGTCCAGGTAATAGGAGCGCAGCCGTTCGAGGTCGCCGGAGAGTTTCTCCCGTGCGTATTTATCGTCGTTCTTGAAAAATGACAGCCAGTTGCTGGTCTTGAGCGTGAATTGGTCGATCAACGCGTCGTCGGGGAACACCGTATTGCCCACCACGTTGATGTGCTGGATCGACGCCACTTCACCTTCATCGATCTTGATCTTCAGGCCGACCCGATTGCGCGGCTGGGCCACGACCTCGGTGTCGACCGAGGCCGAGTAACGGCCCTGGGCAACGTATTGACGCTGCAACTCGTTGCGCACGCCTTCCAGGGTGGCGCGCTGGAATATCTCGCCTTCGGCAAGGCCCGATTGCTTCATGCCTTTCATCAAATCTTCGGTGGAGATCGCCTTGTTGCCCTCGAACTCGATGCTGGCAACCGAAGGGCGCTCGACGACATTGATAATCAGCACATCACCTTCGCGACTCAGCTGGATATCCTGGAAGAACCCGGTCTTGAACAACGCGCGAGTGGAATCCACCAGGCGCCGGTCATCCGCTTCATCGCCGACGTTCAGCGGCAATGCGCCGAATACGCTGCCCGCTGAGACGCGTTGCAGGCCATTGATTCGAATATCCGAGATTTTGAAGCCTTGGGCGAGTGCCAGTGAGGTATTGAGCAGCAGCGCAACCGAGCAGAGCAGGCGCGAAAAATTCATCAAGATCTTTTCCAGAACACATCGACAAGCAGCGCCGGCGTGCTGGGTTCACTCGCCGACCGGTGAACAGCCAGCATAAGAGTGCGCGGCGTTTGGTGCGGTTAACCGAATGTCAAGTTAGGTAAAGGTGGGCCTGATAACCTGCGCAAAGGCTGATAATGGACAACCCCACACTGACGAGCCCACGATGATCTGCGTACTGTTGGTCGACGACGACCAGGAATTGACGGAAATGCTCAGCCAATACTTGGCGCGCGAAGGTTTTGAGGCCACGGCCGTGCATACGGGCGAGGAGGGCGAGGTCGAGGCGCTGTCGGGGCGCTACAGCATTGTGGTGCTGGACGTCATGCTGCCCCAGCGTTCGGGCATCGAGGTGCTGCGGCGCATCCGCGCGGTCAGCCAAGTGCCCGTGGTGCTGCTGACCGCCCGCGGCGACAACATCGACCGCATCACCGGCCTGGAACTCGGCGCCGACGATTACGTGCCCAAGCCCAGCTCCCCGGGCGAGCTGGTGGCACGGCTGCGCGCGATCATGCGCAGGGTGCAGCCGGTGGGCCAGCCGCTCACCGAAGTGATCAAGACCGGCGCGCTGGTGTTGTGGCCCGGCAAGCGCCAGGCCCTATGGAGCGGTGTCGAGCTGGGCCTGACCAGCACCGAATTCAGCCTGCTCGAAGAACTGGCCCGCAACGCCGGCCAAGTGGTGAGTAAAAAGGACCTGTCCCTCAACGCCCTGGGCTGCCCGCTGACCCGCTACGACCGGCGCATCGACGTACATATCAGCAGCATCCGGCAGAAGCTGGGGCCGCGCCTGGACACCAAGGCCTGGATCCAGAGCGTGCGCGGCCTTGGCTACCTGTTGATCGCCGAATGACCCGGCCCAGCCTGCTGTTCTGGAAACTGTTCCTGGCCTTCTGGCTGGCGACCACCCTGACGTTTCTGGTCGGAGTCGGCGTACTAGAACTGAGCCGTTTTCGCCCGAGCGACCCGCATGTGGAAGCCATTCTGGCAGCGGAAACCGGGCTGCTCGAGCGCGTCGGTGTCGACGCGGCAGGCCAGCTCCTCACGGTCTGGGAACGTCCGCCGGATGAGAACATCGGCGTCTATGACAGCAACGGTCACTTGATCTTGGGGTCGCCCGTTGAACAACCGACCTATGAACGAGCGGTCACCAGCAAGGAAGGCCTGGCGCTTTCGATCAGGTCCACCCACGCCCCCGGCAACGTCCCCGGCAGGCCCTGGCACCAGATCCCGTTGCTCATCGGCACGTTGATGAGTGCGCTGTTCAGCGGCTACATGGCGTACTACCTGGCCTGGCCACTGGCCTACCTGCGTCGGGCGATGAGCGATGTGGCCCAAGGACGCTTCGAAACCCGGGTCAAACCCGCCATGGGCAAGCGCCGCGATGAAATCGTCGACCTGGCCGAAGACTGCGACCGCATGGCCAACCAGCTCAAGGTACTGGTGCAAGCCCAGCAGCATCTGCTGCACGACATCTCCCATGAATTGCGCTCGCCGCTGACGCGCATGCAAGCGGCCATCGGCCTGTTGCGCCAAGACCCTGCACGCATGGAAATGCTCGAACGCATCGAGCATGAATCCGAACGCATGGACACCCTGATCGAAGCGCTGCTGACCCTGGCTCGCCTGCAAGGCCGGCCCGAAAGCATCGAGCGCGAACCCGTGGACATCATCGAGTTGCTGACGATGATTGTCGAAGATGCGCAGTTCGAAGCCGGCATCAAAGGCTGCCGCGTACACCTACAGGCTTGCCCGCCGTTTATCGCCTGTGTCAGCGGTGAGTTGCTGTACCGCTGCTTCGAGAACGTGATCCGCAACGCCGTGCGCTACACGCGGCCGGACACCACGGTGCTGGTTTCAGCGCGCATCAATCCCGACGCGAGCCGCCTCGCTGTGGCGATCAGCGACCACGGGCCGGGCGTCGACAACGATCGATTGCACAGCATCTTCCAACCGTTCGAGCGTGGCGCGGGGGATGCCAGCGTCGGCTTTGGCCTGGGCTTGGCCATCGCCGCGCGGGCAGTGCAGATGCACGGCGGCAGCATCGCGGCACGCAATGAGTCAGGCGGCGGGCTGACCGTGGAGGTCAACCTGCACAACGCGCGATCTTTACACGACATTACATTGGCTTGACCGCCCTGTACGTCGCCGCTCATTAGACTTGTCGCCATTGTTTGAGCGGAGGTGGCGATGTTTCAGGTGCATAAAAAGGGCTTTGTGCCCGGCAGGAAAATGGTCGATGGCCTGGTCCCGTATGACTTCTTTTGTGAAGACAGCCCGACGATCAATATCTTCGTGTTTACCGGCGCCGCCACCCCCGACGCAACCGTCGAGGAGCAGACGCTGTGGGGCTTCACCCGCCTGGAGCGGTTCGAGGCGATGACCAACGCGCTGGTGAGCAACAAGCAACACGCCGGCTGGTTTCAAAGCGTGAATGTGCTGACCGGGCCCAACCAGAACGGCACGCAAAGCGTGAAATTCCAGCGCGTGCTGAAAATCATCAAACACGCCAGCAGCACGCAAAAAGTCGACTATGAGATTCTGACTGACGAAGGCGACACCTACTTCACCCGGCAAACCGTTGCGGCGAACAGCGCGCAAACCGTCATCTATTCGGCGGAGTCGTCCGCTCGTAGCGCGTGATTATCTCACGGGCCTGGCGGGCGTGAGGCGCGTCTGTTCGTCCAGTCACGCGTGTTACCTCTGCCCAAGACGCCTTGCTTTTTTTGGGTATCGATCACCGTTCAGTCGCCCATTAAGCGTTTTTACGTGACTGCTACGGTTACAGGACGCGCAGACTTAATGAGAGCCCCAAGTATCACGGGCCATGTTGCCAACATGCTTATCGGCTTCTGACGACACAGCACACAACGGGATCATCATTCTGGCTGACGTCGCCCATAACACCTATTACGTCGCGTTGAACCAGCAGTGGCTGGAGCCGTTCTACCTGTCCCAGGTGGCGTTTCTTGTCGCGGTTTTTCTACTCTCGCCTATCGCCTGGAACTTCATCCGTCGTCGCGTAGCACTAATCAACACGATTCGATTGTGAAGTGTTCCAATGAGGAGCAGTGTCGCTCAGTATGATCAGGATGTTCAATGCGCAGGGGCTCCTATGCAGCGTGTCATGATTATTGGCCAACCAGGGTCAGGAAAAAGTACGCTGGCTCGGGCGATGGGCAAGCACACAGGTCTTCCGGTCATCCATATCGACACGATCCATTGGCAACCGGGATGGGTTGAGCGAAACACTGATGAGAAGACTCGCCTTTGTCACGAGGCCGAGGCCCGCGATCAGTGGATTTTTGAAGGTGGCCATTCGGCCACCTGGGATAACCGTATTGCCAGAGCCGACCTCTTAATATGGATTGATCGGTCGCCGGTACTTCGGTTTTGGCGTGTGTTTCTTAGAACTTTGACCCAGCGTGGTAGCACTCGCCCCGACCTTCCAGAGGATTGCCCAGAGCAGGTAAAGAACCTTCTAGCGCTTTTCAACTTCATGTGGACTACCCGTAAATCGGCGCGTGCCAAGATGAGGCAGCTTGCGGCAACGGCGCCCTCAACATGTCGCGTCGTCTGTCTGCGATCCAACCGTCAAACCAGACGATTTCTATCGAGTATTCGGGACGTGCGTTGCGGACAGTCGTCGTGAAAAGTCCAGGTTCCGACAAAGCCGCTGCGTGCATGCCCTAAGCCGGCGTGTGTCTTACGCCAAGGATCAAGTCCGAAAGCCTCCCACCAGCCCGCTCAGCTCCGCAGCCAAGCGTGACAGCGCATGGCTCGCTGCGTTGGTCTGCAAGGCGCCCGCCGCGGATTGCGCCGACAGGTCGCGGATCGCCAACAGGTTGCTGTCGACCTCACGGGCAACCTGGGCCTGTTCTTCGGCGGCACTGGCAATCACCAGGTTGCGCTCGTTGATCTGGCCGATGGCCGCGAAGATATCCTCCAGCACCACCCCCGACGCCTGCGTGATTTCCAGCGTGCCTTGCGCCCGTGCCGTGCTGCTGCGCATCGAATCCACCGCGTGTTCGGCAGTGCTCTGCACGCTGGCAATCATCTGTTCGATCTCGCGGGTCGATTCCTGGGTGCGGTAGGCGAGGGTGCGTACCTCGTCGGCCACGACAGCAAACCCCCGACCGGCTTCACCGGCCCGGGCCGCTTCGATCGCCGCGTTGAGGGCCAGCAGGTTGGTCTGCTCCGAGACTGCCCGGATCACGTCGAGCACCTTGCCGATGTTGCGCACTTCATTGGCGAGGTGCTGGATACGCTCGGCGCTGCCCTGGATTTCGGCGGTCATTGATTGCGTACCGCTGATGTTTTCGCGTACCTGCTGACGGCTCTTTTCCGACAGCGTATTGGAGGCGGTGGCCGCTTGCGAAGTCGACACCGCGTTGCGCGCCACTTCTTCGACCGCACTGGTCATCTGGTTCACCGCGGTCGCGGCCTGTTCCAGCTGCATGTCCTGCTGCTGGAGGCCACGGTTGCTTTCTTCGGTGACGGCGTTGAGTTCTTCAGCGGCTGAGGCCAACTGCGTGGCTGAGTCAGCGATCTGGATCAGTGTTTCACGCTGGCTGGCCTGCATGCGTTGCAGTTCAAGGAACAATTCGCCAATTTCGTTGCGGCCAGGCGAGACGACTTCGCGGGTCAGATCGCCCCCGGCAATACGCTTGAAGTGCTCGCCGGCCGCGCGCAATGGGCGCAGGACGGTGCCCGAGATGAATACCCAGCAGACGACAGCGAGTGCCAGGGTCAGCAGGATCAAGGCAATGGCCAGGGTTTGCGAAGTCTGCAGCCGCGCAGCCGCCTCCGTGTTGATCTCCTGGGCACGGGCATCCAACGCGCCGACCAGCTTCACGCGAATCTCCTGAAGCTTGGTCATGCTGTTGCCGGCATCAATGTTGACTTGAAAATACTCTTCGGCGGAGCGCGCGCGCGTGGCGGCGCGTTGTCCGACGATGGCCGTGCCGTATACGGCGAACGCACGCTTGAGATCTTCGGCGAGGGCCTTCAACTGCGGGTCACGCAAGTCTGTGGTCGAGGCATTGACCTTGGCGATGGCGTCACTCCAGATCGCCTCACTGCGCACCAGCCGGGCTTCAGCGTCGTCGAAACGCCCGCCGACGGTCTCGATGAACGCCGAGGACACGTTGGCGCTGGTACGGATTGCCAGCAGCAACGCGTTGTTGATGCCGTCGATTTGTCGCGAGGTACGCCCCAACTCGTCAATGTGCTCGTGACTGCGTACCGCCGACCGCCAGCCGTTCAGGGTCGAGAACAACAGTGCAATAACGAACAGCAGCAGCACCCCGATCATCCCGGTGCGAATTTTCAGATGGGCAAACATGGGCATACTCCGCAGACCACTTAAGTAATAGTGATCGTGCTATCCGCATTCACGCAGTGAACTTGAACGGCAGAAGTGGGAACCTGTTCGATTATCGAACCCTGAACTCAATGGCTCAGGTACATGGGCTGAATGGGGCGCGCACCGGGTTCAATCGAGCAGGCGACTGACCTCACGCAGACGCGCGTCGTTCAGGTTCCCCGTCGACGCCAGCAGGTTGAGCTGCGCGAGCAGAATCGCGTAGCGTTGCTGGGCCAAACGTTGCTGGGTGTCCGTGACTTTCTGCTGTGCGTCCAGCACCTCCGTGTTGATGCGCGCACCGGCCTCGAAGCCGTGGGTCACCGACGTGAGGTTGACCTGGCTGGATTTCAGCGCCTGCTTGAGCGCCTGGTATTGGCTCATGCCGCTGGTCACTTGCAGGTAGGCCTGGCGGGCCATCAGCCCGGCGCTGCGGCGCGCATCTTCGAGTTCATCCAGGGCTTTGCTCTGCAACGCATGGGCTTCGCGCACGCGGCTGCTGGTACGGCCGCCGCCATACAGTGGCACGCTCAGTTTGACCCCGACCACCGTCTGGTTATAACGATTCTCCGGCAGGGTGACGTCGTACACATCGCCGCCGACCGAGGCAAAACGGCCATGGGCGGCGATCAGGTCAAGGGTCGGCAAGTGGCCGGCTTGTTCCTTGTCGATGTCCATTTCGGCCAGGCGCTGGGCAATCTGCGCCCGCTGCACGGCGAGGTTGCCTTGTTGCGCGGTGGTGGCCCAGGCGCCGATCGCGGCGGGCACCGGAGCGCTGAATTGTGGCTCCTTGCCCGACCATGGGCGCGCCTGGGCGGCGGTCAATTGGGTGAGGGCTTCGGTGGCGATATCCAGCGCGCCGCGTGCGGCGATTTGCTCGGCGAAGGCCTGGTCGTATTTGGCCTGAACCTGTTCGAGCGCGTTGTGGGTGCTGGCGCCGTCGGCCAACAAACGCCGGGGGCGGTCCTGGCTCTCCTGCAGGGTTTGCAACTGTTGCGTGCGGGTGTTCAGCAGTTCCTGGTTAAGCAGTACGTCGAAGTAGGCGCGGGCGACACGCAGCATCAGGTCCTGGCGCGCTTGTTCGGTCTGCACCTCGCTGGCGCTGATCATCAGTTTGCTTTGGTCGTGGGCAACCACACTCTGCCAGCGCAACAGCGGTTGGGTGAGAACCACGGCATAGGCGTTGGTGTTATTGCGGTTGCGATGGTAGTCGGACGAATCCTCGGCATCGACCCACGCCGCGCCGCCGGTGACCGACAGGTCCGGTAACAGGTTGGCACGGCTTTGCGGTTCTTTTTCCGCGGTGGCCAATTGTTGCGCCTGTGCAGCGGCGAACTTCATGTCGTGGGTCAGCGCCTTCTGGTACAGCTGGTACAAGTCTTCCGCCGCCGCATTGGCCGGGCAGCAGGCGAGGCTGAGGCCGCACAGGAAAGTGAGCAGTGTGATCGGGTCGAGATGCAGCCCTGGAATACGCAAGGGGATGTGCTCCACTGGAGAAGTTATCGGCTGAGGGTGCTTCTGCGCATCATCAGCACCATGGGAACGCCGATGGCCATGACCGCGCCCAATGTGCCAAACAGCATGCTGAAGGCCAGCATTTGCGCTTGTTCACGCGCTTGCAGGTAAGGCATCAGGGCCAAGGCTTGTTGATGGCTTGCAAGGTTCAGGGACAGAAACAGCGGGTTGGATTCCACGCCGCCCCAGCCACTGGCAACCAGGCTGGACTCGGTCACATGCTCGGACAGCAGGCGATAGCGCTCCCACGAGAACCGCGTGAGCAGGGTCGCGGCAATGGCGATGCCGACGCTGCCGCCCAACTGGCGCATCAGGTTGAGCACGCCCGAGGCGCCCGAGATCAACGTCAGCGGCAGACGGCGCATGGCCAGGTTGGTCAGCGGTACGAAGATCATGCCCAGGCCCAGGCCGCGAATCACCAGGGGCCAATAGAGCGTGTCCGGGTTGCTGTCGAGGGTGAACTGGGTGTGCAGGAACATCGCGTAGCAGTACATGACGATGCCCAAGGTCACGAACACGCGCTCGTCGATCTTGTTTTCCTGGGACAGCTTGCCGATCACCAAGGTGCTGATAGCACTGGCCACCGCTCCGGGGAAAATCACCAGCCCGCTCTGGTACGCGCTCTGCGCCAGCAACGTCTGCAAAAACAGCGGCACCATGAATAACGTGCTGTACAGCCCGAAGCCCACGCAAAACGCGCAGATGCAGCCCATCAAAAACTCGCGGTTCTGAAACAACGCCACATTGACGATCGGGTTGGTCGCGCGCCGTTCCCACCAGAAGAACCCCACCAGGCTGAAGCTGCTGAGCAACAGGCAGGCAACCGTCCAGTTCGATTCCATCCAGTCCCAATGCTCGCCGCGCTCCAGCAGGATCTGCAGGCTGCCTACGCCCAGGGCCAGCAGGCAGAAGCCGCTGTAGTCGACGCTGCTGGGTTTGCTTTCATTGGCGGAGTCGCCGATGCACAGCCAGCACAGCAGCAGGGCCACAGCACCGATAGGCAGATTGATCAGGAATATCCAGTGCCAGGACAAGGTGTCGATCAGATAGCCGCCGACGGTGGGGCCCAACGTCGGCCCCATCATCACGCCAACGCCGTACAACGCCATGCCGCTGCTGACCTTCTCCTTGGGGAATACGTCGTAAATGATTGCCTGGGAAATCCCCAGCAACCCGCCGCCCGCCAAGCCTTGCAGTACGCGGAACGCCACCAGTTGCCAGAGTTCGGCGGAAAAGGCGCAGCCCACGGATGCCAGCACGAACACCGCCGTGGAGACCAGGTAATAAGTGCGCCGCCCGAACCAGGCCGACAGCCAGCCGCTGACCGGCAGGATCACTACGTTGGCCACCACGTAGCCGGTGGACACCCAGGAGATTTCATCGACCGACGCCCCGTAGGTGCCCATCAGGCTGGGAATCGCCACGTTGACGATGGTCACGTCGAGCAGCTCCATCATCGACACCAGCGTCACGGTCAGCGCAATCAGATACGGCGACTTCATAACGTGTGGCTGCCGTGCTGTTGCGTGGCGACTTCGACGAAGGCGCTCATGCCGGGGCTCAACAAGGCTTTGTAGTCATCCGGCACGTCTTTGAGGGCAATCCTGACCTGGACGCGCTGCACCACCTTGGTGAAATTGCCGGTAGCGTTCTCTTGGGGCAGCAGTGAAAACTTTGCGCCGGTAGCCGGAGCGAGGCTCTCGACCACCCCGTCGAAAGCCTGCCCGGGAAACGCATCCACAGTGACCTTGGCCAACTGGCCGACCCGCACGCGCCCGACCTGGGTTTCCTTGAAGTTGGCGGTAATCCACAGCGGGTCGGTGGCAATCAGGCTCAACAGCTTCTGCCCGGCGACCACGAATTGGCCCGGCTCGACTTCTTTTTTCGAGACAATGCTGCGCACCGGCGCGGTCTGACGAGTGTCGTGCAGCTTGATCCGGGCCTGTTCCAGTTCGGCTTGCGCCGCCGCGATCCGGTAGTCCTGCACTTTCAGTTCGGCTTTGTTGGCCAAGGTGCTTTGCGCGGCAGCCTGGGCATTGCCGCGTGCCACTTCCTGGGCGTGGCTCAGGGCGTCGAAACGCGCCTTGGCCACCTCGAGATCCTGAGTGCTCAACACACCTTGGGCGCCCAGGCGGCGGGCGCGCCCGTAATCGTTGCGCGCCTGCTCCAGATTGGCGCTGGATTGTGCCAGCGCCGCTTGCGCCGCCTGGCGCATTGCGACCGCGCCGAGGACCTGGCTGTCCAACGCACCCGGACCGCCGCCGCGCCCTGCGGCAGCAAGCAACGCCTGCCATTGCGCCTCACGCTGCTCGACCTGGTATTGATATTCGCTGTCGCGGATCTGAAACAGCAGATCACCGCTTTGCACCGTGAGGTTGTCTGTCACCGGCACGCTCATCACCACGCCCGAGAGCTTGGCGCGCACCGGAATGATCACGCCATCGAGCTCGGCGTTATCGGTACTCACGTAAGCGTTGGAATACTGCCAACGCTGCCAACCGAGCAGCAGTAACCCACCGACCACAACGCCGCACAGTGTCAGTTTTATCAATTTACCTTTGGTCATGTCCTGCTCCCTGTGGTCATGCGAGGCTTAGGCACTCAGGGCGGTCCGTGGCGTGTTGCGCTTTGTGCTGCAGGAAGTGATGCACGCCATCCCACAAATCGATGCGCGATTTGATCGCGGTCTTGGCGCTTTCGACCATGTGCTGGTGTTGCACAGGGGTGGTGACGATTTCAGCGATGATGCGTTTAGCGGCCGGGCCGTGATCGTCGCCATCCATTTCGATGTGGCGCTTCAAGTAATAGGTGAGCATCGGCACCTCGGTTTCGCTGACCGACCATTGCGACAGCAGGCGTCCGAACATGTCGGGGATGATGTCTTCACGGCCAAAGAAGAAGTACGCCAACACCGCTTCGGTGGTGCCGTGTTGCGCCACATCGAGCGTCTGGCACATGAACACTTTGGCCGCCAATGGGATATCGCGGTCGCTGAGGGCCTTGGCCAGCGGTTCCTTGGCCTGGATGGCAGCGAGGAAACGGCGGAATACCGAGCTGTCGGCGCCGATTTCATCCATGGCGGTCAGGTACAGGTCCAGGTGGCTGATAAAGCCGCCATCGGGGTGTTCGTCGGTTTCTTCGCCGACCACGATTTCATTGATCAAGCGCGCCGCCGTGATATGCGTTGGCGGTACCCACGGCAACTCCACACAGGTGAGGTCGCGCTGGATGCGCTTGAGCAGGGTCATGA
Source organism: Pseudomonas sp. K8 (assembly GCF_014889455.1). NCBI lineage: Bacteria > Pseudomonadati > Pseudomonadota > Gammaproteobacteria > Pseudomonadales > Pseudomonadaceae > Pseudomonas > Pseudomonas sp. K8. The sequence continues at coordinate 15,177 of NZ_VJWO01000058.1, forward strand.
AGTCCCATACGGCAAACACATGAAATTCCATCAGTGTGCGTACATCTTCAACGGTGCGGATATTGGCGAAAAGCGGGTGGCCGAATAACTGGGCGCGCTCGGTTTCAATGTGGCGGTCGATATCAAAAGGCATAGCAGCTCCTGCGGCCTGATGGTTCAGGCCAAAATCCATGGGGAAAGTAAGGGGACCGTTCAGTCGTTCAGCGTGTCGCCCCGGTAAGGATGGCGACCGGAGGCGTACTTGAAGGACGGTATGAAGCGTGTTTCCAGCAGGTATTGCCGGTCTGCATACCACCCCGCGTCCAGCAATTGGCGGTGGACCTTGGGCAGGCGCCAGCACGGCACCGCTGGATAAAAGTGATGTTCCAGGTGAAAGTTCGCGCCGGCGTGCAGCCAGGTGCTCAGGCGCGAGGTACGCGAGCGGGCAGGGGGCTGGTCATGGCCCTCGCTGAAGGCATGTTCCTGATAGGCATTGACTGCCGAGAGCAGGAACGCAACCGCCAGGCTCAAGGCAAACCCAAGCAGCAGCCCGTCGATCTGCCACAGGGCGACCGCGTAGACACTCAACCAGCCGACCTGGCACGCGATATTGCAGCGCGCCAGTCGTCGCACCTGGGCTGCGCTCAAAGGTGAAGGCAAGGGCGATGGGCTGACCGGCGGGCCGAAAGCCAGGCGCAACGTCGCCTGCAGATAATTCGAGGTGGCCATCAACCGTGACAGCGCAAGGCGGCTAAACAGGCTCCGATAACGCGAGAAGTGCCGATAGTCCGGGTCCTGTTCGCTGTTGCTGTAGCGATGGTGTTGCCAATGGTCGACGAAGTAACCGGTCACGCAGAATCCAGGCAGCAACGAACTGGTGAAAATGCCCAGGTAGCAACTGTGCATAGGCGTGCTGCTCAGGTTGAAATGGAAACCTTCATGCCCGAGGATCGCTTGCAGAAACCACCCGTACCCGGCCAGCACCCAAAGGGGCGAGCACAGCAACACCCACAGGGTGGCGGCCGTGTTCGCCACCCACACAAACAGCGCGAGGGGCAGCAGGAAGAGGCACAAGGCGTAACCGATGATCAACAGGGACTCACCCGACCGGGCCTTGAACAAGGCGCGATCAAGGCGGACCTGAGGCTTGCTGTGGAGTTGTCTGGCCATTGGCAACGCGTTACTCGATCAGTTCAGGTTTGAGCGCGAGGTGCCCGCCGCGGGTCAGCGTGCGCAGGCGCAGGGCGATAAAGGCGTCGACCACACTTGGTGCGATACGCGCGGTGTACATGGCCAGCGTGCCCATAAAGGTCAGCCCGCGGTTGCGCAGGCCGTCTTTTTGGCAGGCGCGAACCAGGCCATCGGCGGCGGCATCGAGTTTCTCTTCGAGGGACAGCAGGGTCCTGTCACCCCACATGAACGTCACCAGGCGCTTGACCGACAAACCCACGCGCTGGGCGGGCAAGTGAATGGCGGTGTCGATAAAGCCCGGGTACACGGTGACCACGTCGAGCTGCCCGCGATATTGCATGCGCAGCACGTCCGAATAAGCACTCAGCGCGCGTTTGCTGGCAGCGTATGCGGCCACATAAGGCGCGTTCACCAGGGCAAACAGCGACGACACGTTGACCACTTTGCCGCGCTTGCGCAGCAACCCCGGCAGGAACCCGGCCACCAGTTGCCATGGCGCGAACAGGTTCACATCCACCGCGCGGGTGACTGCGTCGGTGACGCCGGTTTCACCGCGTTCCAGGGTCAGGGTACCGGCGTTATTCACCAGGATATCGATGTCGCCGAAGTCGGTGCTGATGGCGCCAATCACCTGCGCCAGCGCCGTTCGGTCACACAGGTCGACTTGATAAAACCCATCCAGCAACCCGGGCTCTTGTGGCGCAAGAATGTCCAGGCCGATCACGGTGGCGCCCTGTTTTTTCAATGTGCAGGCCGCCGCGTAACCGAGGCCGCGCGCGGTTCCGGTGATCACGACGATTTTTCCGAGCAGGTTCATGGGTGCGCTCCGGCGATGCTGAAGGTTGAGTGGGACAAGTAGGTGTCGAGGTTGCTCGCCATCGAGATCTTCGCTGGCGGGTGAAACTGCAGGCCACGGCAGGCCATCAACCAGTTCGAACTCTGGTTGCTGGTGATAAACGCCATCCCACCGAGCATGGCGTGGGCCTGGTCCGAAAGTTCGGTGAGCAGTTGTTCGATGCCGTAGCGCACCAGCAGCAGGCGGGCCAGCACGTTCGGCAGGTCCTGCGGGTTGCGTTCGATATCCAGCGCCGCGCCTTCCAGCGCACTGATCGCCAGTTGCAGCTGAGCCGCCAGCTCCACGCGGTGATGGGGCGTCCAGCGCCCGGCCTCGATCACAGACTCGACCAAACCGGCGCAGACCCCCACGTAGGACGCGCAAATCAACAGCTCGAACCAGATGAAACCGACGGTTTGCACGTCGCCCAACAGGTGTTTGTAGCCGGCGGAAAACAACATGCGTTCGGGCACGAAGACTTCGTTGAGGCGCACCTCGATGCTTTCGGCGGCGGCCAGTGCGCTGTTCTGCCAGAACGGCGACCGCGTGATGCCCGGTGCATTCGCCGGAATCAGTGCGACCATCAGCTCTTCGCCCTCGGCGGTCTGGCGGGTGTAGCTGGCGGTGAGCAAGTCCATCGACTGCCCGAGGCAGCAGGGCTTTTTGCTGCCGCTGAGCAATACACCTTCAGGGGTTTGCAGCGCCTGCATGTTCGAATCGAGAATGCCGGCGCCCGAGTTGCCTTCGGCAAACCCCGAGGACAGCAGCAAGCGCTTTTGTGCGACCGCCGCCAACAGCAAACCTTCGGCGCCGCCGCCGTTCTGGGTGAGGGCCAACAGGCTCGCCACGGAAAACTGATGCATGGTGCTGGCCACCGCCAGCGAGGGTGAACGCGTGCCCAGGGCGATCTGCACATGCACGGCATCAAGGATGCCCGCGCCCAACCCGCCCGCGGCACGGTTGACCAACAGGCCGACCGGCCCTTGTTGCTTGAACAGGGCGATGACTTCGCTAGGCGGCGCTTCGCGTTCGGCGAATGCGATGCTCGCCAGGCGTTCGTCAAAACCTGGGGCGTAGCTGTGCAGCAAGGCACGCGAGCGATTCAACAGTGAAAGGGACATGGTTCAGGCCTTCAAGTAACTCGCCGGGAACAGACCGGTGATGATCGAGTGAATGTTGTCGCGGATGGCTTTGTGGGCCACGGGGTCGAGCATGTCGGCGAGCATCGGCAGGCCCAGGTCAAAGCGCGAGGCGAAGGTGATGACCGCGTCTTTGCCGTCCGCCAGTACTTGCCAGGTGCCGGAGAAGTGATCGACATCGCCGCTCATTTGCTCGAAGTGGATTTCCCGGGTCTGGGCATTGAACGTGTCAGGCTCCTGCCACTTGAGAATGCCGCTGTGGAAATTGACTTCCCAGGAGGTGAGCGACACCTGGTCGCTGACCTTATTGATCGTGATATTGCGCACCGACTCGCACAGCTCGACGTAGTTGCTGAAGTCGCTGATCACGGCAAAGACTTCATCAGCGCAGGCACTGGGGATATGGGCCAGTACGTTGACTTCTTGCATGGGGGAAACTCCAATCAAAGGGATGGTATTGAGGTGGTCAGCGCGTGGGCGAACCCCTCGATCAACCGATTGCAATCCTGGGCTGTCAGCAGCGGGGAAGGCGTGAGCCTGACGACCCGGTGGTCATTGAGCGAGTGGCACACAATGATTTGCTGTTCGATCAGGGCCATGACCATGTTCGCGGCGACCGAGGCGTCGCTGAATTCAAAGCCCAGCAACAAGCCGGCACTGCGCAACTTGACGCGCTCGGCCAGGCCCCTCTGCTGCAACAGCGCGCTGAAGCGGGCGTGCAGGTCCTGGCCCATCAGCCGGGCACGTTCCACGAGGTCTTCCTGCACCATCACTTGCAACGTGGCCTGCACGGCCGCCATGGCCAGCGGGTTGGCGCCGAAGGTCGAGGTATGCACCGTGGGGTTGCGGTTGAACGGCGCGTAAATCGCCGCGCTGGCGACCATGGCACTGACCGGCACGCAGCCACCGGACAGGCTTTTGCCCACCAGCATGATGTCGGGCACCACCTGTTCCTGGTCGCATGCCCACCAATGGCCGGTACGGCCCATGCCGGACTGGATTTCGTCGATGATCAGCACGGCGCCGTACTGGTCGCACAGTGCGCGGACACGTGTCAGGTAGCCTGGCGGCGCGAGGATCACACCCGCTTCGGCCTGGATCGGTTCGAGAATCACACAGGCCTTGTCCGGCGAAGCGCGCAATTGCTGTTCCAGCGCGGCGCTGTCGCCGAAGGGGACGAACGTGCTTTCACTGAGCAGGCCGCTGAACGGCTCGCGGTAGCTTTCGCGGCCGGTGACGGCGAGTGCGCCGAGGGTCTTGCCGTGGAAACCGCCGAGGGTCGACAGCGTGCGGCGGCAGCCGTTGAGCCGGGCGAGTTTCAGGCCGGCTTCGGTGGCCTCGGCACCTGAGTTGCAAAAGAACACATAGTCCAGGTTGCCAGGGCAATGCGCAGCCAGGGCTTGCGCGGCGAAAGCCTGTTGCGGGTTGAGCAACAGCTTGCTGGCCAGGGCGTTTTGCTGCAGCTGCCGGGTGACGGCCGCCACCACCACCGGGTGGCCGTGGCCGAGGAACAATACGCCATAGCCGCCGGCATCCAGGTACTTGCGGCCTTGGCTGTCGTAGATATAAACGCCATGGCTGGACTGTTCGATCGGCAGATTCATCAACGACGCAAGGCGCGCATACCCTGAATTCACGTGCTGGCGGAAGTACTGGTCGACCTGTGCGGCGTCGGCTGCGGGTTCGGTAAGAAGCGGGTTCATGCGACTGACGCCTGTGCGACGGTTGGCATCGGCTGCTTGAGCATGCGCGTCAACGCGCCCAGCTTGGGCGCCAAGTGGTTGAGCGAGAGCAGTAACTCACGGCTGACATCCCGTGCGCTGAACGCCGGTTCGCCGAGCAACTCAGGAAGTGACGTGGGCAGCGGTGTACGCAGGCAGGCATAGCGACACAGCTGGTTGGCGCGACCCAGCGCGGCCTGGATATTGCCGGTCAGTGCCGGGAGGAACACTGGGCGGATCAGCCGCTCATAAATATCCGGCGCCATGCAGCGCGGCCGGGTGAAGGCTTGGGCCTGGGCTTCCATGGATTGGCACATCAGGTCCAACAGGCCGTTGAGATCAAGCGCCTGCGGGCCGCTGGTGAGAAAGTAGTCTGCGCCGATCAAGCGCTGGCGCAACGCGTTGGCAATCGCCCGCGCCGCCACGTCACGGGCGATCAAGTCGATATACCCGGCAGGCGGGCAGGGCACGATAGGCAGCACGCCGGACATCATCAGCCCCATGGTCATATGAAACCCCTGGAAGTTGGGCATGTGCCCGCTGTCCGAGTCGCCGATGATGATGGAGGGACGAAAGATCGAAACATCGATACCTGCCGAGCGCACCAGCGTTTCAGCCTGGCGCTTGGCGACTTCGTAAGGCGTTTCTGCTTGCACGCCTTCGTAGTAGTCGCACGGATGGGTGAAGGCGGTGCTGATGTGGTAAAGCGGCACGTTGGCTTGCTGGACAAAGTTCACGACGTTTTCGGTGCCGAGGTAGTTCACCGAAAAGATCTGGTCGATATCGCCATCCATGCGGGTCACCGCTGCGGCGTGGATCACCCAATCGACACGCTTGAGCAGCGCTTCATAATCGCCGACGTCCAGCCCCAGTCGCGGGCTGCATATATCGCCCTTGAGCACCTCCACTCGCGGGTGGCGAATGCGGCTTTTACGCGCCAGGCATACCAGGTCAAAGTCCTCTGCCAGGCAGTCGATCAGTGATTCACCGAGTACGCCTGAGCCCCCCGTGAGAAGGACGGTTAATTTTTGCTGTTCTGACATGTAGGACGCTTCCTGCGGACTCATCGAAAGAATTAACGGTGCGTTCCGCCAAATCCCGGGCACGGATACCCCTGGCGAACACTCTTGCATTCACTGTCGGTAGCGCTGAGGTGCTGTGTGAGGCCGGCAATCAGCGCTTATCGTTTTCGCGAATAAGATGCGATCGATATTGGCTTTTTGATATCAATGCGTCTTGAACGAAACGCTTGTCTTTCGCAAAACCCTGGCAGCGGTGCGGGGCGTCATGCCAATCATGCGGCGCATGATGCGGGCCAAGTGCGCCTGGTCGGAAAAGCCGCCGTCGGCGGCGGCATCCGACAAGGTGGAACCGTCAGCGAGGGATTTGGACGCGCGCTCGAGTTTGTTCCAGATGATCCATTGGGACAGCGACACGCCCATCTGGTGCGTGGCGACATAGCGCAAGCGCGGGCTGGACAGGCCGACCGCACTCGCGGCGCGGCTGACGGAGCCCGGACCGTCGCGGTCCAGGCGCAGAATGTTCAAGGCCTTGTAGAGGCGTTGGTCGATGGGCGACGTAATCGCCAGCAAGCGCCCCAGCGCTTCCACAAACTGAGACAGGGAGCTGGAGTGGCGAAAGCACTCGAGCAGTTCGTCACTGGCCAGGGCGATGCCATTGTCTTGCAGCAACGCGTTGAGCGCACGCCCCAACGGGGTATCCGGGTTGACGTAGACAAAGGCCACCGGATGAATGTCGGGCACGGCACGGTGCTCGACATTGGGCCCGATGATCACGCCGGCCGCGCGGATCGACTGGCCGGGCAGCTCCAGGGTGACGGGCTGGTGTACGCCGATGCACAGCTGAATGGCAACATGGGAGTGGGCAGTGTTCTGATCCGCGCGGCCAATGTAGCCGGCCCATGAATCACCAAAGGTAACGTTGCCATCCCACATGTAAGGTCTTCCTGACTCAGAGGGTGAATTTTCCGTGTGCAGGGTAGGCCTGCGCCGGCCTTGATTCAAGCATCGGGCAGCGGGTTATACCTGCAACGCGGCGCGCATGCCCGCCAATTTGATGCAGGTTTCGTCGTATTCGCTGGCAGGGTCGGAGTGTTCGACGATGCCACAGCCGGCAAATAGACGGGCTTGGTTGCCGTTGAGCAAAGCGCTGCGCAAACCGACGATGAATTCGCCGTTGCCGTGGGCATCCAGCCAGCCTAACGGCGCCGCGTACCAGCCACGGTCAAAGCCCTCGAATCGGCGAATATGCTCCAGCGCCTGGCCGCGTTCATGGCCGCCGACGGCGGGCGTCGGGTGCAGGACTGCGACCATGTCCAGCAAACTGCTCTGCGGGCGCAGTGCGCCTTCGATCAGCGTCGCCAAGTGCTGCACGCGGCTGAGCCGCTTGATGTGCGGCGCCGGGGGAACGTGCAACGGGCGTACCCAGGGCGCCAGGTCACGCTGAATGATCTGCACCACCACGGCATGCTCATGCTGGTTCTTCTGGCAGCCGAGCAGCGTTTGCGCCAGTTGCGCATCCTGCTCCGGGCAGGGATCGCGCCGGGCTGTGCCCGCCAGCGCCAGGGTTTGCAGGTGACCGTTGTGCAGTTTGACCAGGCGCTCCGGGGAGGCGCCGATAAAACACGCGTGGTTGCGTCGAAACGCAAACAAGTACGCCGTGGGGTCGTTGATCGCCAGGGCAGCCAAGGTGCGCCCGGCACTGATAGGCCGGGAAAATTCGCTGACCACTTCCCGCGCCAGCACCACCTTGTTCAACGCGGTGTCGCGCAACACGTCCAGGGCATGCGCGACTTTGCTTTCCCAGCAGGCCCGCGGCAGGCTCTGGTCGCGGGTGTGCTGCCGTGCAGCCGTCGAGGGCGCGCCGCTGACGTAGCGATCCATCAGCGTGTTCCACTCCTTCAGTACGTGCTCGCAACAGCAACGTGCCGCATCGCTGGGCGCGACGCGCTGTTGGCACACCAGCCAACAGTCTGCACCGTCGCGCACCAACAATAACGTCATCAGCCACAGGGACGCATCGCCAAAACCCTGCCAGGCGGGGCTGGCCTTGACCTGATGATCGAATCGAAAGCCGCCGCACACCGAAGGCGCCAGCGGGCCGTGTATCACCGCGCTTTGCAGCCAGTGTCGCCATTGCGCATCGACCGAGGCAAAACGCTGAGGGCCCGCGCTGCTCAGCTCCGCCGCCACCCCCCAGCCGAACAGGCTTTTGTCGTCTTCCGGCGCCCGCCAGAACAGGCACTCGGCGCCAGGTTGGTCGACGCTGCCAAACAGTGCCAGCAAGTCCAGTGGGGCGATCCTCATCGAGTAACTGGCCAACACCGGCTCACCTTGTTCGACGGCACGCCGCTGGGCGTGCTCGAACACCTCGGTCATCCCCTCGGCATGGGCGTGCAACTGTGCAAAGGCCCTCATGCCAGCGTTCTCATCGCGCGCCAGTGCAACACTTGCTGGCCGATGTACCAATGGATGATCTGGGCAAACAGGGTTTCGACGAAGTGCGGGTCCAGCCCGGCCTGCTCGGCCCACTCGCGGCGTTGCGGGAGCATCTGGGCAACACGTTCGGGCGCGGCGATGCTGCTTTCGGTCGGCTTGAAGCGCGCGGCGGCTTTGACGTAAGCCATGCGTTGGCGCATGAGGTCGATGATCTGGTGGTCCAGTGAGTCGATGGCGTGACGGATGTCCTGCAGGCCATCACAGGCGTCGGGGGTTTTCATTGACAGGTTTCCTTCAAGGAGGGCGATGGGGTCGACAGCGTCGCGACGATGGCGTCGATGAGTGCCTGGCGCTGTTCGACCAGGTAAAAATGTCCGCCTTGCCAGCGCTGCAGGTGCAGTGGCTGGTGGCTGGCGGCTTGCCAGGCCATGGCTTCATCAAGCTCGATTTCCGGGTCTTGCTCGGGGTAGAACACCCCGATGCGGCTCTTGAGTGGCCGCGGTTGTGTACAGGTGTAGGTTTCAACGATGCGGTAATCGTTGCGCAAGCCGGGCAGGAACAATTCGCACAGGGCCGGGTTCTCCAGCAACGCATTGGGGCGCTCGGCCAGGCGCCGCACATCGTCCAGCAAGGCCGCGTCGGGGCCCAGGTGCAACTGCCCGCCGCGTTGGCGCTGCGGCGCCGGGTGGGCGGACACGAACAGGTGGTCGACGGCGATTGCCCGTTGTTCCAGGCGCGTCGCCACTTCATACGCCACCACCGCCCCCAGGCTATGGCCGAACAACACCAGCGGCCGGTCGGCGTAACACGACAACGCGTGCGCGGCACCGTCGGCGAGGCGCTGCATGTCGGTCAGGCACGGCTCGCTGAAACGGTCTTCGCGGCCCGGGTATTGGATGGCCAACAGGTCGATGTCGACGGGCAGGGCATGGACCCAGTCGCGGAAGAAACTCGCACTGCCCCCGGCATGCGCGAAACACACCCATCGCCAGCGTGGCATGGGCGTGAGTCGATAAGCGCGTACCCAGCGTTCGTCGTGCAGGCTCACGAAGCGGCACTCTGCAGCCAGGCCTGGCGCAGGCGCTCGCGCAGGTCTTTGCGGCTGACCTTGCCCACGCCGGTGTGCGGGAAGTGTGCGACGAACTCGATACGGTCCGGCACCTTGAACGCCGCCAGGCCGTGGCCGCGCAGGTAATGCTTGAGTGCGAAGGCCGAGGGCGCCGGGTCACGGGCGACGATAAAGGCACAGGTGGATTCGCCGAGCACCGCATCCGGCATCGCCACCAGCGCGGCGTCGTGTACCTGGGGATGGCCGATCAGCAGGTTCTCCACTTCTTCGGCAGCGACTTTTTCACCGCCGCGGTTGATCTGGTCCTTGTCACGACCTTCGACCACCAGGTAACCGCCGGCGGTGCGCCTGACCCGATCACCGCTGCAATAGAATCCATCGGCGGTGAACGCCCGGGCATTGTGTTCGGGCAGGCGATAGTAGCCGCGAATGGTGTACGGGCCGCGCACTTGCAGTTCACCCACTTCACCCTCGGGCACCGGTTGGCCCTGTTCATCGACAATGCGTACTTCGTCATCGGCGCTCAGCGGACGGCCCTGGGTATGCAGCAGCAGATCCGGGCGGTCATCCAGGCGGGTAAAACACAACAACCCCTCGGCCATGCCCAGCACTTGTTGCAAGGTGCAGCCCAGCGTCGGCGTGACCCGTTCTGCCGCGCTGCTGAGCAATTTCGCACCGCCCACTTGCAGCACGCGCAGGCTGGACAGGTCGGCCTGGCGCTGGTCCTGGGCGTCCAGCCAGAGCATCGCCAGCGGCGGCACCAAGGCGGTGACGGTGACCCGCTGCTCGCTGATCAGCGCAAAGCAGGACTCAGGGTCCGAGCGGCGCGTACACACCACGCGCCCACCGGCCAGCAGAGTGCCGATCACACCCGGGCAACACAGGGTGAAGTTATGCGCCATGGGCAACGCGGTGAGGTAAACGGTACGCGCATCCAGCTCGCAGACTTCGCTGCTGGCGCGCACGTTATAGAGGTATTCGGCGTGCCGCCTCGGGATCAACTTTGGCGTGCCGGTGGTGCCTCCCGACAGCTGGAAACACGCCACGGCGTCGGCGCGACCGGCGTCCCGTTCCAGCGGCGCGCTGTTGTAAAGCTCACTCAACGCGGTGAACTCCTGCGCATCGCCGTCGATCACCACATGGCGCAACAGCGGGTTGGCAGCGGCCAGTCGGCGCGCCATCGAGCGGCAATCAAAGCACTCCAATTGAGCGCAGCCGATGTAGGCCGAGGCCTGGGCAAACCCACAAAAGCCGCCGATCTCATGTTGACGGTGGGCGGGCAGGGCGAGGATCGGCCGGGCGCCCAGGCGGAACAACGCAAAGCACACTTCGATAAACGCAGCGCCGTTGGGCAAGTGCACCAGCACATTGTCGCCCTCTGCGATCCCCAGCGCGTGCAAACCGCCAGCCAGGCGCCGGCAGCGGTCTGCCAGGCTGCGGTAATTGAGGTGCAAGGGGCCGTCGGTTATCGCGATGGCCGATGGGGTGCGCGCGGCGACCGTATCGAGGGCCTGAGCGAAGGTCTGGTCTTGCCAGTAACCGGCCTGGCGGTAGCGTTCGGCGAACGCGGCAGGCCAGTCGGGCGCGTCGCCAACGCTGTCTGAATCGGGTGCGCAGGTGTGCAATGACATGGAATCCCCTATTTGTAGAAATAATTGGCTACAAACATCTAAATGCGATCTATTATCATTGTCCTTCGCCGAGCGCTTCTCAACGCCAAGGCTTTCGGACCTGTGACTTTTTCATTAGATGAAATACACAGCGGCTATAAACAGGGAGGTTTACGGTTTAAAAGCCTCCTCCTCATTCAGGTCAGGCCCCGCGTAATGGCCTCAGGATCAAGGGAAAACCCAATGACTATTACGATCATCGCCCCCAGTCGACAAGAGACGCAGGCCGAACCCAAGGGCAACCAACCCGGAACGGTCTACCTGGACCCGCACATGACCCTGGTCACCGGCACGTTGTGGTCAGACAGCGAAAACTGGGTCGAGGACCCGCTGGAGCGCGGCCTCAAGTTGATTCTGGTGCAAAGTGGCGAGCTGTCGTGCCGCATCCCCGGGCACAGCGAGCAGTCGATCAAGGGGCCGAGCCTGTGCACCATCGTCAACGACGGCGAGTTCACCTCGTCGCAGATCTACGGCACCACCACGCCACTGCGCTACACCATCGTCCAGTTGGACCTCGAATCCCTCGACCGCCATCTCGGCCTGGCCCCGCGCAAGCTCCTCAGCAGTGGCGGCGGCGACCCGTACATGATGGTGCGCCCGGCTCCGCGCGCGATGCAGGCACTGGCCACGCAAATTGCGACATGCCCGATGCAGGGCCCGAGCCGCTCGTTGTACCTGGGTGGCAAGGCGCTGGAATTGACCGCGTTGAGCGCGCAGTTCCTGCTCGGTGAGCGCGGGCAGCCGGAGCATAAGCTGCGCATCACCTCGTCGGATGTGGAGCGTGTACACGCCGCCCGGGACCGTCTGGTGCGCTCGCTGCTCGAACCGCCCAGCCTGAACGCCCTGGCCAGCCACGTGGGCATGAGCCCGCGCAAACTGACGGCGGGGTTTCGCAAAGTGTTCGGTACCAGCGTGTTCGGCTACCTGCACGAACATCGTCTCAACGAAGCCCACCGCATGCTCAGCGACGAGGAAAGCAATGTGTCTACCGTCGCCTATGGCGTGGGATTCAGCCCGGCGCATTTTTCCATCGCCTTTCGCAAACGCTACGGTGTATCGCCCAGCGAAATCCGTTGATCACGGCACGGTGTCTCTGAATCGAATGAAAAGGCCTGTTTGTCTAAAGCCCTGAGCGCTTTCTGAAAAACCGCTTGCGATAGAGTTCCAATTGAGAATGGCTTCCATCTTGGTGAGCCAGGGACTTTATCTAGACGGGTCACAGGAAGCTTTTCATGAGCGAGCTGACAACAGCAGACACCACCGCACTGCGCAGATGGCTGATCGAACACCTTGCCCAGTTGCTGGGCGCTACCGTGGAAGAAATCGACAGCCTGGGCGATGAGGAAAACCTCTTGGGCTGCGGGTTGGATTCCATCCGCCTGATGTACTTGCAGGAGCGCCTGCGCAGCCACGGGTTGCGGGTCGACTTCGCCCAACTCAGCGCCGAACCCAGCCTCGCGGCCTGGCTTGGCCTGCTGCATGGCCAGGCGGTGCGACGTGTGGAGGTGGCTGATGTCGCCCCGTTGAGCGCAGCCGACGACAGTTTTGAACTCAGCGCGGTGCAACAGGCGTACTGGCTGGGGCGCGGGCCCGCCGAAGTGCTGGGCAATATCAGTTGCCACGCATGGCTGGAATTCGATTGCCAGGGCATCGATGCGCAACGCCTGGAAGCGGCGGTCAAGTGCGTGCAGGCGCGTCACCCGATGTTGCGTGCCAGTTTCAACGACGGCCGTCAGCGCATTCTTGGCGCAACGCAATTGCCGGTTTTCGACCATCAAGATTGGCGCCACCACACTCAGGCGGTTGCGCAAGACGCCTGGCACGCGCTGCGTGAATGGCGATCGCATGAATGCCTGGCCGTGGACGCGGGGCAGGTGTTGTTGGTCGGTCTGGTGCAGTTGCCCGAAGGCCGTGATCGTGTGTGGTTGAGTGTCGACCTGCTGGCGGTTGACGTGGAAAGCCTGCGCCTGTTGATGGCGCAACTGGGCCAGGCCTATCAGGCGCCGGCCGCGCTTGCGCCCGCGCCGGACGTGCAGTTTGCCGACTACCTGGGCCGGCGCCGCCAACGTCGCGCAGAGGCGTATGCGCGAGATCGTGAGTATTGGTGCCAACGCCTTGCGCAGTTGCCGGACGGCCCCGCACTGCCGCTGGCCTGTGCCCCGGAATCGATCCGTGCGCCACGGTTTACCCGCCAGGCTTACGTACTCAGTCACGCAGAAGCCGAACGCCTGCAACGCCAGGCGACCGCCCATGGCCTGACGTTGCCCAGTGTGTTCGCCACGGCATTCAACGCGGTGTTGGCACGCTGGAGTGAACAGTCGAGCTTCCTGCTCAATGTGCCGTTGTTCGATCGTCACGATGATCAGCAATCCATCGACCAGGTGATTGCCGACTTCACCACCTTGCTGCTGGTGGCGTGTGAAGACGCACCGCAGTTGCCGTTTGCCGAAGGCGCCCGACGCTACCAGCGCGACCTGCACGCCACCATCGACCACGCTGCGTTTCCCGCGCTGGAAGTGCTGCGTGAGGCACGTCGCCAAGGTCATCCGCGTTCCGCGCCAGTGGTGTTTTCCTGCAATTTGAGCGATTCGGGTTTTGTCCCCGCCAGCTTTCGTGAGGTGTTTGGCGACCTGCACGACATGCTCTCGCAAACCCCGCAAGTGTGGCTCGACCACCAACTGTATCGACTTGAGGACGGCGTGCTGCTGGCCTGGGACAGCGTTGCCGAACTGTTCCCGCAAGGCGTGCCGCAGGCGATGTTCAGCGCCTATGTCGAGCTGGTGCAGCGTCTCGCCGACAGCGACTGGAACCAGCCGCAACCGGTGCTGTTGCCGCTGGCGCAACAGGCGCGCCGCGACCAGCAAAACAGCCTGCCGGCGTTGGCGCCGGGGCGTGGCCTGCTCGAAGACTTTTTTCGCCAAAGTGCCCGACAACCCGACGCACTCGCCCTGATCTGCGGCGCGCAACGCTGGACATATAACGATCTGGCCACCCAAGCCCTGCGTATAGCGGCGGGTTTGCTTGAGGCCGGCATGCGTCAGGGCGAGGCGGTGGAGGTCTGCCTGCCGCGTGGGCCTCGCCAGATCGCCGCCGTATTCGGCGTGCTGGCGGCCGGTGGTTGCTATGTGCCGGTGGACACCGCACAGCCGGTTGCGCGGCGCAGCCTGATCGAATCGGCTGCGGGCATCACCCGAGTGATTGCCGATCAGCCGCCGGGCAACGCGCTGCAATGGCTTGACCCGGCGGTGCTTGAGCAGTCCGCGCCATTGGTCGCGCCGAAAACGCTATCGCCGCGCGCCAGCGCGTATGTGATCTACACCTCGGGCTCTACCGGCATTCCCAAAGGTGTTGAAGTCTGCCATGGCGCCGCAATCAACACGATCGACGCGGTGCAGGCCGAACTGCAGGTCACACCGGATGATTGCCTGCTGGCCGTGTCGGCGCTGGATTTCGACTTGTCGGTGTACGACCTGTTTGGCGTGCTGGGGCAGGGCGCTCGCCTGGTGCTGCTGCAACCTGAAGAAACCCGCGATGCGGCGCGTTGGGCGCAACTGATCGCCGAACACCGCGTGAGCCTGTGGAATTCGGCCCCGGCGTTGCTGGAAATGGCCCTGGGCGTCGGCGCCGATGCCTGTGATTACCGAAGCCTGCGGGCGGTGTTGCTGTCGGGCGACTGGATTGCCCTCGACCTCGCCGCACGCCTGCGGCGCCACGCCACCGCGCAGTGCCGCGTGTATGGCCTGGGCGGCGCCACCGAGGCGGGTATCTGGTCGAACGTGCAAAGCATTGATGAGGTCCCCGACCACTGGCCGTCGATTCCCTATGGCAAGCCTTTGGCCGGCCAGGCGTATCGGGTGGTGGACGCCACCGGGCGCGATGTGCCGGACCAGGTGATCGGGCAACTGTTGATCGGTGGTGCAAGCCTGGCGCGGGGGTATCGCAATGACCCGCTGCTGACCGCACAGCGCTTTCGCA
This sequence comes from Pseudomonas sp. K8, assembly GCF_014889455.1. NCBI lineage: Bacteria > Pseudomonadati > Pseudomonadota > Gammaproteobacteria > Pseudomonadales > Pseudomonadaceae > Pseudomonas > Pseudomonas sp. K8. The sequence goes on from NZ_VJWO01000058.1 coordinate 30,214, forward strand.
GTGATGAGCACGGGCGTTGGTACCACACCGGCGACCGCGGGCGCTTCTGGGCCGATGGCACCCTTGAGTTTCTCGGGCGCATGGACCAGCAGGTCAAGCTGCGCGGGCAGCGTATCGAACTGGGGGAAATCGAAGCGGCGCTCACCGCCCACCCACGGGTTGAAAGCGCCTGTGCCGCCGTGTTGAACGGCAGCCTCGGCGCGGCCGTGGTGATCAGCCCTGAATCTGCATCGGCGCAGGCGTTGCCGGCCGTCTCGATGCTCGACGACACCTTGGCCGCAGAACACCAGGTCACTGCGCAGCTGTTGCGCCGCCTGCTGCAAGACCCGCCGCCCAGCGCCCTGCTCGACACATGGCGCGAGTGGCTGGCCGAGCATGTCGAGTCGCTCAGCCTGCACGACGCGTTGGCGCACTTAGGGTGGCGCGAGGCGGATCTGCACCGCATGGTCGGTGCCTTGCAGGTGCTGTTGCGCACCGAAGACGGCGCCTCGCAAGTGTTGTTTGATCCGTTGCTGGCACCGCAGGCCATGGCGTTGAACCTGCCGGCGGGCCGCCAGGTGTTGGACACCCTGAGCCAGGCGCTCCAACAACACCGCGGCACACCGCTGAAAGTCGCGGTGCTGGATGTGCGCGGCGGGCAGTTGCTGGAGCAATGGCTGAACCATGCGAGTTCGCGCGACGTGCAACTGACCTTGTTCGAGAGCAGCCCCGGCCTGCTGGCGGCCAGCGTGGGCAAGCGCCGGCGCGTAGCGAGCCAACTGCTGGTGGAGGGCGTGCTGCCCGCTGAACACTGGTCACAGTACGACGTGGTGATCAGCTTCGCGGCCTTGCACAGTTATGCTCAGCCCGGCGATGGGCTGAATCTGGCGCAGGCACTGCTCAAGCCGCAAGGCCGCCTGTTGCTGGCCGACCTGCTGCGCGACTCGCCGTTGCGGCTGGTCAGCGCGGCGCTGCTGGATGAGCGCGCACCGGTATTGCCTGACGCTGCCGAACTGGCGCATCTGCTCGGCCAGAGCGGTTTTCGCCACCTGGAATGCCTGTGGCAAAACCCCGCGATGCTGCTGTTGAGTGCGCGTGCGGCGGATGAAACCCTGACCGCTGAAAGCCTCGACCAATGGCTGCAACAACGCTTGCCCCAGGCGATGCGGCCCGAACATCTGTGGTCCGTACCGCGCCTGACACTGAATGCCAACGGCAAGATCGACCGCGCGCGCTTGCACGCCAGCCTCAGCGACGCGTTGCAACGCAGGCAACCGGCAAACAACGAAGACGGCGAACTCAGTGCCGAGCTACAGCCCCTGGCAGCGTGCTGGGAGGCCATCCTGGGACGGCCGGTGCGCAGCGCCCAGGCGAGTTTTTTCAGCCTGGGCGGCGACAGCCTGCTGGCGACGCGGCTGCTGGCCAGCGTGCGTGAACAACTGGGCGCCAGCCTGCGCATGAGCGATTTCTACCTGCAGCCGACATTGGCAGGCATGGCCGCGCTGTTGGTGCGCAGCGGCGAAGTGGCTATCGAGGAGGGCGTGTTATGAGCCTGGATGATGTGCTGCACATCTGCCGTGAACGCCAGATCGAACTCTGGGCCACTGACGGCAAGCTGCATTTTCGCGCGCCGCAAGGCGCATTGGACTCAGCCCTGGCGGAGCGTATTCGCGCCCAGCGGCCAGCGCTGCTGGTGCATCTTGCGCCCCAACAATGGCGCGCACAGCCGGAGCAGGCGCTGCAACCCTTCGCCTTGAGCGCGGTACAGGGCGCCTATGTACTGGGGCGCAACCCGGCCTTTGACTATGGCGGCAACGCTTGCCACTTGTATGTCGAATACCCGTGGCCGGCGAACGTCGACACCGGACACCTTGAACAGGCCTGGAACGCCGTGGTGCAACGTCACCCGATGCTGCGCGCGGTGGTCGATAACCATCAGCAACGGGTGCAAGCCCAGGTGCCATGGCAACAGTTGCCGGTGCATGACCGCCGCGACGCCACGCCCGAGGCGTTCGAGGCGCACCTGAACAGCGTGCGCAAGCGCCTGGACCATGCCTGCCATGCGCTCGATCAATGGCCGATCCTGCTGCCCGAACTGAGCGTGGGACGCGAGCAGGCAATCCTGCATTGCTCGGTGGATTTCACCTTGTTCGACTACGCCAGCCTGCAACTGCTGCTGGCAGAACTCACCCAGCGCTACTTGGAACCGACGCGCCACTGGCCGGCGCTGGAAGCGACCTTTCGCGACTACCTCGAGCACGAACAGCAAGCGCGCGGCAGCACCGCCTGGCACGCCGACAAGGCGTGGTGGCTGGCGCGCCTGGACAGCTTGCCCGGGCGTCCGGACCTGCCGCTGAGCGAGCACGCGGGCTTGGACTCCACGCGTTTCGCCCACCACCATGGCGTGTTGAGCAGCGGGCAATGGAACGCCCTGTGCGCCCTTGCCAGCGCCCAAGGCCTCAGCGCGGCGGGCGTGACGCTGGCCGCGTTTGTCGAGGTGATCGGGCGCTGGAGCCAAAGCCCGGACTTTTGCCTGAACCTCACCGTGCTCAACCGGCCGAACCTGCACCCGCAGTTGGACCAGGTCGTGGGGGACTTCACCGCGCTGAGCCTGCTCGCGGTGGACGGCACCGAGGGCGCCAGTTTTGTCCAGCGTGCGCGGCGTATCGGCGCGCAGCTGTTCGATGACCTCGACCACAGCCGCTTCACCGGCGTTGAGGTACTGCGCGAACTGGCCCGTGTGCGAGGGCGTGGCGCCGACCTGATGCCGGTGGTGTTCACCAGTGGCATCGGCAGCGTCGAACGCATGCTCGGCGATGCCGGGCGTGTGTTGCAGCCGCCCAGCTACATGATCAGCCAAACCCCGCAAGTGTGGATCGACTGCCAGGTCAGCGACCAATACGGCGGTTTGCAGATCGGCTGGGATGTCCGCATCGGCGTGTTGCCCGAGGGCATGGCCGCGCAGATGTTCGCAGCCTACGTCGACTTGCTGCAACGTTTGGCCTGCGACCCGCAATTGTGGCAAGCGCGTGGCGATATCGTGCTGCCCGCGCAGCAGGCAAACCCGCCAATCCACGCCAGCGCCCCAGCGCGCAATATCGCCGACGGCTTCGCCCAACAGGCGCGGCGGACTCCGGATGCCCTTGTGATCAGTGACCGCGACGGCCGTTACCGCTATCGTCAGGTCGCCCAGCATGCCGCCGCAGTGCGCAAGGCGCTTGAAGCGCTCGGCGTGCAGCCGGGGGCGCGGGTGGCGGTGATGCTGCCCAAGAGCGCCTGGCAACTGATGGCAGTGCTGGGCATTACCCAGATGGGCGCGGCCTATGTGCCGGTGGACATCCGCCAACCGGCCTTGCGCCGCGAGGCGATCCTGCGCGACGCGGGGATTGCCGCGGTGATTGTCCTGCAAGCCCAGGCATGGCCGGATACCCTTGAACTTCCGCGCATCGCCATCGATACGCTTGCCGCCGACCCGCATTGGCCACCCCGTGAGCCGCTGGCGGTAGAGGCCGCGGACCTGGCCTACATCATCTACACCTCAGGCTCCACCGGCACGCCCAAAGGCGTAATGCTCAGCCATGGCGCGGTGGTCAACACCCTCGATGACATCAACCAGCGCTACGCAGTGAACGTCGATGACCGCGTGCTGGGCCTGGCAGAGTTGAGTTTCGACCTGTCGGTGTATGACTTCTTCGGCGCCACGGCGGTCGGTGCGCAGGTGGTGCTGCCCGACCCCGAGCGCGGCGCCGATCCTTCGCACTGGGCGCAATTGATGCAGGAACACGGCATCACCTTGTGGAACTCGGTGCCCGCACAAGGGCAGATGCTGGTGGATTACCTGGAGACCGAGCCCGGCGCAATCCCCGGGCCGCGCTGTGTGCTGTGGTCCGGCGACTGGATTCCCACCACGCTGCCGACCCGTTGGTGGCAACGCTGGCCCGAAAGCCAGTTGTTCAGCCTGGGCGGCGCCACCGAAGCGGCGATCTGGTCGGTGGAGCATCCCATTCGTGCCGAAGATACGGCCTTGCCGAGCATCCCCTACGGCCGGGCCCTCAAGCACCAGACCCTGGAAGTGCTCGACGCGCTGGGCCGCCAGTGCCCGGTGGGTGTGCGTGGTGAGATTCATATCGGCGGACTCGGCCTGGCCCTGGGTTATGCCGAAGACCCGCAACGCAGCGCCGAGCGGTTTATCACCCATGCCAGCGGGCGTCGCCTGTACCGCACGGGTGACCAGGGGCGTTACCTGGACACGGAAGGCTTGATCGAGTTTCTTGGGCGCCAGGATGACCAGGTGAAGATTCGCGGTCACCGCATCGAACTGGCGGAAATCGACGCGGGCTGGCTGGCCCATCCGCAGATCGCCGCGAGTACCACGGTGTTGCTCGGCGAGCGTCACGAACGCTCGCTGTGCAGCTTCGTCACCCTGCACACCCACGCGCCTGCGCCTCACCTGAGCACGCAGCTGGACGAAGTCCTGCGCCAGGCACGCCACACCCTTGAACACGCGGATTTCGGCCCGCGCGCCGCCATCGAAGCGGCACTGGCGGCGCTGGATCGGGCGGCGGATGTGTCGTTGCTGCACTGGTTGGGCGGTAGTGGCTTGCTGATCCCGGGGCAGTCCGTGGCATTCGACTCGCTGTGCCAGGCCTTGCAACTCGACGCGGGTCAGCATCGCCTGTTGCGGCATTGGCTGACGTTGTTGACCGACAGCGGCTACCTGTGTGCAGACAATGACGGTTGGCGCTGCCAGGTCAGCACGGCTGACCTGAGTCAGGACGATGCCTGGGCACAGTTCGCCCGTCTGGCGCCGAGCGGTCTTTGGCCGCTGGAATTGGTCGATTACCTGCGCACCAGCGCGACCCGCCTGGCCGAGCAATTGGACGGGCGCCTGAGCCCGGCAAGCCTGATGTTCCCGCAGGGCTCGGCACATATTGCCGAGGCGATGTACAGCCGTGGCCAGCATGCCCAAGTGCTGCATCGGGCCATGGCCGAGGCGGTTTGCGCGATCGTTGCGCGCCAGAGCCAGCGCCGCTGGCGCATCCTGGAAGTGGGCGCCGGCACCGGTGCCGCCAGTGCGTTGATCATCCCCGCGCTGGCGCCGTTGGTGGCGGACGGGGTGCAGATCGACTATGTGTTTTCCGACGTGTCGAGCTATTTCCTTAACGCTGCGCGCGAACGCTTTGCCGCGTATCCGTGGGTGCGCTTCATGCCGTTCGACATGAACAAACCCGCCTGCGAACAAGGGCTTGCCGCGGGGTCCCTGGACCTGCTGCTCAGCTCCGGCGCATTGAACAACGCCCTGGATACACCACGCCTGCTCGCCGGGTTACGCCAATTACTGCAAGCCGATGCCTGGCTGGTGATCCAGGAACTGACCCGCGAACACCGCGAAATCAGCATCAGCCAAAGCCTGATGATGGAGACGCCGCAGGACGTGCGCGCCACCTCCGGGCAGCTGTTTGTGCATACGGACCAGTGGCTGGCGTGGCTGAACAGCGAGGCCGGCGACCAGGCCGAATCGCTGGCGTCGGCCGACAGTGTGCTGCACCTGCTGGGCTACGACCTGTTGGTCGCACGCGTGAAAACCGACCGGCCATTACTGAGCCAGGAGACGTTGCTGGCCTTCATCGCCGAGCGCGTGCCGCGTTATATGGTGCCGGCGCAGGTGCGGATACTCGACCGCTTGCCGGTCACCGCCAATGGCAAGATTGACCGCCGCGCGCTGACCACCCAAGCCGAGCAACGCCAGCTCGAACCGGCACGCCGTGCGCGCACGGAAGTGGCGGATGAACTGGTGCAGCGCTTGATCGCGCATTGGGAGCGAGTACTCGATTGCGGTGGGGTGTCGGCGGATCAGGATTTCTTCGGCGCCGGTGGTGACTCGCTGCTGATCGCGCAATTGATCGCCGGCTTGCGCGAGCAAGAGCCATTGGCCCGTGCGCAACCCTTCGACCGCCTGTTGCGCTGGGCTCTCAGCCAGCCGACCCCGGAAGGCCTGGCCCAGCGCTTGCGCAGTGAGTCGAGCAGTGAAGCCCCCGCAGTGGTGCCCTGCTTGGACACCCAC
>NZ_VJWO01000059.1:0-35726 GCF_014889455.1 Pseudomonas sp. K8
AAGCGCAACTGTTGGGTGATTTTCGCCTGGGGCGTGAGGTGGGCGGGCAGCGCGTGGGCGGGCGGGTCGATGATGTCGGGCAGGGTGGCGAACACACTTTTGACGATCAGGTCGGCCATCACGTGCAGGCCGTCGGCGTCCAGGTGCTGGAGCTTGGGCATCAGGGTCAGGTCGGCGGCCAGGTCACTGGTGATGTCTTCGCGCAGCGCGCCGATGGCTTGGCGCACAGCCAGGCAGCCACCGTACTGTTCGCGGGCCAGGAACAGGAATTGCGAGCGATTGGCCGCGACCACATCGAGGAAGATCCGCACGGACGCATCGATAATGCCGCCCATCATGAATTCGTTGTGGCGCACCAGGCGGATCGTGGCACGGAAGGTCTGGCCGACTTCGCTGACCAGCACCAGGCCCAGTTGGTCCATGTCGGCAAAGTGACGATAGAACCCGGTGGGCACGATCCCGGCTGTCTTGGCCACCTCCCGCAGGCTCAGGCTGCCGAACCCGCGGCCACACTCCATCAGATGGCGGGCAGCGTCCATCAGAGCGAGGCGGGTCTGTTGCTTCTGTTCGGCACGGGGCAGCATGGCGGGCGGGCTTTGTCGGCAAGTACAGCGACGCACTCTAGCAAAACCGCTTCATAGACGTCGAACTTGGCAGGGCATTGCGGCGTGGATACGTGACACGTTGTGCAGAAAGTCAAAAGCCCGATCCAGGGATCGGGCTTTTTTCCGGGCCACCACAGGCTTAGCTCTGAGCTTGATGCAGGTCTTGCAGACGGTCGGCACCGCCTTCAGCAACACCTTCTGTATAGGCACGTTTGTTGGCGTGTTCAGCACCACCTTCAACCAGGCCTTTTTCTTCCAGGCGGTTGTGGCCGTTTTCGGTCACGCCTTCGGTGTAAGCGCGTTTGTTGGCTTGTTCCGAACCATTTTCAGCAACGGCGCCTTTGGCGTAGTCACGGTTCTCTTGTTCTTGCGACCCGCTACGGGCGAGGGTTTGGCTGAATTGAACGGCATCGGCTTTGACTTGTGGGATCGCTTGTTCAGCGGCCGGCAGGGCAAAGGCACTGGATGCCAGGACGGACAGCAGCACGGTAGCGAGTACTTGGCGTTTCATGATCGGTTGCTCCTTGGGAGGGCGATTAAGTGGGTACGTGGCTAATGCTACTCTCGATAAGTCGATATAAAAGTTCATAAACCCAATGGTAATAATCAACGGAATTGATTGTTCCCATGGGAGGCTCTAAGTCGAGCCTCTCAAGCCCGCGGTTTTGCACCGTGCTGGGTATTTTCGACACGTGCCGGGGTAACAATGGTGCGCTGGCGTGGGATAAATCTGTCGAAGTGGTCAGAAAAATGGGTTTTTTCCGGCAAAACGTTGATTGGGTTAAACCCCGGGAGGGTTTGCCAGTCCTAGCTGTATAAGCTGTCTCAAGGGCTGTGACTCAGCCAGTCGTATTCAGGAGCTCTGTGCAATGACGCGCACTCGTAAAATCGTCGCTTGGTGCTGCGCCAGCATCGTTCTATCAATCGCCGTGGTGGTGTTGTTTTTGCTGTTCTTCGACTGGAACCGCATCAAACCGCCGCTCAATGCCAAGGTTTCCGAAGAACTGCATCGCCCGTTCGCCATCAATGGCAACCTGGCGGTGGTGTGGCGCCGTGAACTGGACGAGGGCGGCTGGCGCGCCTGGGTGCCCTGGCCCCATGTCATTGCCGAAGACCTGAGCCTGGGCAACCCCGACTGGTCGAAAACCCCGCAGATGGTCACGCTCAAGCGTGTGGAGCTGCGTATCTCGCCATTGGCCTTGCTGGTGCAACGCGTGGTGATCCCGCGTATCGACCTCGTCGAACCGAGCGCCGAGTTGCAGCGCCTGGCTGATGGGCGCGCCAACTGGGTGTTCACATTCGATCCCAAGGACCCTAACGCCGAACCCTCCGCCTGGGTGGTGGACATCGGTGCCATCGGCTTCGACAAGGGCCACGTGACCCTCGACGACCAGACCCTCAAAACCCAACTGGACGTGATCATCGACCCGCTGGGCAAACCCATTCCGTTTAGCGAAATCGTCGGCGATGCGGATGCCAAAAAGCTCTTGGAAAAAGGCGCGGCCCCCCAGGACTATGCGTTCGGCCTCAAGGTCAAAGGTCGCTACCACGGGCAGACACTCGACGGCAGCGGCAAGATCGGCGGCCTGCTCGCCTTGCAGGACGCGGCCAAGCCGTTTCCGCTGCAAGCCCAGGTGAGCGTCGCCGACACCCGCATCGCCGTGGCCGGCACCCTGACCGACCCGCTCAACCTCGGTGCCCTGGACCTGCGCCTGAAACTCGCCGGCGCCAGCCTGGGCAACCTGTACCCGCTGACCGGCGTCACCCTGCCGGACTCGCCGGCCTATTCCACCGATGGGCGCCTGATCGCGCAACTGCATCAAGCCAGCGGCGCGACGTTCCGCTACGACAACTTCAACGGCAAGATCGGCGACAGCGACATCCACGGCAACCTGGCCTACGTCGCCAGCCAGCCGCGGCCCAAACTCAGCGGCACGCTGGTGTCCAACCAACTGCTGATGGCTGACCTTGCGCCCTTGATCGGTGCCGACTCCAACGCCAAGCAAAAAGCCCGTGGCGGGATGGGCAAGCAACCGGCGACCAAAGTGCTGCCGGTGGAAGCGTTCCGCACCGAGCGCTGGCGTGACATGGATGCCGACGTGGAATTCACCGGCAAACGCATCGTCCACAGCACCGACTTGCCCTTCACCGACCTCTATACGCACTTGGTGCTGACGGATGGCGAACTGAGCCTGCAACCCCTGCGGTTCGGCGTGGCCGGCGGCAAGCTCGATGCACAGATCCGCCTGAACGGGCGCATCAAGCCGATGGAAGGCCGCGCCAAATTGACCGCGCGCAACTTCAAGCTCAAACAGTTGTTCCCGACCTTCGAGCCGATGAAAACCAGCTTTGGCGAACTCAACGGCGATGCCGATATTGCCGGGCGTGGCAACTCGGTGGCGGCGTTGCTGGGCTCGGCCAACGGTGATCTGAAGATGCTGATCAACGACGGCGCCATCAGCCGGGGCCTGATGGAAATCGTCGGGCTCAACGTAGGCAACTACGTCGTCGGGCGCCTGTTTGGCGACAAGGAAGTGAAGATCAACTGCGCGGCGGCCGACTTCGGCATCAAGACCGGGCTCGCGACCACGCGCTTGTTTGTGTTCGATACCGAGAACGCCATCGTCTATATCGATGGCACGGCGAACATGGCCTCGGAGCAGCTCGACCTGACCATCACCCCGGAATCGAAAGGCTTCCGCCTGTTCTCGCTGCGCTCACCGCTGTATGTGAACGGTCCGTTCATCAAACCGAATGCCGGCGTGAAAGCCATCCCCCTGGCACTGCGTGGCGCCGGCATGGTCGCGCTGGGCGTGATCGCCGGCCCGGCTGCCGGGTTGCTGGCACTGGTCGCGCCGAGCGGCGACGTGCCCAATCAGTGCGCGCCGTTGTTGCAGCAGATGAAGGAAGGCAAGGCGCCGAAGACCGTGAAAGGTTGATTCGGCACAGTCGTAAGAAAGGGCGCCTCTAGAGGGGCGCCTTTTTGATGGCGGAGCTGTAAGTGTGCTCCTGGTCTTGCGTAGTTCATTTCTGAAACAGCAAATCCGCCCCTGATTCCCCTTATACCTCCTGCGGCGCCTTCTTATAGTCGGCGGTCATAGTCACTTGGAGGTGGACGCGATGCAGGGACCCTACGTTTTTATCAATGATCGACCGCAGCTTTATCCACTGCTCAAACTAAGCCTGTCACTCAGTCCTCATGCGCAAACGAAGTTCGACACCCTTAACCAACATATCCGCAACACCGTGGTATTACCTGGGCAACTGGTAATCATCGGGGACAGCCGAACAGCCTCTTGCACGGCTGAAGAAGCACGGCTGATGCTCTCCGCACGAAACGTGAAACATGACTTGATGGCGCACTCTGCCGCTGATCAGTCTTTGATTAAGAATTACGATCTGTTACAGACCATCATGGCCCATACCTCGATTGGCATCGGGGCTGCCAGCAGTGCCTGGAGTAAGCACCTTGCGGCAATCGAGAAGACCCTCATGGAAATCGACGATTTACATAAGCAGTACCTGAGGAAGGGCACCATGGGGGCAAGGGATGAGTTTCTGGTTAAGCGCAGAGCGCTGTTTGCAAAACTGGAGATTCAACTTTCTGGTATGGCACGTCTTGGCACGGGCTTGAAGAATGAAGGTTCGATCAAAAAAATGTTGGGCATTTCCACTAAAAGCTATTGGCATCACGGGGAAATTCGCAAATATGAAGAGACCGTCAAGCGTATCGCCAAGGCTTCGCAGATGTTGAAGAAAGGCACTTATATTGGTATCGCGCTGGATGTCGGAGTGACTGCGCTGGAGATAACGGAGGCGTGCTCCATCGGGCGGGAGCGGGAATGTACGCGGGCGAAGTTTGTGGAGGGAGGGAAGCTGGCGTTCGGGATTAGTGGTGCAGCGGCAGGTGGAGAGATCGGGGCTGCACTCGGAGTTTTCGCGTGTGCACTCGTCTTTGGCATACCCACCGGCGGGGTAGGCGCCCTGGGCTGCGCAATTGTTGCCGGTGCCGCTGGTGGTTTAGCCTTGGGTGCGCTAGGAAGCGAAATTGGGGAACACGCTGGCACTCGCCTTTATGAAGTTTCGGGGGCTAATCAATGACGCTTGAGTCCATGGGGATAGTCTCGGGGGTTATTATGATGCTGAGTTTCCCTATATCTTTTTATGCTATGTATACAAAGCTGGAAGAGGCCGAGAGCTATTTGCGGTTCAGCACATTTATAGTGATGTTCAAGCACATGTTCAAAGCCGGATTGTTTGAGGGGAGGATGAAGAGACTCTTCGCTGTCGCCCTTGTTATTCTTATGCCCGTGGCTTTTCAATGGAGACGTTTAGTACTCGTTGAAGATGTGAAAGCTATTCCCATAAGACTCAAACTCTGGATGGTCATGCCCTTCCTGCTCACACTGTTTTCCATCACTGGAATGGTCCTGTCATGGCTACTGACTACCTGACGGTCATATCAGGAAAAAAAGAGGAAGTTGGCTAACCTGCCCCCACAATAACCCGCTATCGCGAGAGCTATAGCGGGTTTGGCGTTACGTCGGACGGGGCTACCGAAGCGGCAACATCAACGTAATCGGCGAAAGTCCCGGACACGGTATAAATCCTGCGTACTTGGTATAGAAGCTCGACAGGCGTTCGTTCAGCGGGTGAACAATCATTGCGCTCGACCCAATCGTATTGGAGGCGCTGATTGCCCGTTCAACTGCATCCTGCAGCAGGTCGATGGCATAACCCTGGCCTTGAGCTTCTTGAGTAATCCCCATGCGCCCCAGCAGTGTCACTGGATGCACGCTAGGTGAGTTGCGTTGATGGCTTTTCGGAACGACGCTCTCGCGTGCGATGGAACCGCTCGACAGGGTGTAGTAACCCATGACGATAGCGGTGTCCTTGCGACAGACGACGTAAACAACGGCCTGTTTGGCCGCTTGAGCCTTACGCGCCTGCCTGTGCAGGTAATCGTTGATCGACTGTTCACCCGAATCGAACTGATCCAGGGAGTGTTCATCGTTCAGCCTTTCTGGGGCTTTTAGCTCCACCGTTTGGGTCTTTCTAGAAGTTGTTGTAGGCACTTGTTACCTCGGATCGGGTTGGCGTCCATGGCCTGTTCAAATGCGTCAAATGCAACGTCGTCGAGAAGGAACAGGCGCTTTTCCAGGATGACCTCTTCTGCTTTTTGACAAGCAGCCTCCAAGATAAAGCTGGTTCGATCGCGACCGGACATTGCCGCTGCCAAATCGATCAGGTTCCGTTTTTTTTCGTCCGCTCTCATGTTGATTGGAACGGGCTTGGATTTTTCAATGCTTTCAATGATTGCAGTCATGGTTCTGTCCCACCTTGGAATGGTTACGTTTTTGCGTGGAGGCCTCCTTATCGCGTTAGTGCGCCAAACTTCTGCTTAGTGTTTTGCATGGGGGGATACCTTTGAGATGTCTCAGTGATTCGCTTAATGTGATCTGTCGTTTGGGAGATCTAACGTTTGATAGTTGAGGCCATGATGGTGGCCTCAGGGAGCATGCTATCGCGTCGTGTAGCTAATGTCTACACGTGTGTATCTTATAGCTATACGCGCGTCAGTCCCATCACTCCCGCTCAGGAATACGCGACGATGCTGCTGAAGGAGGGACGCTGATGTCAGGAATAGTCGTTCCCTACCTGCTCGCGGGGATGGCCCTGTCATGGTTTCTGACGAACTGACGATCAAAAGGGGAAGCTGGCTAACCCGCTTCCCCTTTTTCGGCGCAGCCATTTACAGACTTTCGAGAATATCCGCCATGTCATCCGCATGCTCTTCTTCCTGAGCCAGGATTTCTTCGAACAGGCGGCGGGTGGTCGGGTCTTTGTCACCGATGTACTGGATGATTTCACGGTAGCTGTCGACCGCAATCCGCTCGGCGACGAGGTCTTCGTAGACCATTTCCTTCAAATTGTTGCCGGCCACGTATTGCGCATGGGCGTTCTTCGACAGCAGGTCCGGGTTGAATTCCGGCTCGCCGCCCAACTGCACGATACGTTCGGCGAGTTTGTCGGCGTGTTCGGCTTCCTGGGTCGCATGTTCGAGGAATTCTGCAGCGGCGATCTGCGCCTTCACGCCGCTGGCCATGAAGTAGTGACGCTTGTAGCGCAGCACGCAGACCAGTTCGGTGGCCAGCGAGGCATTGAGCAGGCGAATAATCTCTTCGCGGTCGGCGTCGTAGCCTTCGGTCACGGCGCCGTTTTCGACGTTCTGGCGGGCGCGTTGGCGCAGGGTCGCAACGTCAGTCAGGTTTGCTGCAGTCATCTCAACCTCCTGGGGCTAATCCGGTTTTACGGCACGCTCTGTCGGCGTGATCGCTCCAAGTTGTGAGTCGTGGGCGGGGCAAAAAGTTTTATTGGATTTGCCAGCAGATGTCATCAGCCCGTCGCCGGATTGGGTTAGCCTGCGCTCATCCTTTCTTGATCAAGGACGTTCGCTTCATGTCGCAGTCGTTAGTCACGCGTTACCCCTTGGTGCTGGTGCCGGGCATGCTGGGGTTTGTGCGCTTGGGATTGTTTCCCTACTGGTACGGCATCGTCCCGGCGTTGCGGGCCGGTGGGGCGCAGGTGTTTGCGGTGCAGGTGGCGCCGCTCGATTCCAGCGAGGTGCGTGGCGAGCAGTTGCTCGCGCAGGTCGAGCGGATTCGCCGCGAAACCGGTGCCGACAAGGTCAACCTGATCGGCCACAGCCAGGGCTCGCTCACTGCGCGCTATGCCGCCGCCAAATGTCCGCAGTGGATCGCCTCGGTGACGTCGGTGGCCGGCCCCAACCACGGTTCGGAGCTGGCGGATTATTTCCACACCCATTACCCCCGGGGCAGCGTCAAAGGCCGGATGGTCAGCGCGCTGTTTCATCTGGTCGCCGCCGTCATGAGCCTGCTGGAGACCGGCTACCGAGGCCCGCGCTTCAAGGCCGACCTGCACGCCTCGCACCAGTCGCTGACCAGCGCCGGCGTGGCGGTGTTCAATCGTGAGTATCCCCAGGGATTGCCGCCGACATGGGGCGGGCAGGGCGCCGCAGAGGTCAATGGTGTGCGCTATTACTCGTGGTCCGGCACCTTGCAGCCGGGTAAGACCGATCGCGGGCGCAACCTGCTCGATGGCACGAATCGCAGTTGCCGCTTGTTCGCCCGCAGCTTCGTGCGCGAGAAAGGCCACTGCGATGGCATGGTCGGGCGCTACAGTTCACACCTGGGCACGGTGATCGGCGATGACTACGCCCTCGACCATTTCGATATCGTCAACCAGTCGCTGGGGCTGGTGGGCAAAGGCGCGGAGCCGATCCGCTTGTTCGTCGAGCATGCGCAGAGGCTCAAGGCGGCTGGGGTGTAGCGGATGCACCGCGTTATCGTTCATCGCGGGCAAGCCCCCTCCCACAGTTGACCGAGGCGCCAGGGCGAACGCGGTCCAATGTGGGAGGGGGCTTGCCCCCGATAGCGATAGCTCAGGCAACGCCCAGCTTACGCCCGACCGGCGTAGTCCAGCGCTCCGACAAAATCACCCCGCCCAACGTCAGCAGCCCGCCCACCAGGTGATACAGCGCCAACGCTTCCTTCAACACCAGCGCCGCGATCAGCGCGGTAATCAGCGGCAGCAGGTTGAAAAACAACGTGGTGCGGCTCGGCCCCAGGGTTTTCACCGAGTGCATCCAGGCCAATGGTGCGAGCATTGAGGCCAACAGGCAGGCGTACAGCACCAACGGAATATTCGCCCAGCCCAACCCGGCTTTTGCCGAGTACAGAAACAGCGGAAACAGCACCACCACGGCCACCAGCACCTGCAGATACAGCAACACCGACGGCGGCAGGCGCAGCTGCCATTTTTTCAGCAAGGTGCTGTAGACCGCGTAGGCCAGGGTGGCGACCAGCATCATCGCGTCGCCCAGGTTGACCCCGTGTTGCAGCAGCGTGCCCAGGCTGCCGGACGACACCACCACCGCCACGCCAGCGAACGACAGCACCGCGCCGCTCAGCGCGCCGAAGGTCAGGCGTTGGCCGAGGCTGATGATCGCCGCCGTCAACGCCATCAATGGCATCAGCGACAGGATGATGCCCATGTTGGTGGCGCTGGTCAGCGACGCGGCGTAATAGGCCAGGCTTTGATACACCGCCATGCCCAGCACGCCGAGGATAAAAATCTTGCCCAGGTTCGGGCGGATGATCGACCACTGGGCAATCACCGGCTTGAGCATGAACGGGGTAAACAGCAGCGCCGCGAGCAACCAGCGGTAGAAGCCGATTTCAGCGGGGAAGATCGAACCCACGGCCAGTTTGTTGACCACGGTGTTGCCGGCCCAGATGAAAATGGCCAGCAGGGGATATGCGTATTGCATTGAAAACAACCCAAGGTGTTGGTGAGACGGGAGTATGGCGCAGTACCGCCGGGCGAACATCCGTAGTCGGTGAAGATGTTACAAGGTTTGGCTACACTCCTCGGTAGGCCGCGCCCTCCGGCGCGGTAACAGGGAGAAAACTCCATGAAGATGCTGCGAATTCCGTTGTTGATGATGGGCCTGCTGCTGTGTTCCCAAGGCTTTGCCGCTACCGCCCAGCAAAATAAAATGACCACCTGCAATGCCGAGGCCACCACCAAGACGCTCAAAGGCGACGAGCGCAAAGCGTTCATGAAAACCTGCCTGTCGGCGCCCGCCGCCAATGATGCGAAGACGCTGACCCCGCAGCAGCAGAAGATGAAAGATTGCAATGCGTCGGCGAAAACCAAGGCGCTGACCGGCGATGCGCGCAAGACGTTCATGAGCACCTGTCTCAAAGGCTGATCGCGCGTTCGCGCTCGCTGAAGATCAAATGTGGGCGGCTGGCTGGGCCCCCCGGTCCACCTGAAGGGCCAGCCCGCTCCCACGCTTGATCGCATTGACTACCGATCCACTCGCTTGATTCCCCCAAGGCTGGCAGACTGCCCATCCTTTAACGCCGTTCGTTTTGAGGCTGTATGCCAACGTTTTCTCAGCGTCACGTGTTATTGCTGGCCAGTTACATCATCATTTTCGGCGGGTTACTGCTGGTTCTGCCGTTGAAGTTGCTGCCCAGCCTGCTGGCCGGGCTGTTGGTATTTGAACTGGTCAACATGCTTACCCCTCAACTGCAACGGCTGATCGAAGGTCGGCGTGCGCGCTGGCTGGCCGTGGCCTTGCTCGGCACCCTGATCGTCAGCGTGTTGACCCTGATCTTTGCCGGCGCCATCAGCTTCCTGCTCCACGAAGCGGAAAACCCCGGGGCCTCCCTCGACAAATTCATGGGCGTGGTCGACCGCGCGCGCGGCCAACTGCCTCCGTTCCTCGACGCTTACCTGCCCGCCAGCGCCGCTGAATTCCGGGTGGCCATCGGCGACTGGACCAGCAAACACCTCAGCGATCTGCAATTGGTGGGCAAAGATGCCGCCCACATGTTCGTCACCCTGCTGATCGGCATGGTGCTCGGCGCGATCATGGCGCTGCAGCGCATCCCCGACCTGACCAAGCGCAAACCCCTGGCTGCCGTGCTGTTCGATCGTCTGCACCTGTTGGTCCAGGCGTTTCGCAACATCGTCTTCGCACAAATCAAGATCGCCGCCCTCAACACCGTGTTTACCGCCGTGTTCCTCGCCGTGGTGCTGCCGCTGTGCGGGATTCACCTGCCGCTGACCAAGACCCTGATCGTGCTGACCTTCCTGCTCGGCCTGCTGCCGGTGATCGGCAACCTGATGTCCAACACCCTGATCACCATCGTCGCGCTGTCGCTGTCGATCTGGGTCGCGGTGGCGGCGCTGGGGTATTTGATCGTGATCCACAAGGTCGAGTACTTCCTCAACGCGCGCATCGTCGGCGGGCAGATCAGTGCCAAGTCGTGGGAATTGTTGTTGGCGATGCTGGTATTCGAAGCCGCGTTCGGCCTGCCGGGCGTGGTGGCGGGGCCGATTTACTATGCGTACCTGAAGAGTGAGCTGAAGCTCGGCGGGATGGTCTGAGGAGGGAGCACACTGCTCTGCTGTAGGAGCGAGCTTGCTCGCGAAGGACGCCAACGATAACGCGGGCTGTCTGACGGCGCGCGGTGCTCTTGGGTTTTTCGCGAGCGAGCTCGCTCCTACAGGGGGGGCAGTGCGACGGTATCAGCTGCCGTAACGCTTGCTGGCCTCGATCGCCAACCCGCTGCCGATACTGCCGAAGATATTCCCTTCCACATGCCGCGCATTCGGCAGCATCGCCGAGATGCTGTGGCGCAGCGCCGGAATGCCGCTGGAACCGCCGGTAAAGAACACCGTGTCCACCTGCGCCACATCCACCGACGCGTCGCTGAGCAATTGGGTGACGCTGTTGCGCACGCGCTCCAGCAGCCCGTCGATGGCCGACTCGAACAACGTGCGGCTCAGGTCTACGCTCAAGCCCGGCTCAACCCGGTCGAGCAGCACATGGCGGCTGTCTTCGTGGGTCAGCTGGATCTTGGTTTCTTCGACTTCCATCGCCAACCAGTGCCCGGCCCGCTGTTCGATCAGCTTGAACAGGCGGTCGATGCCGCCGGTGTCTTCGATGTCATAGCGCATGCTGCCCAGGGCCAACTGGGATTTTTGCGAGTACACCGAGTTGATGGTGTGCCAGGTGGCCAGGTTCATGTGATGGCTGGTGGGCATGTACGCGCCGCTTTTCATGCGGCTGCCGTAGCCGAACAGCGGCATCATGCCGGCCAGCGAGAGTTGTTTGTCGAAGTCGGTACCGCCGATGTGTACGCCGCCGGTGGCGAGGATGTCGTCGTGGCGGTTGTCGTTGTGGCGACGGTCCGGCGACAGGCGCACCAGCGAGAAGTCCGAGGTACCGCCGCCGATGTCGACAATCAGCACCAGCTCTTCTTTTTCGATGGTGGACTCGTAGTCGAAGGCCGCGGCAATCGGTTCGTACTGGAACGAGATGTCCTTGAAGCCGATCTTGCGCGCCACGTCGACCAAGGTGTTCTCGGCTTCCTGGTCGGCCATCGGGTCGTCATCGACGAAAAACACCGGGCGGCCCAGTACCACTTCTTCGAACTCGCGGCCGGCGGTGGCTTCGGCGCGGCTCTTGAGTTGGCCGATAAACAGCGCGAGCAAGTCGGTGAACGGCATCGCAGTGCCCAGCACGCTGGTGTCGTGCTTGATCAGCTTGGAACCCAGCAGGCTCTTGAGCGAGCGCATCAGCCGGCCTTCGTAGTTCTCCAGGTATTCGTGCAGCGCCAGGCGACCGTAGACCGGGCGGCGCTCCTCGAAGTTGAAGAACACCACCGACGGCAAGGTGATTTTGTCGTCCTCCAGCGCAATAAGCGTTTCCATGCCGGGGCGAATCCAGCCGACGGTGGAGTTGGACGTGCCGAAGTCGATGCCGCAGGCACGGGCTGGGGATGGGTTTTTCATGTCTATCGGGTTCCGGTTGAAAAACGGCCGCGCAGTGTATGCCACCCGCGTGCAGATGCGTAGGCCGACGATCTGTTAAATAGCCGGCGGCGCGCCTTGAAAGAGCGGGGTTTGCCCCCAACTTGTCCAGCATACGGTCGGCGGCTGCAAGGTTATTCGTGCGGTGCCGATAAACTACTTAGACGCATCCATCGGCTTGGGATTGAGTTCAGTCAATCCAAACGCTGCAAACCGGCGCATGCTGTGCCCTTGGCTGTGCGATATCGATGACGGAGGGTGACCCCCCAGATGGACTTTAAAGACTATTACAAGATCCTTGGCGTGGAGCCGACAGCGGACGACAAGGCAATCAAGGCCGCCTATCGCAAGCTGGCGCGCAAATATCACCCGGACGTGAGCAAGGAAAAAGACGCCGAAGCCAAGTTCAAGGACGCGTCCGAAGCCTATGAAGCGCTGAAAAGTGCCGACAAGCGTGCCGAGTACGACGAGCTGCGCAAATACGGCCAGCATGGCCAGCCGTTCCAGGGCCCACCGGGCTGGCAGAGCCGTGGCGGCTATGGCGGCGGCCAGGACACGGGCGACTTCTCGGACTTCTTCAGTTCGATCTTCGGCGGGCGCGGCGATGCGTTCGGCGGCGGTCAGCGCCGCAGTACCGGGCGCAAGGGCCAGGATGTGGAGATGCAACTGTCGGTGTTTCTTGAGGAGACGCTGTCGACCGAGTCCAAGCAGATCAGCTTCCAGGTGCCGCAATACGACGCCTCGGGCCGGCATGTCAGCAACACCACCAAGAGCCTGAACGTGAAGATCCCTGCCGGGGTGACCGACGGCGAGCGCATCCGCCTCAAGGGCCAGGGCGCGCCGGGCGTTGGCGGCGGGGCCAATGGTGATCTGTACCTGATCGTCAAGTTTGCGCCGCACCCCAAGTTCGAGGTCGAAGGCGAAAACCTGGTGATCACCGTACCGGTGGCACCGTGGGAGCTGGCGTTGGGCACCGAAGTCGCGGTGCCGACCCTGACCGGCAAGATCAACCTCAAGGTCCCGGCCGGCAGCCAGAACGGCCAGCGCATGCGCGCCAAGGGCCATGGCCTGCTGAACAAGAGTGGCCAGCGCGGTTACCTGTTCATCCAGCTCAAAGTGGTGATGCCCAAAGAAGCCACCGAGGAGGTGCTCGGGTTGTGGAAGGCGCTGGCCGACAGCGCCGCCTTCGATCCGCGCAAAGGCTGGAACGCCTGACCCGCCAGGGCGGCGGTCTTGCAGAGTTCGGCCCAGGCCCGTGGGGGCCATGAATAAGCTGCTCATTTATACAATGAGGCGCTATTCATGGCCCACGCTCAAGCCCCACTCCCTCCCGGCGATAGGGCGCCGCGCCAGCGTGGCGTAGGGCGCGTCAGAACAGAAAGTAGCGCTGCGCCATCGGCAGCACATCCGCCGGCTCACACCACAGCAACACGCCGTCGGCCTTGACCTGATAGGTCTGCGGGTCCACCTCGATGTGCGGCAGGTAGTCGTTGTGGATCAGGTCGGTTTTCTGCACGTCGCGGCAGCCCTTGACCACTGCGATCTGCTTCTTCAGGCCCAAGGCTTGCGGCAAGCCGGCGTCCGCGGCGGCCTGGCTGATAAAGGTCAGGCTGGTGGCGTGCAGGGCGCTGCCGAAGCTGGCGAACATCGGCCGGTAGTGGACCGGCTGCGGCGTGGGAATCGAGGCGTTGGCATCGCCCATCAGGCTTGAGGCAATCGCGCCGCCCTTGAGGATCAGCGTCGGCTTGATGCCGAAGAACGCCGGCCGCCACAGCACCAGATCAGCCCATTTGCCGACTTCGATGGAGCCGACGATATGGCTGATGCCGTGGGTGATCGCCGGGTTGATGGTGTACTTGGCGATGTAGCGCTTGGCCCGGAAGTTGTCGTTGCCAGGGCCGTCGCCGGGCAGGGCGCCGCGCTGTTTTTTCATCTTGTCGGCGGTTTGCCAGGTGCGCGTGATCACTTCGCCGACGCGGCCCATGGCCTGGCTGTCGGAGCTGATCATCGAGAACGCGCCGAGGTCGTGCAGGATGTCTTCGGCGGCGATGGTCTCGCGGCGGATGCGGCTTTCGGCGAAGGCCACGTCTTCGGCGATGCTCGGGTCGAGGTGATGGCAGACCATCAACATGTCCAGGTGCTCGTCGATGGTGTTGCGCGTGAACGGCCGCGTCGGGTTGGTCGAGCTGGGCAGCACGTTGGGGAAACCGCAGGCCTTGATGATGTCCGGTGCATGGCCGCCGCCGGCGCCTTCGGTGTGGTAGGTGTGGATGGTGCGGCCCTTGAGCGCGGCCAGCGTTGTTTCGACGAAGCCGGACTCGTTGAGGGTGTCGCTGTGGATCGCCACCTGCACGTCGTATTGGTCGGCGACGCTCAGGCAGTTGTCGATGCTCGCGGGCGTGCTGCCCCAGTCTTCATGCAGCTTCAAACCGATGGCGCCGGCCTTGACCTGTTCGATCAGCGGCTCCGGCAGGCTGGCGTTGCCCTTGCCGGTGAAACCGATGTTCATCGGGAACGAGTCGCTGGCCTGCAGCATGCGCGCCAGGTGCCACGGGCCGGAGGTGCAGGTGGTCGCGTTGGTGCCGGTGGCCGGGCCGGTGCCGCCGCCGATCAGGGTGGTGACGCCGCTGGTCAGCGCTTCTTCGATCTGCTGCGGGCAGATGAAATGCACGTGGCTGTCGATGCCGCCGGCGGTGAGGATCATGCCTTCACCGGCGATCACTTCGGTGCTGGCGCCGATGGCCATGGTCACGCCGGGCTGGATGTCCGGGTTGCCGGCCTTGCCGATGGCGTGGATGCGACCGTTCTTGAGGCCGACGTCGGCCTTGACGATGCCCCAGTGGTCGATGATCAGCGCGTTGGTGATCAACGTGTCGACCACTTCATGGGCGAGCAATTGGCTCTGGCCCTGGCCATCGCGGATGACCTTGCCGCCGCCGAATTTGACCTCTTCGCCATAGACGGTGAAGTCCTGCTCCACTTCGACGAACAACTCGGTGTCGGCCAGGCGGACCTTGTCGCCGACGGTGGGGCCGTACATGTCGGCGTAGGCTTGGCGGCTGATTTTCATGTGTGTGAGCCCTGAGAAAAATGTGTTGAATGTGAAATCGCTATCGGGGGCAAGCCCCCTCCCACATGGGAATGCGTTCCAACTGTGGGAGGGGGCTTGCCCCCGATGAGGCCCTAAAGGTCGCCCATAATCCGCCCGGCAAACCCAAACACCCGCCGCCCACCGCCGAAGTCGACCAACTCGACCTCACGGCTCTGCCCCGGCTCAAACCGCACCGCGGTGCCCGCCGGGATATTCAGGCGCATGCCGCGGCTCAATGCACGGTCGAAGGTCAGCGCGTCATTGGTCTCGAAAAAGTGATAGTGCGAGCCCACCTGGATCGGCCGGTCGCCGCTGTTGGCCACGCTCAGGCTGACGGTGCGGCGGCCGACGTTGAGTTCGATGTCGCCAGGCTGGATCTGAAATTCACCAGGAATCATGCAGGTTGCCCCAGGGTCTTGTAGTAGATGGCGGTCGGGCTGTAGCGCCCGTCCGGGCTTTGGCAGTAATCGGGCAGTTCACCGACCTTGGTGTAGCGCAGCGCCTGGTAGAAGGCTTCGGCCTCGGAGCCGGCTTCGGTGTCCAGGTACAGCAGGCCGCGCTTGTGTTGGCGCGCGGCGAGTTCCAGGGCGTGCATCAACTGGTGGCCCAGGCCGTGGCGGCGGGCGCTGCTGTGGACCAGCAGTTTTTGCACTTCGGCGCGGTTCAGACCGTTGGCTTTCTGGCACAGCGCCAGTTGCACGCTGGCGATCACGCGCTCATCGCGCACCACCACCCACAGCAACAGGCTGGCGTCTTCGATGCTCGCTTGCACACCGTGCAAATACGCGCGCGCCTGGGCTTCATCGAAGTCGGCCATGAAGCCGATCGACGCGCCGTGCCTGACCGCGTCCAGCAACAGCTCGATCAAGCCCTGGCGATAGTGGGCAAAACTTTCAGCATTGACTCGACGCAGTTGCGCGGCGTTCATCGATCTCACTCCTGGGGCGGTTCGGCGCCCGGATTCAAGGTCAGTTGCATAAAGGTCAGGTCGAGCCAGCGGCCGAATTTGATGCCCACTTGCGGCATCTGCCCGGTGGTCATGAAACCCAGGCGTTCGTGCAGGCGGAGCGAGGCCTGGTTGCTGCTTTCAATGGCGGCGACCATCACGTGTTTACCGCCGGCGCGCGCGCGTTCGATCAGGGTTTGCATCAGGCGTGGGCCGAGGCCTTTGCCGCGTTGATCGTTGCGCACGTAGACCGAGTGCTCGACGCTGTAGCGATAGCCTTCGAAGGGGCGCCAGTCGCCGAACGAGGCGTAGCCCGTCACTTCGTCGTTGTCGACGGCGACCAGAATCGGGTAGCGCTGCGCCTGGCGCGCAGTGAACCAGGCCTGGCGGTTCGCCAGGTCCACCAGTTGCTCGTTCCAGATCGCCGTGGTGTTCAGCACCGCGTCGTTGTAGATGTCGCGGATCGCTGGCAGGTCTTGCTCGGTTGCATCACGAATCATGGCTGGGCCTCACGCGATGGGTTGGTGGACGGTCACCAGTTTGGTGCCATCGGGGAAGGTGGCTTCCACCTGGATATCCGGGATCATCTCCGGGATGCCTTCCATCACCTGCTCGCGGCTGAGCAGGGTGGTGCCAAAGTGCATCAGGTCGGCCACGGTACGGCCGTCGCGGGCGCCTTCCATCAGCGCGGCGGAGATGTAGGCGATGGTTTCCGGGTAGTTGAGCTTCACGCCGCGCGCCAGGCGCCGTTCGGCGACGAGGCCGGCGGTGAAGATCAGCAGTTTGTCTTTTTCCCGTGGGGTCAGGTCCATGGTTCAAGGTCCTTCATAAAATGCATTCTTAAATACAATGGAGATCAAGTGTGGGAGGGGGCTTGCCCCCGATAGCAGAGTGTCAGGCAATGCATCTGTAACTGACCCACCGCCATCGGGGGCAAGCCCCCTCCCACATTTTGATCTTCATGTGCTCCAGATTCGGGGTGCCACGGCCTCTCGGCCAAGTACTGCCGGGCGTAACAATTTCCATAAATCAATCAACCAACCCCGCGCCAGCAGCGCCTCGTTGGCCAGGCAGCGGGCGACCAGCAAGCCGGGCAGTTGGGTCAGGTCGCCGCGCACCGCGTGGGGCAGCGAGCGGCAGTGTTCGAGTAATTCAGGCTCGATATCACCGGTCAGCAACAAGGTGGCGAATACCGGTTGTCCGTCCAGGCCGATCGGTGAGTCGAGCAAGCCATCGGCGCCCACAATGCGCTGGCGTTCGTGCCAGAGCAACTGGCCGTCGCGGCGGATATCCAGGTGCGATTGAAAGTGCCCGAGGTCGAAGCGCTCGCCGCTGGCCGGGCGGCCGAGGGCGACCACGTCCCAGTACAACAGCCGCGCATCGCCGTGCAGCGCGATGCGTGTGCTGAGTTCGGCCTGGGCGGCGCTGAACACGATGGTTTCCTGAGGCAGCCATTCCAGGGTGGCGCCGGCCTCGACGCTCAGCTCCAGTTGCTGAAACGCCGGGCCGCTGGCGCGGTACCACTTGGCCGCGCCAGGGCTGGTCAATTGCGCCCAGGCGCCCGCGGCGACGTGGGCGCGGATGTCCAGGCGGTCGCCGCCGGCTATGCCACCGGGCGGATGCACGATGATGTGCTGGCACACCTCGGGGCCTTCGGCGTACAGGTGTTTCTGCACGCGCAGCGGGCCGAGGTGGCGGCGCATCACCGGGCGCGTGGTGGCGCCGAAACGCGCGTAGCCGAGTTCCAGCTCGGCGTGCCAGCTGGGGGTGAACAGGGCAGTGGAAACGGGCAGGTTCATGGCGTGTGCTTATCGTTAGGACGCTACAGATTAGATGGTTACGAGACCGCGCACACCGTCGCGTTCCATATTTTCGCCACGGCCTTGCTGGACGATTTCCCCGCGTGACATCACCAGGTATTGGTCGGCCAGTTCGGCGGCAAAGTCGTAGAACTGCTCCACCAACAGGATCGCCATGTCGCCACGGGCCGCGAGCTTCTTGATCACCGCCGCGATCTCCTTGATCACCGACGGCTGGATGCCTTCGGTCGGCTCATCGAGAATCAACAGGCGCGGCCGACTGGCCAGGGCGCGGCCGATCGCCAGTTGTTGTTGCTGGCCGCCGGACAAATCGCCCCCGCGGCGGTGCTTCATTTGCAGCAGCACCGGGAACAGTTCGTAGATAAACCCCGGCACTTCCCTGGCCTCGGCGCCGGGAAAGCGCGACAGGCCCATCAGCAGGTTTTCTTCCACGGTCAGCCGCCCGAAAATCTCGCGGCCCTGGGGCACGTAGGCGATCCCGGCGTGAACGCGCTGGTGTGGCTTGAAACCGGTGATGGCCTTGCCTTCCCAGTTCACCGCGCCCTCTTTGGCGGGCAGCAGGCCCATCAGGCACTTGAGCAAGGTGGTCTTGCCCACGCCGTTACGGCCGAGCAGGCAGGTGACTTCGCCGACCTGCACCTCGAATGAAAGCCCGCGCAGGATGTGGCTACCGCCATAGTATTGGTGCAACTTGTCGACTTGCAGCATTCTCAAAACCTCCTCAATTCCCTGTAGGAGCGAGCTTGCTCGCGAAAAACCTGAGGGCGCCGCGTGCATTCAGGCTGCCCGCGTTATCGTTAACGATTTTCGCGAGCAAGCTCGCTCCTACAAAAAAGCGAACTCAGCGCCCGAGGTATACCTCGATCACGCGCTCGTTTTCCTGCACCTGTTCCAGCGACCCTTCGGCCAGCACGCTGCCCTGGTGCAACACGGTCACATGGTCGGCAATCGAACCGACAAACCCCATGTCGTGCTCCACCACCATCAGCGAGTGCTTGCCCGCCAGGCGCTTGAACAGTTCGGCGGTGAATTCGGTTTCGGCGTCGGTCATGCCCGCCACCGGTTCGTCGAGCAGCAACAGTTGCGGGTCTTGCATCAGCAGCATGCCGATTTCCAGGAACTGTTTCTGGCCGTGGGACAGCAGGCCGGCCGGGCGATGCACCGAGGCGGTGAGGCGGATGGTGTCGAGCACTTCATCGATGCGGTCCTTCTGTTCCCCGCTCAGGCGTGCGCGCAGGCTGGCCCACACCGACTTGTCGGTCTTCTGCGCCAGCTCCAGGTTTTCGAACACGCTCAAGGCTTCGAACACCGTGGGTTTCTGGAACTTGCGGCCAATGCCGGCCTGGGCGATCTGCACTTCGCTCATCGCAGTCAGGTCGAGGGTTTCGCCGAACCAGGCGTTGCCGTGGCTGGGCCGGGTCTTGCCGGTGATCACGTCCATCAGCGTGGTTTTGCCGGCGCCGTTGGGGCCGATGATGCAGCGCAGTTCGCCGACGCCGATGTAGAGGTTCAAGGCGTTGAGTGCCTTGAAACCGTCGAAGCTGACGCTGATGTCTTCCAGGGTCAGGATCGTGCCGTGGCGCGTATCGAGGCCCGTGCCGGCGGCCTGGCCGATGCCGATCGCATCGCGGCCGTTGCCGGTGTCGAGAATAGGTTCGAGCATAAATTCCGCCGTCGCAGTCACTCTCATTGTTCACCCCGTTTCTTCAACAGGCCGATCACACCCTTGGGCAAATACAGGGTGACGATGATGAACAACGCCCCCAGGAAGAACAGCCAGTACTCCGGGAACGCCACGGTGAACCAGCTCTTCATGCCGTTGACCACCCCGGCGCCGAGCAGCGGCCCGATCAAGGTGCCGCGCCCACCCAGGGCCACCCACACAGCGGCTTCGATGGAATTGGTCGGTGACATTTCGCTGGGGTTGATGATGCCCACCTGCGGCACGTACAACGCCCCCGCCAGGCCGCACAGCACCGCGCTCAACACCCACACGAACAGCTTGAAACCACGCGGGTCGTAGCCGCAGAACATCAGGCGGTTCTCGGCATCGCGCAGGGCAGTCAGTACCCGGCCGAACTTGCTGCGGGCCAGGCGCCAGCCGATGTACAGGCTGCTCACCAGCAACAGCACGGTGGCGGCAAACAACACCGCGCGCGTGCCCGGTTCGGTGATGCCGAAGCCGAGGATGCTGCGGAAGTTGGTGAAGCCGTTATTGCCGCCGAAGCCGGTCTCGTTGCGAAAGAACAACAGCATCCCGGCGAAGGTCAGCGCCTGGGTCATGATCGAGAAATACACGCCCTTGATCCGCGAGCGGAAGGCGAAGAAGCCGAACACCAGCGCCAGCAACCCCGGCGCCAGTACCACCAGGCACAGCGCCCAGAGGAAGTGCTCGGTGCCGACCCAGTACCAGGGCAATTCGGTCCACGACAAAAAGGTCATGAACGCCGGCAACTCGTCGCCGGAGGCCTGGCGCATCAGGTACATGCCCATGGCATAACCGCCGAGGGCGAAGAACAGGCCGTGGCCGAGGGACAGCATCCCGGCGTAACCCCACACCAGGTCGAGCGCGAGGGCGACGATGGCGTAGCAGAGGATCTTGCCCACCAGCGTCAGGGTGTAGGCCGAGACATGCAGCGCGTTGTCCGCTGGCAGCAGCGACAGCAGCGGCAGCGCCAGCAGCACGCCGAGGATCAGCGCGCCGACGGCAATCGTCAGCTTGGGGCCGGCCTTTTGCGTGGCCGTGAGCATCAATGGCTGGTTCATCAGTCGATCACCCGTCCTTTCAGTGCGAAGAGGCCTTGCGGGCGTTTCTGGATAAACAGAATGATCAGCGCAAGGATCAGGATCTTGCCGAGCACGGCGCCGATCTGTGGTTCGAGGATCTTGTTGGCGATCCCCAGGCCGAACGCGGCCATCACGCTACCGGCCAATTGGCCGACACCGCCGAGCACCACGACCAGGAAGGAATCGATGATGTAGCTTTGGCCCAGGTCGGGGCCGACGTTGCCGATCTGGCTCAGCGCCACACCGCCCAGCCCTGCGATGCCGGAGCCCAGGCCAAAGGCGAGCATGTCCACGCGCCCGGTGGGCACGCCGCAGCAGGCGGCCATGTTGCGGTTCTGGGTGACGGCGCGCACGTTGAGGCCCAGGCGCGTCTTGTTGAGCAGCAGCCACGTCAGCACCACCACGCACAGGGCGAAGGCGATGATCACGATGCGGTTGTACGGCAACACCAGGTTGGGCAGCACTTGAATGCCGCCGGACAGCCAGGCGGGGTTGGCCACTTCGACGTTCTGCGCGCCGAACACCAGGCGCACCAGTTGGATCAGCATCAGGCTGATGCCCCAGGTGGCGAGCAGGGTTTCCAGGGGGCGGCCGTACAGGTGACGAATCACCGTGCGCTCCAGGGCCATGCCGATGGCGGCGGTGACGAAAAACGCCACCGGCAGTGCGATCAGCGGGTAGAACTCGATGGCGTGCGGCACGTAGCGCTGCATCAGCAACTGCACCACATAGGTGGAATAAGCGCCGAGCATCAGCATCTCGCCGTGGGCCATGTTGATCACGCCCAGCAGGCCGAACGTGATCGCCAGGCCCAGGGCCGCGAGCAGCAGGATCGAGCCCAGGGACATGCCGCTGAAGGCCTGGCCGAGCAGTTCGCCCAGCATCAGTTTGCGCTTGACCTGGGCCAGGCTGGTCTCGGCGGCGGTATGCACGGCGGCGTCGGTTTCCACGCCGGGGGCGAGCAGGGTTTCCAGGCGTGTGCGCGCCAGCGGGTCGCCGGTGCTGCCGAGCAGACGCACGGCGGCCAAACGCACCAGCGGGTCGCTGTCCACCAGTTGCAGGTTGGCCAGGGCCAGGCTGAGGGCGCTGTGTACCTCCTCGACGGTTTCGGCGGCGACACGCTGGTCGAGGAACTTGAGCTGCGCCGGTTGTGCGGTTTTTTGCAGGGTCTGCGCGGCGGCCAGGCGTACCTTGGGGTCGGCGGCGAGCAGTTGCAGGCTGGCCTGTACGTTGTCGATCAGACCGCGCAGGCGGTTGTTCAGGCGCACGGTCTTGGTTTCACCGTTGACCGTCAGTTGGCCTTGTTGCAGCGCGTCCACCAGCTCGATGCGCGCCGGGTCGGGCTGGGCGGCCCAGTCCTGCAGCAGTTTGGCTTGTTGCGTCGGGTTGGCGGCGAGGAAGTCTTCGGCGTCGCCGGCGTGTGCGCCAACAGGCAGCAACAGCAAGGCCGTGAGGATCAAGCGGTAGAGGGCAGTGGGCATAACAATATGTCCTGATCGTGCGCGCATCGGCTTTATGTGGGAGGGAGCTTGCCCCCGATAGCGGTGGGTCAGGCAATGCATGTGCTGACTAATCCACCGCTATCGGGGGCAAGCCCCCTCCCACAGGGGGCCGTGGCGGGGCTTAGTTACTTTTCACGGCGTAATCAGGTTTTTTGTCATTGCCAGGAATGTACGGGCTCCATGGCTGTGCGCGGATCGGTTCCTGGGTCTGCCACACCACCGAGAACTGCCCGTCGGCCTGGATCTCACCGATCATCACCGGCTTGTGCAGGTGGTGGTTGGTCTTGTCCATGGTCAGGGTGAAGCCCGACGGCGCGGCGAAGGTCTGGCCGGCGAGGGCTTCACGCACTTTGTCGACGTCGGTGGACTTGGCCTTCTCCGCCGCCTGCGCCCACATATGAATGCCCACGTAGGTGGCTTCCATCGGGTCGTTGGTCACGGCTTTGTCCGCGCCCGGCAGGTTGTGTTTCTTGGCGTAGGCTTTCCAGTCGGCGACGAATTTGGTGTTCACCGGGTTCTCTACCGACTGGAAGTAGTTCCAGGCGGCGAGGTTGCCCACCAGCGGCTTGGTGTCGATGCCGCGCAGTTCTTCTTCGCCCACCGAGAACGCCACCACCGGTACGTCGGTGGCTTTGAGGCCCTGGTTGGCCAGCTCTTTGTAGAACGGCACGTTGGAGTCGCCGTTCACGGTGGAGATCACCGCGGTCTTGCCGCCCGCCGAGAATTTCTTGATGTTGGCGACGATGGTCTGGTAATCGGCGTGGCCGAACGGGGTGTAGACCTCTTCGATGTCTTTATCCGCGACGCCTTTGGAATGCAGGAACGCGCGCAGGATCTTGTTGGTGGTGCGCGGGTACACGTAGTCGGTGCCCAGCAGGAAGAAGCGCTTGGCGCTGCCGCCTTCTTCGCTCATCAGGTATTCCACCGCCGGGATCGCCTGCTGGTTCGGCGCCGCACCGGTATAGAACACGTTCGGCGACATCTCTTCGCCTTCGTATTGCACCGGGTAGAACAGCAGGCCGTTGAGTTCTTCGAACACCGGCAACACCGATTTGCGCGACACCGAGGTCCAGCAGCCGAATACCACGGCGACCTTGTCCTGGGTCAGCAACTGCCGGCTCTTTTCCGCGAACAGCGGCCAGTTCGACGCCGGGTCTACCACCACCGGTTCCAGCATCTTGCCGTTCACACCGCCCTTGGCGTTGATCTCGTCGATGGTCATCAACGCCATGTCTTTGAGCGAGGTTTCGGAGATGGCCATGGTGCCGGACAACGAATGCAGGATGCCGACCTTGATGGTCTCGGCGGCCTGCACAGTCCAGGTCATGCCCATGGCGACAATCGATGCCGATAGGGTGAAAGCCTTGAGCAAACTACGACGCTTCATGGTGCGATCTCCGGGGATTTGATTTTTTTAGTGGCAGAGTTGGAAGCTGAAGAGTGCATAGCAAGGCCTGTGCCTAAGGCCCGAAACCTCCACTTAAATCGTCACGCAGGGTGTCGCGGGCAAGCCTGGCGCACCGCTTTGGCTCGCGGTCGCAGGGTCGTGCAGGCGGGAGCCCCGAAAGAGGGCATGAATATGCGGTGCCACGCTGCTGTCCGGGTCTTCCGGGATTCGCGCTTTGCATTCAATACACGGGAGAGCCGCCACATCGATACGCGCTTTGACAAGCTCGCGAAACGCGATGCAGTAATGGCCTCACTGGCGTGTGCGATTGGGTGTTTGTGACAGTACTTTTCGTACAGGGCCTAAATAAGTCATACCTATCTACCGTCTCTGAACGAGCGGTGTACTCCATCTTTGAAGGGGTGCGTCACGGCGATTATTTGCCAGGACGCACGCTTTCTTCGATGAGGTGAAACATGAATGACTTTACGGAACTGCCGCAACAAACCCCTGGACATATACCGGTCCTTCCGGCGCTCAGCCCGTTGTTTATGTCGGCCGACGATGCCGCCCGTTGGGCTTATGAGCGGATCGACTACTCGGTGGCCGACAAGGAATACGGGGGTGCCATTCTTAAACAAGGCAACCGCTACTTCGCCACGACGCCAATCGCTGACCAGCAGTTGACCTTCGATCATCGGATCTTGCTGGCCACGGATGCCGACGACAACTTCATCGCGCCCAACGGCTACAGTTGCGAGGCGCTTTACCATTCTCACCCGCCGAACCTGGAGCAGGTGAAAGCGAGAAACCCCGGGATTAGCGATGATCATGCTTCGATGATGATCAGTTTTTTTTCGCCTGCGGACCTGAGTTTTATCATTGAGCATCGCAGCTCGGTCCGCGCTCATTATTTGTGCGGCCCCGAGGGCTCGCTGCTTAAGTACACAACCTCGGGTTCGGCGGCGGAGGTCCTGCTGAGAAAGCGCCTTCTCGGCGAGGAGCCGTTCCCGGCTTCTACGGATCGGGAGTCATTGATCTGGATGACCGCCGATGCCGGCGACCTGCGGGTAGTGGTGCCCAACCGCCAATGGGGAGGCGTGCGTGGGCAGATGAAGCGGGGTTGGAGAGTCAATGCCGCCGTGACGCAAGTGACCCAGGAGCAGCCATTTTTCACCCAGGTATTCGCACAGCCTGAATTGGCCGTGATGGCGGCCCTAGCCCTGTCGGCGTCGGCGGCTGGCGAGTATGCCTTCGGGTTTGTACTGAAACACACCCAAAGCGAAAGTTACATCGCGACCTACCCCGAGCTCGCGCCCAAGGCATTGTTCTCTGCCGCCGGGCTCTTCCCCGAGCAAGCCTCCGGCAAACTGAAGCTGCCCTCCAACTTTCGGCTCGAAGCCCTCTACTACCGCTCTAAAGCCACGCCAACGGACATCCCCGAAAACGAGTCCTGGTTGTATGCCACATTCCCGACCCCTGCGGAGCTGGTGGCGGCCATCGTGCAGTCAGAAGCGACCCGGGACATACAGAACAAAAGCCGAGGTTTGCGCCTTTACATCGAAACCTCGGATGACGCACTGCTTGAGCTCAAGGTGCCAGCGCCCAGTGATGCCGGTGCGCTGGTCAACACCGGCGACGATGGCGTGCTCGGTGACAATGGCGCCCAGGCCGCGCTGAAGGCCGGCAGCCTCAGCCCGCGTGACTATGTGCGCCGGGTGATTGCCGCGACGTCGGTGTCAGTGGTCCAGGCCGGCTTGCTCTGGCGTGTCGTCGGCCCGCTGGACAACCGTTCGGCGGTGTTGAACGGTTTCTATCCGGCGGTATTGAGCCCGCCCTTTATTTCTGCCCACGACGCAGCGGTGTATGCCCACGAGCAGATCGGCCCAAGACGTGAGCGAACCTACGGCGGCTATGTACTCAAGGACAAAGAAGGCCGCTTCTTTATCACCCAGCCCCTGGCCAGCGACGCCAACCCGTTTGCCCTCAGGCTGTTTTTTCCGACGGAGCTACCCGGTCCGTTGATCCCACCCGAGGCTTACGCGATTCACGGCCGCTACGGCTCCCACCCGGCGCTGTCGATGGTCGACCCCGGCTGGGTCAATCAGCGCAACTGGACGCGCGAAGACGCCCTCATCAACCTGCAGATTTTTGGCACCGCCCAAATCTACGATGTGATCCAGTCGGGGCGCCCGGCGTATATGTCGGCTGCCGAGGACTGCCTGCTGGCGTACACCCCGAGCGGCTCCACGCATGAGGCATTGGTGTCTGCCGGCGCTGCGCCGCAACCGGCCGGCAGCGTGCTGCAAAAACGGTTGGACAGCGGTCTGTTCAAACCCGCGCTGTGGGTCACCCGGTTGGCTGAGGCGGGTGACTTGCGGGTGATCCAAGGCAATGTGTTATGGGGCCCGCGTTCGCCGATCTATAAAGACTGG
This sequence comes from Pseudomonas sp. K8, assembly GCF_014889455.1. Taxonomy (NCBI): domain Bacteria; kingdom Pseudomonadati; phylum Pseudomonadota; class Gammaproteobacteria; order Pseudomonadales; family Pseudomonadaceae; genus Pseudomonas; species Pseudomonas sp. K8. The sequence goes on from NZ_VJWO01000059.1 coordinate 25,983, forward strand.
ACGCCCTCTTTCGAGTACGCGCCCAGAACCGGCGCTCCCGACTATGTGACCTATGGCGCGTTGTTCGGCACGGCAGACGAAGCCGCCCGCGATCTGCATGCGCGGGTCCATGGGCGCAACCTGCCGGAGCAGGCGTACTTTGCGTTTATCCTCAAGCACCGGGACAAGGCGTTGTACCTGGCCACCGAGGTGGTGGGCGTCAATGAACGGGTCAAGCTGTTCAATCTCAACAGCGTGTTTGCACCGACAGAAGACAATGACTATCGGTTTCCCGCTGGGTTTTCGCTCTGCGGGCTGTTTCGTTCGCAGCAATGGCAACCGACCGGGCTGTCGCCATCCAGTGCCTGGCTGACCCGCTATTTTGTGATGCCGATGGTGTTGTACGAGGCGCTGTACGAGAGCCAGCGCAGAGGGGTGAAGTACAACGGCGGTAGAAACCTGCCGGTGTACTTTTCAACGCAGGAGGGGGGCCTGTTGAGATTCGTCGCGCTGCCATTTCGCGTGGGCGGCGGCGGGCCGGTGGAAAGTGCCTTTGAACAGGCCGCCAGCGCATTGGCCTCCGGTGAAAAGACGACGCAGACCTTTGTCAGGGAGTGGGCCAACAGCGGCGAGCTCTACGTGGTGCGTACCAGCCAATGCTGGGACCAGCAAGGGCGGGTGTCGCGCACCTGGACGGGTTACGAACACCTGACCCGCCGTCGCGTGGGGCCCGCGTTTGCCAACCCGGACGATGCGGCACGGTATGCCGCGGGCATTGTCGGTGAGGGCCGGCGCCGCACCTATGGCGGCGTCCTGCTCAGGCTGCCCGATGGTGTGTTCGTCGCGACTGATCCGCTGGTGGTGCCGCCTCAGGGCTTTGCGCTGAACTGGATTTATCCCGACCCGGCGATCGCGCAAGGGCTGTACCCGCCGGGAAGTATCATCGTCGCGCGTTACCGCTCGGTGCTCAAGCAAGAGACACAGATACTGTTGTCGGCCACGCAAAAGGCGGTCTATCAGAGCATGTTGCCCACGAGCGTGCTGTCGAACCTGCTGTTCCGTGAAGTCCACATCAAGCGCGAATATGTGTTTGGCCCCGAGGGGGGCATCCTGCGTTATCAACTGACGGGGTCGGCGGAGGAGGAGGCGCTCAAGCTGACGTTGGCGCCGTTGAACCTGGTCAGGGGGGATGTGGCCGACAATGAAGTCGAACGGCAACTGCGCAGCGGAGCGCTGCTCCCGGTCGACTTCGTCACGCAGGTGGCGAAGGCCGGCGATCTGCGGGTGGTCAACGGCAACCGCCTGTGGGGCCACCCGCGACGGTTGAGCGGGCCGTTCGTGCCGGACTTGGCCGAGGTCGCGGCGCTGGCGATCAAGCAGGTGTTTGCCGATGCGCCGTGCGGTCCGCTCTTTACCCAGGCTTACGACGCCGTGCGTCATGTGCAGCGAGTGTCGTCGCCCCAGGCACAGGTGCAGTTCGGTTATGTACTCAAGGATGCGCGGAAAAACCTGTACATGACGACCTTGCCGTTGGTGCGCGCCGATTACACGCGTTTCGAACAGGTCTTCGTCGATGGCCTGTTGCCCCAGGGGTATACGCTGGATGGCTTGTATCTGTGCGCCTCCACCGTGGCGATTGCGCCGACGAGCGATGACATGGCGCTGAGTTTCTTCTCGCCCCAGGTACTGGCCGGCGCGGTCAATTTTCTCAGCAACCTGGCCGGCAACGGTGCCCTGCCGCTCTACCTGCTGTGCGCCGACGGCGCGCTGCTGAGGTATTCCTTGCGAAGGCACGAGCGGCAAGCGCTGAGCAGCGAGGCCCGAACGCTCGGACCGCAGTTGCTCGAAGGCGCCTCCAGCGTCGCCGACTACGTGCGCGGGCTCGCGACCAAGGGCGACTTGTATGTGCGTGTCAGGAGCACGGTGTGGGGCAAGGAACAAAGCGTCACCGCGCAGTGGCAACCCAAGGCCGCGCCCTGGCCCGCCCAGGACAACCCACACTTCCTGTCCTTTTGCGGGCCGCTGTTCGGCCATGCCGACGACGCCGCGCGCTGGGCCGAAAAACAGCTGGGCGGCTTCAAGGGCCGCGAATACCTCGGCGCCGTGCTGGCGCCGCCAAAGGCGCGGGGGCTCGTGGCGCTTGAGCCGGTGGAGGACCACCGTGCGTGGTTGGTGGACACGATTTCACAGCTGTTCTGGTTCGGTCATCTCGGCTTTGATATCACCCCCGATCATCCGCTGTTCTTCTACACCATCAAAGCGCTCCAGGCGTTTTACAAAGTCATCCCTTTGGGCCTGAATCTATCGTCGCTGGATCAGCGGTTGCTGGACAATTTTGCCGACAAAAATGATCTGCGCCTGTACCTGGACATCATCCGCAGTAACCGTCCGGTCGCCGAGAGTGTCTACCTGGCGTGTCGCGGCGGTGCGCTCCTGAAGTATGTGCCGGGGTTCACGGCGGACGAGACGCGACTGCTGAGTGTCGACTCGTCGCCTTCGCCCAGCGTGCTGGTCAGCGGCTTGCGCGCGGCCGGCACGTTGAGTGTGTTGGAAACCGATACCTTCTGGACGCGACCGGGGGCGCTGGGGGCGGAATGGCAGGTCAAGGACGTACTCGCCGAGCCGGACCCGCAAGCCGTGCTGTACGGCCGGGACAAAGACGAACTCTGACAACGGCGCGGCGCTGACCAAGCCGGCCGCCGTGGATCGCCCGCTCCCCGGCGGCACTTGACCGGCACCCGGACGTCAAACCCGCGAAGGCTGCGCAAACAGCCGCGACAGCAGCAGGCGATCGAGCGCCCACACGACGATCAGCGACGCGCCCACCAACGGGAAGGCGATCGCCAGCCCGAGCATGATCACCATCGCGGTTTTCCACTTCGGCAGGTCATGACGCAACGGCGGCACTCCGAGGCCACCCACCGGCCGCCGTTTCCACCAGATCACCACGCCGCTGACGGCACTGAGCAGGATCATCAGGCAGATCAGCAGCACGATCAGTTGATTCACCCAGCCGAACATCTTGCCCTCGTGCAACATCACGCCGGTCTCGGTCGCCCGCGCCACGCCGTTGTAGTGTTCCCAGCGCACATCGGCGAGGACCTTGCCGGTGTACTGGTCCACATGCAGGGTGGCGTCATTGCGCGGGTCGTTGGCGAATACCGAGACAGTGAATACGCCCTCGGCGGTGGTGGGCGGGGTGATGCTGTAGCCGGGCTCGACCTTGCGCGAGGTGGCCAGGTCGACCACCTGTTGCAGGCTGATGGTGGGCGCGGCGGGGGCGGCATGCATCGCGCCGTGGTTCATGTGTTCGGCATGGTCGCCGGACACCGGCATCGGTGTGTTTTCCATGGCCCAGGGCACGGTCTGTTGCGTCGAGGTGTTGAGCACGCGCGCCTGTTGATCGGAGGTCGGCACGTTGTTCCACATCGCCGCCGGGAAGCGGTTCCACAGGTCGGCGTATTGCTTGCCCCAGAAGCCGGTCCAGGCCATGCCGCTGAGCAGCATCACCAGCAACAACGCCGCGCCCCAGAAACCGGTGACGACATGCAAGTCGCGCCAGAACACACGGCCACGGGTGTTGAAGCGCGGCCACAGCACCCCGGACGATGACTTGCCGCGTGGCCACCACAAGTACATGCCTGAGATCACCAGCATCACGCCCCAACCGGCAGCGAGCTCGACCAGGCGGTCACCCACGGTGCCGATCATCAACTCGCCGTGCAGGGCGCGGGCGATGGCTTGCAGGTTGTTTTTCGCGTCCTGCGTGCCGAGCACGGTGCCGCGATACGGGTCGACGAACACCGTCATTTCGCGGCCGCCGTCGTGCATGACGAACTGTGCGCTGCTGGTGGCGTCGGCCGGTGGCAGGTATTTGCTGAGCCGGCCCTGGGGGTAGGCGGCCTTGGCGCGTTGCAGTTGCTCGTCGGCGCTCAGTGCGCGTTCGGCGGCGGGGACGGTGAGCAGGTGGCCGTACATCAGCGGGTCGAGCTGGGGCTTGAACAGGTAGATGATGCCGGTCAGGGCCAGCAGCACCATGAAGGGGGCGACAAACAGCCCGGCGTAGAAGTGCCAACGCCAGGCCAGGTTGTAGAAGGAGATTTTTTGTGTGCTCATCAGGGGGGCTCCGCAAGGTTTTGTTTTTTTGGGGTCAGTTACACCGCCATCGGGGGCAAGCCCCCTCCCACATTTGAAGTGCATTTCAAGTGTGGGAGGGGGCTGATCCCGATGTTTTAGAAGCTCATGTCGACCTTGGTCCAGAGCGTGCGCCCCGGCTCCTTGATGGCCTGCGGATCGTTGGCCGGGTAGCCGAACCCGGCGTTGCCGGCCAGGTTCAAGTGCTCGGCGTAGGCTTTGCCGAACAGGTTGTCGACGCCGGTGCTGACCTTGAAGTTTTTATTGATGCGGTACGCCGCGTTCAGCGAGAACACGCCAAAGCCGCCGCTCTTGTCGTAGTCCTTGCCGACCACGTTGCCTTTGTTCTGGTCGATGCGGTTTTGCGCGGCGACCACTCGCCACAGGGCGCCGGCGCTCCAGTCGTCCTCGCTGTAGGTCAGGCCCAGGCGCGCATCCAGCGGCGGCATTTGCGGCAGGGGCTTGCCGTCGCTGCTGTTCTTGCCCCAGGCGTAAGCGAGGGTGGCGTCGGCCTTCCAGTTTTGGGTCAGCTTGTACGCCGCGCCCAGTTCGCCGCCCATGATCCGTGCGTCGACGTTGCGCGCCTGGGACGTGGTGCCCATCATTCCGGTCCGGTAGTCGAACAGGATGAAGTCGCGCACCTGCCCGACGTATCCCGAGGCCCAGGCTTCGAGGTCAGCAGTCTTGTATTGCGCGCCGAAGTCGAGCTGGGTGGTTTTTTCCGGTTTCACGCCATCGAACGCGTTGACCGAACCGGCCGCGCCGGTGTTGGGGGAAAACAGTTCCCAGTAGTCCGGGAAGCGTTCGGCGTGGCCCAGCCCGGCGTAGAGCGTGGTCGGGGTGTCTGCCAGGTCGTGCTCGTAGCGCATGAAGCCCGAGGGCAGGGTGTCGGCGCGGGTGTCGTCGGCGGTCGGGTTGGCGCGTGCCGACATGCCTGAGCCGATGGTCTGGCGGAAGTCCCGGGCCGAGGCGCGGTCCAGGCGCGCGCCGGTGATCAGGCGGTCGCGGTCGGCGGCGTACCAGGTCAGTTCGCCGAATACGCCGTAGTTATGGAAGTTGGCGTCTTTGTTGCGCGGCAAATCCTTGTAGGTGTCGACGCCCATGCTGCTGCGCTGGCGGTGTTCGTTGGTCTGCGCATCCAGACCGCCGATCAGTTGCAGGTCGGCCCAGCGCCAGGTCGCCTTGATCCGCGCGCCGAGGGTGCGGCGGTCGACGTTGGAGGCCATGGGGCCTGCCATCATCCCGGTGCCCGACGGGACGCGCAGGCTGTAGTTGTCCATGACGTGGTCGGCGTAGTTGTAGTAGACCTGGGCCTCGACCTTGTCCAGCACCTCACCGATATTGGATTTTTCGAAGCGCAGCCCCAGGCTTTCGCGCAGGAACTGCGAGCCGTCCATGCCGCGCCCGGCGTAGCGCGCCTCGCCATCGCCGCGGCCGGCGGTGAGTTCGAGCAGGGTGTCGGCGTCGGGGGTGAAACCGACCGCGACGTCACCGTTCCACTTGTCGTAGCGCGAGGCGACGGTGTCGTTGTTGCCGTCCTTGTAGTCGTCGGCGTGTGCCTGGTTGCCGATCACCCGCACGTAACCCAGGGGCCCGCCGGCAGCGGCGTCGATGACTTTGTCGAAGCGCCCGTTGGAGCCGGCCAGCACGCTGGCGTTGAGCCGCGTGCCCAGTTCGCCGAAATGCTCGGGCTCGCGCTCGAACAGGATGGTGCCGGCCGACGCGCCCGGGCCCCAGAGCACGGTTTGCGGGCCTTTGATCACGGTGAGTGTGTCGTAGGTTTCCGGGGAAATGTACGAGGTGGGCGCGTCCATCCGGCCCGGGCAGGCGCCGAGCATCATGCTGCCGTTGGTGAGGATGTTCAGGCGCGAGCCGAACATGCCGCGCAGCACCGGGTCGCCGTTGGTGCCGCCGTTGCGCACCAGGGCGAAGCCGGGGATGGTCTTGAGATAGTCGCCGCCGTCGCTGGCGGGCACCGGCTGGCGCGGGTCTTTCGGGTTGGTGACCACGGTCAGCGGCGAGCTGGGGGCGATCGCGGTGATCACGGTGGGGCTCAGTTCGTGTTCGGCGTGCTCATCGGTATCGGCATGGGCCTGTGGCATCAAGAGCGCGCCGCACAGAACGGCGAACACGGGAGTGCTTCCCAAACGGGTGTCAGCAGAAAACCTGGACATGAAAAATTCCATCTATCAATCGTAAACAACACGGCCAGCAGCCTGTGGCTGTCTGTCTAACGTCGGCCGGGGTGAAGTAACGGTGTCAAGTGCTTACGCGGCGATGGGTGGGGCACGGCTGCGCGCGCCGGGGAAAATGCTCTGCCGGGCATGGCCCAGGCGCGGTGAGGGGATGAGGGCGTTGGCCGGCGATGGGGCGCCGAGGGTGAGGTAGGACACGCTGCCGGGCAGTGCCGGGCAACTGAAGAGCAGGCTGCAATAGCCGCACTTTTCCCAGAGGACGTGGTGTTCGTCGGGGGCTTGTTTTTGAGGCGGACGGTGTTGCGGTTCGCCGTGGCACTCGGGCATGTCCATGGACATGCTCATGGACATACCGGCGTGCTGATTCATCGGCATCGCTTGGGAAATCAGCGGACCGATAAAGATCATCAGCATGGCGAACAGGCTGATCCAACTGCCGCGCTTAAGGCTCACGGGCCTGCGGCGCGGCGCGGACAACCTGGCGCGAGGGGCGCCCATCAAGTGTTGGCCTACTCGCCGTGTTTATGCTCGTGGGGCGCCATCGGCGGGACTTTCTGCACGGACACTTGCACCTCGACGTCCCCGGCTTTTTCGAAGGTCAGGGTCAGTGGGAAGTGCTTGCCGTCGGCCAGTACGCTGCGGTCTTTGAGGCCCAGCAACATCACATGATAGGCCATGGGCGCGAAGGTCAAGTCACCCTTGGCCGGCACGGCAACGCTGGGCACTTGTTGCATCTTCATCAATGCGCCTTGCATCACATGCTCATGCAGTTCGGCTTTGTCCGCCACTGGCGTCTTGGCGCTGAGCAGGCGGTCCGGGGTTTCGCCGGTATTGTGAACCACAAAGTAGGCCGCGACGGTCGGCGCGTTGGGGGGCAATTCCTGGGACCAGGGATCGCTGACCAGCAGGTCGCCGGCCTTGAAGTCGTCGGCATTGGCAGCACTGAACACCGGCAGCAGCAATGCGGCCAGAAGCAGGGAAGATTTGAGCATGGCAGTTCTCCAGAACGGTTCTAAACGCAGTTCACTTGCGAAGACCATCAGACCGTTGGAGAGGCGCGCGGGTTAAGGCTCGGCCATTGCTGGCGCGGCGTCGGGGACTGCAATGACGGTGGCGGCAGGCTCTGCGCCGCCTCGAACCGCGTGACATACAACTGCGGCACATGCCCCGGCAACGCCACCAACGGCGCCGAGCCCGAGCAACACCAGCAATGCTGCATGGCGGAATGATCGTCCTGCGCCGGTGCCGGAATGTCCAACTTGCCCAGGGCAACGGTTTTCAGGCTGGCGCCATTGGACGAACAGAAACTGCCCCACAACAGTTGCTGCGCGGGGTCCTTGGACTGCTGCATCGCCCCGGCCAGCGGCATGGCAAAGGCGTTGAACAGCACTGCAAAGCAGGCGATCCAGACGATTGCAAAGCGTTGACGGGCCATGGCGGACAATCCGTAGGGTTAAACGATCAGGCGGGTATTTAGCCTGATCGGGGGGGATAAGTAAAAAGTGGCGGTGTGGTTTGGTGTCGCAGTGTGTCAGAGCGCGGTGGCGTGAAGCTTGAGGCCCAGCGCTTTCATGACTTTCATGATAGTCGCGAACTCGGGATTGCCAGTGCTGGAGAGGGCTTTGTACAAACTTTCTCGCCCCAGGCCGGCGTCGCGAGCGACTTGGGTCATGCCTTGGGCGCGAGCGATATCGTTCAGCGCTGTGCGAATCAACAGACCGTCGCCAGCATCTTCTTCAAAGCAAGCATCCAGATAGGCGGCCATCTCAAAAGGAGTCTTGAGATATTTTGCGGCATCAAAACGGGTAAAGGATTCGCTCATAAGTCACTCCTTGCGGCCAAGATTTTTTGCCATGTGTATTGCACGCTGGATGTCTCGGCTTTGTGTTGATTTGTCGCCGCCCATCAGCAGCAGATAAACCACCTTGTCTCCGGTCAATCACGGCCCATGTCAACCAAAGTGAACGCTAAACCACATACGGATTTATCTGGTAAATACTGCGCAGCCACCCTCGCGTTCGAGTGAAACTCCAAACTGAGACGATAGGAATCCCATCCTCCTGTAGTCCCAATCGGCAGCGGTAACTTCACTGGCCCTTTGGACTCGTGCGGTTTCCCAAGTGTGTTATGGATACTCTCTTGGTTCATCGATAGGCCGAATGGTGCGGGTAGCTCACCCGCGTACTTGGGCTCTCCCTCCGCCAGTGCAATCAGGCAAAAAACGACGCGCTCTAACCGCATGGTTTCAGCCCAAAACCAAAGCTCAATGCCTGGTTCCGGCTTATGGATGAAATGGGTATTTTGGCTATCTGCAAATAAAGGTTTTATCGACCCTACGAGAAGTAAGCCCGCGGCAATAAAATCGTTGTAAGTGCTGCCCAAGCCTCTCACCAAACGATTGATTTTTACTGCGTCCATTCTAGTACCACCCCTGATTTTCGTTGACCTTATGCATTTGAGTACGCGCCATCTCAAGATCAGACTCGGCGAAGCCGTGATCCAGAAGGTATGGCTTGATAGCATCGAAATTGCTGTCTACTGCATGACGAAGATCGCCAGCATCTAACGCCTGTTTTTCCTCCGTGTTTCGCCAGCCGTAGGTCTCACTAAACTTCTGGTGGATGTGAGACGGAATCGCAATGCTTGCAGCATTATTTAACGTGTCCTTAAGCTGCTTCTCTGTAAAGCTTATTGCATAGCGTTCGAGATGACGTCTTATTGCCGCCTGCGAAGGCATATGATCCACATGCAGCCCCTTACGTAGTCGTCCGTTGAACGCACCATAGATATCGACTTCCAATGGTCTGACCGCTGGCTTGGCAAACACCAAATACAACGGCGGCATACCCGAGTCAGCAGGAAACGTAATGATCGTGTCCTGCCAGGTAACATCCTCTGCATCCTGACCTGGGTAGTGACTGATTGCCGACTCCTGCCCCACCGCAACCGGATGAACGAACAAATTATCCAAGCGTTCCGGTGTACCCGGATACGGGCTCGGCGTACTGACCACCGGCCCGTTGTTCGGCGTCCAAGTGATGCTGATGCCATCTAGCACCGCGACCATCGCGCTCTTGTCCGCATTCCAACTGGCTTGCGCAACAGACACACGATCAGCGCCACTTTCAGGCTTGGTATGTATGCCGTAGACGCGTAGTTCACCTGATTCATCCTGGCGAAACTGAAACCGCACTCGCGTACTGGCCGAGCGCATACCTGCCAGTTGTTCTGGGGTGTAGAGCGTCGAATCACCCATATCCCTTGGCCAAAAAGCCAGCAGCACGACGTTGAGTGCTGAACTGGCTCCGGCCAGTCCTCGTATGGCCCAGGCGCCAAGGTCGCTGCCGAGTGTTCCGGCGACCCTCCCGACAGCGCCCGCAGTGCCGGTCGAAGCCATGACGGCCGTGGTGCCAAAGTTTGTCGCGTGTTCAGGGCT
>NZ_VJWO01000005.1:0-207501 GCF_014889455.1 Pseudomonas sp. K8
TGGCCACCCTTACCTTCCCGCGCATATGGCGAAGTTCTACGCATTTGGCACGCAGTTCCCGGTGGCGTTTGCTGCGAAGCAGCAGCAGGCCGAGTACCGGCCAAAAGAAGCATTCCGCGTAAATGAATGGGTTCGGTGAAAAATGAAAACCTGGCACAGCGACCAACAGGCAGGCGATGAAAAGGCCATACATGCCCCAGACCCACTCAGGTCGCCCGTAGGCAATCATGAAATTGCAGTGGGTGATAAACCAGGCCAAGAGCACGCATGCACTTTCAGCAGCAGCGTTCGATAACGATGGTAAATAATAGTTTTCCACCAGCACAACAACAGAAGAACTGCCGAAGATGCCCGCTAAAATTACGCCGATAAACACGGGAAAGTAGCGCAAAAGAAAAGGGCGCACCGGTATGAGAGGTTTCCGTCCGAGAAGTCTCACTCTGATATATCCTCATACAGCCCAACCGCGACGATCCGGATGTTCCCGAACAGTAAGTTGTCGGGAATGAGGCAACGCTCCCAATTAATCAAAGCAAAATCACCTTTTTTGTAGCCTGTCAGCAATTTTCCGTATCCGTTTTCGCCTAAAACGAAGTTCAACAAGCTTCCCACGCATCTCACGATGACGCTTGCTGTTGAGAATCAGCAGACCAAGCAATGGCCAAAACAAACTTTCGGCATAGATGAACAGATGAGGGGAATAACGAATGGCCGGAAGAGCGGTAACCAGGCAGGCTCCAAAATAGACAACCATGACCCACACCCAGTCTCGTCGCCCACGGACAATCATAATGTTGCTAAGACTCAAGGCGCATGCCAGAACGACACATGCCCACCACGCTACTTGTGCCGAAATAGCTAAAGAAATGGCTTTGAGATAGTAATTTTGCACTACCACCACTACGGAAGATCCAGCAAAAATGCTTGAAAAAATCCCCCCGAGAAACACGGGTAAATAACGCTTGAGAAAAGGGCGAAGGGGCAGCAGCAATATCACTCGGTCATCTCCTCATAAATTCCGACCGCGACAGTGCGAATATTCCCAGACATCGAACTGCTAGCAACCCCTAAGGCAGCACCTAGAGCGTCTTGAATCTGCAAAACAGTGCCCTGTTTTACTTCTGCGGGCGTAAAACGCTTTGGCATTTTTCCAGCGAGTTGCTTCAACCTGATCATTTTCCGGGTCATTTCCGGGTGCCGAATACTCAACAACTCCTGGGTCAACTTTGCTCGCTCTTGACGACTCAGTCCTTTCAACACCTGCGGCAAAGTTTTTCCGGTAGATTTTCTTGTCGCATTAACCAGTCGTATAGTTGCCAGTGCCGAGACACTAGCGCCCAGTAGCGAAACAGCATCCAAACCAATCGTCACAGCCTGATACCATGGCTCGCTATCCAGAGCATCGTTAAGAGCCGGGTCAATAATTTCGTTGCGAGTCCTCTGGCCGCCAACTAAGCACTGAATTGAACTGGCTGTTGCTGATGTAAAGCTTATCGCAGCTACCACCCCAGTAACCCCAAAGCTGAACGGACTGAGCGCCGATCCACTCAGTACCACGATCCAACTGATTACCGCAGAAGTACACGCCAAAGCTGTATTCACCGCCTCAAACGCCACCTGCGACTCTCGCGGCTCATTCGCCAGTTGCCGAGCGAACTCCACCCGCCCGACATAGCTGGGCGCCTCGCGCAAAATCACATTCTTCGGCGCGATACTGCAAATCGGCTGAAATTCACGCAGTACAACCATCCGTAGCTGCGCGTCGATGTACACCACGCCGGCACCGACGATGGCCGGATCAGCATCAATCGCCGCAAATAACTTGCGCAGATCAATACTGCTTTCCAGCCGCTGCCGCGTCATGTAATTGGGACTGAGGAAACTGTCTCTGAATACGCTGGAAGTCATCCCTTTACTCCTGAGGTTCACAAGAGCGCAGAGGGTAAAGACTGCCTATCCCCGAAAAATGTCAGAAGCTTCGCTTTATCCGGACAGGCACTTCCTGATCGTGATGCCGCCCCTTGTAAGCCATATCCCGAATAAGAAAAAGTACGCCCCGCGCCACTACCGGCGCACACCAAAACAGGGAGTGACAATGGCAACTGATATGTTTTTGAAGCTGGGGGACATCAAGGGCGAGTCCAAAGACCAGGCCCATCGCGACGAAATCGAGATCAGCCGATGGGGCTGGGGCATGTCCCAGACCGGTTCGATGCATACCGGCAGCGGCGGCGGTGCCGGCAAGGTCAATATTGAAAACCTGTCTGTCTCCAAGGTCATGGACAAGTCTTCACCCAACCTGATGATGGCCTGCTCCACCGGCAAGCATTACCCGGAGGCACGGTTGGTGGTGCGCAAGGCCGGTGGCAGCAATGCCGTGGAGTATCTGGTGATCACGCTGAAGGAAGTGATGGTCACGTCCTACCAAACCGACGCGGTGACCAGCAGCGATGTGCTGACTGAGGTGATAGCCCTGAACTTCGCCACGGTCGAAGTCAGCTACCAGCCGCAGAAATCCGACGGCGGCAAGGACGGCGGCGCCGTCAAATACGGCTGGAACATTCGCCAGAACGTCAAAATCTGAAACCACGTGCCGAGGCTACAGCCCCGCCTTGGCCGCCTCCCGCAACCGCCGCACTTCAACCAACTTCTTGACCATCGACCGATAGCCCTTGCTGTTGATCAGCAACAACCCCAGCAATGGCCAGAACAGGCTTTCACCATAGATAAACCAGTGCGGCCGGTAGAGCAGTGTCGGCAGCACGACCAACAGGCACACCGTAAAAAACGCCACCATCGCCCACACGGCCCAGGCTCGGCCGCGCACCACCAGGAAGTTGCTGTTGGCCACGAACAGCGCGGCGGCTATCACCACAAACCACGACACAGTGGCATTGGTTGCCATGGGCACGTCGGAAAAATAGGTGCTGGCCGCCAGGGAAATCGCCGCCGAACCGCCGAGGCAACCAGCGAGAATCACGCCGATGAATGCGGGAAAATGCTCCAGCAAAAACGGTTTAAGCGAAGGAACACCACTCATCACTCGGCCTCTTCGTACAAGCCAATCGCGAAGGTCTTGGCCTGTTTGTAGTTATCCGAACGCTTCAAGCCCCAGACGCTCAGCCCCGCACTGAAGGCATCGCCCAATTGGACATAGGTGGCGTGCTTGAGCTGGGTCGGCGTAAAGCGTTTGGGCAACTCGCCGCTCAGTTGCAGCAGCTTGCGCATCTTGTTCGACATTTGCGGGTCGGCCACTTTCAGCAGCTCTTTGGTGAGTTTCTCCCGCTCCTGCCCGTTCAGGCCTTTGAGCACCTGACGCAGGCTTTTACCCGTGGCAGCACGAGTGACGTTGACCAGCTTGACTGTCGTCAGCGCCGAGGCGCCCACGCCGACCAAGGCGGCACCGTCGAGGACTTTGGTCGCCGTCTGGTACCACTCTTCGTTATCCAGGTAATCATTCATCGACGGGTTGACGATTTCGTTGCGCGTGCGGAACCCACCGACCAGGCACGACACGGTGCTCGCCGAGGCGGCGGTATAGCCGATGGCCGTCACGACCGTGCTGGCCCCAGCGGTGAACGGGATAGCGATGGTGCCGCTCAACACCACCAGCCAGCCAATGACCGCGCCGCCGCAGGACAACGTGGTGTTGAAGGCTTCACTCACCAGTCGCGACTCCCGCGGGTTGTTCAGCACTTGGTCGGCAAACTGCGCCGGGGCGATGTATTTCTGCGCCTCGCGCACAATGATGCGCTTGGGTCGAATGCTGCAGATCGGCTTGAACTCGCGCAGGGTCACGACGTTGAAGTCGGCGTCGATATACACCACGCCCGCGCCGACGATGCCGGGGTCGGCGTCGATGATGGCAAACAGCCGAGGCAGGTCGACTTCACTCTCGATGCGCTGGCGCGCCATGAACTGCGAGCGGTTGGAGTCCATGCCGATGTTGAGCAGGGGGTTGCTCATGGGGGTGTTCTTCCTTGAAAAGTTGGGGACTGGACTGACGCCATCGGGGGCAAGCCCCCTCCCACATTTGAAGTGTGAATACATTCAAAATGTGGGAGGGCCGGTGCGACGATTCGGCTTGCTCCCGATAGCGATTTAATGGCCGCCACCTTAACAAACAGACTCCCCACCGGCTAGAAAGCAAAACGCCAGCACGAGGCTGGCGTTTGGCATATTCAGGCAACGATCAACGCGGTACCACCGGCTTGCGGGCTGGCTTGCCGCCCTTGCCCTTGGCCGCATCCGCGCGTTCCTTGGCGGCCTGCTTGTTGCGCGCCATGGCCGCGGCCTTGGCTTGCTCGCGCTTGTCCCACGGGTTGCTGCCGTCGCTGCCACGGGGCGGCAGGCCGGTGTGCTGGGTGAGGATCCTGGTGGTGGTTTCCTTGGCGACCTTATGGCTGCCGGCCGGCGTCGAGTTCTTGCGACGCGCGCTCTGGTAGCTGTCGGTGGCCGGCTGGTGCAACGGGATCAGTTGATCCTTGCCCGGCCCGATCAGGTCGGCGCGGCCCATGCGGGTCAGTGCTTCGCGCAGCATCGGCCAGCCTTTCGGGTCGTGGTAGCGCAGGAACGCCTTGTGCAGACGGCGCTGTTCTTCGCTCTTGACGATGGTCACCGCGTCGCTCTTGTAGGTGACCTTGCGCAGCGGGTTCTTGCCCGAGTGGTACATCGCGGTGGCGGTGGCCATCGGCGACGGGTAGAACGCTTGCACCTGGTCGGCGCGGAAACCGTTGCCCTTGAGCCACAGGGCCAGGTTCATCATGTCTTCATCGGTGGTGCCAGGGTGGGCGGCGATGAAGTACGGGATCAGGTACTGCTCCTTGCCCGCTTCCTTGGTGTACTTCTCGAACATGCGCTTGAACTTGTCATAGCTGCCGATGCCCGGTTTCATCATCTGGTTGAGCGGACCTTCCTCGGTGTGTTCCGGGGCGATCTTCAGGTAACCACCGACGTGGTGGGTGACCAGTTCCTTCACATACTCCGGCGACTCAACGGCCAGGTCGTAGCGCAGGCCGGAGGCGATCAGGATCTTCTTCACACCCGGCAACGCACGGGCGCTGCGATACAACTGGATCAGCGACGAGTGGTCGGTGTTCAGGTTCGGGCAGATGCCAGGGAACACGCACGACGGCTTGCGGCACGCGGATTCGATTTCCGGGCTCTTGCAGGCGATGCGGTACATGTTCGCGGTCGGGCCGCCGAGGTCGGAAATCACGCCGGTGAAACCCGGAACCTTGTCGCGGATTTCTTCGATCTCGCGAATGATCGACTCTTCGGAACGGTTCTGGATGATGCGGCCTTCGTGCTCGGTGATCGAGCAGAAGGTACAGCCGCCGAAGCAGCCGCGCATGATGTTCACCGAGAAACGGATCATGTCGTAGGCCGGGATTTTTTCCTTGCCATACGCCGGGTGCGGGACACGTGCGTAAGGCATGCCAAACACGTAGTCCATTTCTTCGGTGGTCATCGGAATGGGCGGCGGGTTGAACCACACGTCCACTTCGCCGTGTTTCTGCACCAGGGCCCGGGCGTTGCCTGGGTTGGTTTCCAGGTGCAACACGCGGTTGGCGTGGGCATAAAGCACCGCGTCACCACGGACTTTTTCCACCGATGGCAGGCGGATCACGGTCTTCTCACGGGTCATGCGCGGGCTGGCCAGGATCTGCACGACCTTGGCTTCCTGCGGATCTTCAACCGGCCCCTTTTCCTGCTCGATGGCGCAGGCCTGGGTGTCCTGGGTATTCACGTATGGGTTGATGATCTTGTCGACCTTGCCCGGACGGTCGATACGGGTGGAGTCCACCTCATACCAGCCTTCGGGCGTATCACGGCGAATGAACGCAGTGCCGCGCACATCGGTGATGTCTTCGATCTTGTGGCCCCACGACAGGCGCTGGGCCACTTCGACGATGGCCCGCTCGGCGTTGCCGTACAGCAGGATGTCGGCGGTGGCGTCGATCAGGATCGAATTGCGCACCCGGTCCTGCCAGTAGTCGTAGTGGGCGATGCGGCGCAGGGACGCTTCGATGCCACCGAGCACGATCGGCACGTTCTTGTAGGCTTCCTTGCACCGCTGGCTGTACACCAGGCTCGCGCGGTCCGGGCGTTTGCCGGCCATGCCGCCAGGGGTGTAGGCGTCGTCGGAGCGGATTTTCTTGTCGGCGGTGTAGCGGTTGATCATCGAGTCCATGTTGCCGGCCGCGACGCCGAAGAACAGGTTCGGCTCGCCGAGCTTCATGAAGTCGTCTTTGGACTGCCAGTTCGGCTGGGCAATGATCCCGACGCGGAAGCCCTGGGACTCCAGCAGCCGGCCGATGATCGCCATGCCGAACGACGGATGGTCAACGTAGGCATCACCGGTGACGATGATGATGTCGCAGGAATCCCAGCCAAGCTGATCCATCTCCTCCCTGCTCATCGGCAGGAATGGCGCAGGACCGAAACATTCGGCCCAGTACTTGGGATAGTCAAATAACGGCTTGGCTGTTTGCATGACGGTGACCGGTGTTGAGATGAAAAATCGCGGGCGCGGAATATAGCACAAATTTTGACCAATTCCGACGATAACAGTAGGAATTGAACAGAAGGATTATTCGTCGTCGTCGAAGTTGTAACTGCCCGGCGCAAGGTTCTCGAAACGCGTGTATTTGCCGATGAACGCCAGGCGGATAAAGCCGATCGGGCCGTTCCGCTGCTTGCCGATGATGATTTCGGCAATGCCTTTGTGCTCGGTCTCCGGGTGATACACCTCGTCACGGTAGACGAACATGATCACGTCGGCATCCTGCTCGATCGCTCCGGATTCACGCAAGTCGGAGTTCACCGGGCGCTTGTTGGGACGTTGTTCCAGGGAACGGTTGAGCTGCGACAGCGCCACCACCGGGCAGTTGAATTCCTTGGCCAGGGCTTTCAAGGACCGGGAGATCTCGGAAATCTCGTTGGTCCGGTTGTCGCCGCTGGAACCCGGGATCTGCATCAGTTGCAGGTAGTCGATCATGATCAGGGCGATATCGCCGTGTTCACGCACCAGGCGGCGGGTACGCGCGCGCATCTCCGACGGGCTGATGCCCGCGGTGTCATCGATGAACAGCTTGCGGTCGTTGAGCAGGTTGACCGCCGAGGTCAGGCGCGGCCAATCGTCGTCTTCCAGGCGACCGGCGCGTACTTTGGTCTGGTCGATACGGCCCAGGGACGAGAGCATCCGCATGATCAGCGATTCGCCTGGCATCTCCAGGGAGTACACCAGCACGGTCTTGTCACTGCGCAACACGGCGTTTTCCACCAGGTTCATCGCAAAGGTGGTTTTACCCATGGATGGACGGCCGGCGACGATGATCAGGTCGGACGGCTGCAGGCCGCTGGTCTTCTCGTCGAGGTCGGTGTAGCCGGTGGAGATGCCGGTGATGGCGTTGTCGGTGTTGAACAGCGTATCGATGCGGTCGATGGCCTTGGTCAGCAGGTCGTTGACGCTGACCGGGCCGCCGGTCTTCGGCCGGGCTTCGGCGATCTGGAAGATCTGGCGCTCGGCCTCATCAAGGATCTCGGCGGCGCTGCGACCTTCGGGGTTGAAGGCGCTGTCGGCGATTTCGGTGCTGATGCCGATCAACTGGCGCAAAGTGGCGCGCTCGCGAACGATCTGGGCATATGCCTTGATGTTGGCGACGGACGGCGTGTTTTTGGCCAACTCACCGAGGTAGCCCAGGCCGCCGACCTGGGAGGTCTGGCCTTCCTTGTCCAGCTGCTCGGCCAGGGTCACCACGTCGATCGGTGAGTTCTGGTCGGCCAGCTTGGCGATGGCGCGGAAGATCAGGCGGTGGTCATGACGATAGAAATCACCGTCCGAGACTTGATCCAGCACGCGTTCCCAGGCGTTGTTGTCCAGCATCAAACCACCGAGCACGGCCTGTTCGGCCTCGATGGAATGCGGCGGCACCTTCAGGGCAGCGGTTTGCAGATCGTATTGCTCAGGAGCTGAAATATCGTTCATGGCCACTTGGAATTAGGGGGTGTGAAAAAAACAAAAGGCACGACCTGTAAACAGGATCGTGCCCGATGTTAACCGCCTGGCACGCGAGGTGCCAGTCAGTTAGGTGCGACTTAAGCTGCTACCACGACAACGCGTACAGTGGCTTCAACTTCAGCGTGCAGGTGCACGGCTACGTCGAATTCACCTACGTTGCGGATGGTGCCGTTCGGCAGACGAACTTCGCTTTTCGCAACTTCAACGCCAGAGGCGGTCAGTGCGTCAGCGATGTCGTGGGTGCCGATCGAACCGAACAGCTTGCCTTCGTCACCGGCGGTGGCAGTGATAGTCACTTCCAGCTCAGCCAGTTGGGCAGCGCGAGTTTCGGCCGAAGCTTTTTTGTCTGCTGCTGCTTTTTCCAGCTCAGCACGACGCTCTTCAAACGCAGCCAGGTTGGCAGCGGTTGCAGCGGTGGCTTTGCCGTATGGCAGCAGGTAGTTACGACCGTAGCCGGCCTTAACGTTCACTTTGTCGCCCAGGTTGCCCAGGTTGGCGACTTTTTCCAGAAGGATCAGTTGCATGTGAAAATCCTCTAACTTTTAACCTTCACCGTTCGCGTTATCGGCGTCTTTCGGCGCCAGACGACCGCGAAAATCAATCAGGCCGTCGACAATGGCCAAAACCACGAGTAACGGATAGATCAGCTGCATGAACAGCATCAGCGTGACGTACAACCCCACCAGCCAGAACCTGGCCAGGCGCTTCTGCGCCACCAGCCCGTGAATCAGGGCCAGCCCGGAGAACACCAGCGGTACGCTGCAAAACAGCAATAACAAGGCCGCCTCTGGACCGAAGTTCGGTCCGACCACCATGCATGCCAGCAGCAACATCGCCGGGCCCGCGGGGATTCTGATACTGCGAAACTCGCGACCAAAACCACCCGGGTTGTACAACAACGCCTGCCAGTAACGCCCAAGCATCAGGCTCAGCACACTGACAATCTGCAACACCACCGCCATCAGGCCGATCAGGGCCGGTGCTATCAGCGCCGCAAGGCGCGCTCGCTCGTCTACCGACAATTGCTGGTAGAGCTCCCCGAGAGCCAGCGGCAGGACCTTGACGATCTCTTGCGCCAGCGCCTCGATTTGCGGGTGGAAAGCCGCGCCGAGCAACACTGAAAACACCAACCCCAATGCCACGCTGACCAGCAGCGTGCGGACCCAGGACTCACTTGCGCGTAAAACCAACGCAAGGCTCGACGACCCCAGCAGCACCATAAGCACTTTGGGTTCGCCCAATTGCAGCCACCAGATCAAGGCGGCCAGCAACCCCAGGGCCAGGACGCCAACGGCATCCTGCAAACCGCGCCGCAGAAGCACAAGGCATCCCGCGGCAGCACCCAACCAATACAACAACGGCAATGCTGCACATCCAGCCACTACCAGAGTGGCCTGCACGCGACCGCGCATGATGAACTCAGCTAAGGCGCGCATGCATTCAATCCCTTACTACTTGTCGACTGCCCGGTCTCAGCGGCCGTGGCTGTCGGTGTAGGCCAGCAGGGCCAGGAAGCGGGCGCGCTTGATAGCGGTGGCCAGCTGACGCTGATAACGTGCTTTGGTACCGGTGATACGGCTTGGAACGATTTTGCCGGTCTCGGATACGTAGGCTTTCAGAGTGTTGAGATCTTTGTAATCGATCTCTTTCACGTCTTCAGCGGTGAAGCGGCAGAATTTACGACGACGGAAGAAACGTGCCATTTGATAGGCTCCTTAAAAGGTCCGTGGATTACTCGTCAGCGTTATCGCTGTTGTCGCTGTCATCACTATCAGCGCTTTCAGCGCCTTCGTGCTCAGGACGGTCGCGACGCTCACGGCGCTCACTGCGGTTTTCTTCAGCCTTGAGCATCTCGGATTGGCCGGTAACGGCTTCTTCGCGACGGATGACCAGGTTACGGATCACAGCATCGTTGTAGCGGAAGTTGTCTTCCAGCTCGGCCAGGGCCTTGCCAGTGCATTCAACGTTCAGCATCACGTAGTGAGCCTTGTGAACATTGTTGATTGCGTAGGCCAGTTGACGACGGCCCCAATCTTCCAGACGGTGGATTTTGCCGCCGTCTTCTTCGATCAGCTTGGTGTAACGCTCTACCATGCCGCCGACTTGCTCGCTTTGATCCGGGTGGACCAAAAAGATGATTTCGTAATGACGCATGAATGCTCCTTACGGGTTGTAGCCTGCCGCTCAAAAACGGTCAGACAAGGAGTGAATGACACTTATGGATCTTGCCGCAGGGAGGCACATCGGTGCCTGCCAGGAAGGCAAGGGGCGCAATTGTAGAGAAGGGGGAGGAAGGGCGCAAGGTGATTGGTGATTATTTGAACAATCTTCCAGGCACCACAAAACAAAAGTGGGAGAGGGCTTGCTCCCGATTGCGGTGAGGCAGTCACATTATAGGTAACTGATCTACCGCAATCGGGAGCAAGCCCCCTCCCACATTTTGCATCTATGCCAGGCCCGACATTACTTCTTGGTCTTGGCCTTCGCACCGCGCTGGCGCTGGGCTTCGAACAGGCACACGCCGGTAGCGACCGATACGTTGAGACTGCTGACGCTGCCAGCCATCGGCAGATGAACCAGGTAATCGCAATGCTCGCGAGTCAGGCGACGCATGCCCTTGCCTTCGGCGCCCATGATCAGGATGGTCGGTCCGGTGAGGTCCTGGTCATAAATGCTGACCTCGGCCTCCCCCGCCGTGCCCACGACCCACAGGCCGCGCTGCTGGAGTTTCTCCAGGGTGCGCGCGAGGTTGGTCACGGCCACCAACGGAATCACTTCCGCCGCGCCGCATGCGACTTTACGCACAACCGGCGTCAACGTGGCCGACTTGTCCTTGGGCACGATCACCGCCAGCGCACCGGCAGCATCCGCAGAACGCAGGCAGGCGCCGAGGTTATGCGGGTCGGTCACGCCGTCCAGCACCAGCAACAGCGGTGCGCCTTCGGTTCGGTCGAGCAGTTCGTCGAGCATGGCCTCGCCCCACACCTGGCTCGGGCTGACATCCGCGACGACGCCCTGGTGGACGCCTTCAACCCACACGTCCATTTCGCGACGCTCGGCCTGGCCGATCGCCACACGGTTTTCGTTGGCCAACTCGACCAGCGCCTGCACGCGCGGCTCGCTGCGACCTTCCGCCAGCCAAACCTGTTTGACGCGCTTAGGGTGATGACGCAGCAGTGCTTCTACGGCGTGGACGCCGTAGATTTTTTCCAGACTCATGACTTGGCCTTAGGTTTACGCGACCCGCCGCTTTTCGCGGGGACCGAACCCGCTTTTGGCGGGCCTTTACGGTGTTTACTGGGCTTGCTCGACGGCTTTTCCGCCGTGTGGGGCTTTCCCCCAGACGCCGCTTTACCACCGCTTTTGGCTTCGTTGAGCAACTGCTGCTTCAACTCACGGCTTCTGCGCAGTTCGGCGTTTTTCGCCGCTGCGTCGCTTGGGCGGTAGGCCTCGGGAACCTTGTCCTTGGCCGCCGGACGACGACCGGCCTTGGCCGGCGCAGGCTCGGCAACCGCGGCCTTCGCAGGAGCGCCCTTGCCTTGGGTGGCCGGCGCGGCGGTTTCGCTGCCACGTTTTTTACGGCCGATCGGCGCGGCGATGGTTTTTTCGGCCATCTCGAAGTCGATCTTGCGTTCGTCCAGGTCGACGCGCATGACGCGCACTTCGACCGTGTCGCCCAGGCGGAAACTGCGACCGGTACGCTCGCCCGCCAGGCGGTGATGCACAGGATCGAAGTGGTAGTAGTCACCCGGCAAGGCGGTGACATGCACCAGGCCCTCGACGTAGATATCGGTCAGTTCGACAAACAGGCCAAAGCCGGTCACGGCCGTGATCACGCCAGGGAACGACTCGCCCACGCGGTCCTTCATGAACTCGCACTTGAGCCAGTTCACGACGTCGCGGGTGGCTTCGTCGGCACGGCGCTCGCTCATGGAGCACTGCTCGCCGAGCTGTTCCAGGGCCGCTTCGTCGTAAGGATAGATCCGCGCCTTCGGAATGGTCATGGCACCGGCGCGCTTGACGTGCGGGGTGTCCTGCTTGGAGTGGATCACGCTGCGGATCGCACGGTGCGTGAGCAAGTCCGGGTAACGACGGATCGGCGAGGTGAAGTGGGTGTACGCCTCGTAATTCAGGCCGAAGTGGCCCTGATTGTCGGCGCTGTACACCGCCTGGCTCAGCGAACGCAGCATCACGGTCTGGATCAGGTGGAAATCCGGACGGTCCTTGATGCTGGCCAGCAGTGCCTGGTAATCCTTCGGCGACGGGCCGTCCTTGCCTTTATGCAGGGACAGGCCGAGCTCGCCGAGGAAGGCGCGCAGTTTTTCCAGACGCTCCGGCGGCGGGCCGTCGTGTACCCGGTACAGCGCAGGAATTTCGTGCTTCTTCAGGAATTCAGCGGTGGCCACGTTGGCCGCCAGCATGCATTCCTCGATCAGCTTGTGCGCGTCGTTGCGGGTGGTCGGGGTGATCTCGGCGATCTTGCGCTCGGAACCGAAGATGATCCGGGTTTCCTGGGTTTCAAAATCGATCGCGCCACGCACATGACGTGCGCCCAGCAGCACCTTGTACAGCGCATACAGCTGCTTGAGATGCGGCACCACACCGGCGTATTCGGTACGCAGGGCCTTGGCTTCGCTGGTCTTCGGCGTTTCCAGGATGGTGCTGACCTTGTTGTAGGTCAGGCGCGCCTGAGAGTGGATCACCGCTTCGTAGAACTGGTAGTCGGTCATTTCGCCGGTTTTCGAGAGGGTCATCTCGCACACCATGGCCAAACGGTCGACTTTCGGGTTCAGCGAGCACAGGCCGTTGGACAACTGCTCAGGCAGCATCGGGATCACGCGCTCAGGGAAATACACGGAGTTGCCGCGCACCTGGGCTTCGTTATCCAGCGCCGAACCGATCTTCACGTAGCTGGAGACGTCGGCAATCGCCACGTATAACTTCCAGCCGCCGGAGAACAGGCGCAACTTGCCAGGCTTGGCTTCGCAATACACCGCATCGTCGAAGTCGCGGGCGTCTTCGCCGTCGATGGTGACGAACGGCAGATGGCGCAGGTCGATGCGCTTTTCCTTGTCCTTCTCTTCGACTTCCGGCTTGAGCTTGGCGGCTTCCTTGAGCACAGCTTCGGGCCAGACGTGAGGAATATCGTAGGTGCGCAGCGCGACGTCGATTTCCATGCCCGGCGCCATGTAGTTGCCGACCACTTCGATGATATCGCCCTGAGGCTGGAAGCGCGGGGTCGGCCAGTGGGTGATTTTCACCTCCACGAACTGACCGACCTTGGCCGCGCCATTGCGGCCCGGGGTCACCAGCACTTCCTGCTGGACCTTCGGGTTGTCCGGAATGACGAAGCCGATGCCGCCTTCTTCGAAGTAACGCCCGACGATGGACTCATGGGCACGGGACACCACTTCGACGATCACGCCTTCACGGCGGCCGCGACGGTCCAGGCCCGACACGCGCGCCAGCGCACGGTCGCCATCGAACACCAGGCGCATTTGCGCCGGGCTCATGAACAGGTCGTCGCTGCCGTCATCCGGGATCAGGAAGCCAAAGCCGTCACGGTGGCCGGCAATGCGACCCAGGATCAGGTCGAGCTTGTCCACGGGCGCATAGGTGCCACGGCGGGTGTAGATCAACTGAGCATCGCGCTCCATGGCACGCAGACGGCGGCGCAGGGCTTCGAGCTGGTCTTCGGTGGTCAGACCGAATTCTTCAACCAGCTGCTCGCGGCTAGCAGGCGAACCACGATCGGCGAGATGCGCCAGGATCAGTTCGCGGCTAGGAATAGGGTTTTCATATTTTTCCGCTTCACGAGCGGCCTCGGGATCGAGGGACTGCCAATCGGCCATTAGAGAGTTTTCACCTTGTCTATATGCGGGTTAGTTTGGCATACGCGTATTGAAACGGGAAATTTCAGGCGTCAACAAGCGTTTTAAAGCACTTTGTGACCGCCAACACGCACCTTGTACGACCATTGGCGAAATTTTCCAGGCTTTTTTCATGGCAGGGGTTTACAGTTCAAAAGCCACTCCGTATAGTGCGCGCCATCGACGACGGCAACGTTGAAGATACTGCCCAGATGGTGAAATTGGTAGACACGCCAGCTTCAGGTGCTGGTGACCGCAAGGTCGTGGAAGTTCGAGTCTTCTTCTGGGCACCAATTCAAAACTCGAGGTCAGCCTTGAGTTATCCAGAAACCCGCGAAAGCGGGTTTTTGCGTTACAGTCCTTTGATTCTTAACGAAAAACTGATTTATATTTTCGAATCAGGGGTTTACAGATCAAAAAGCGCTCCGTATAGTTCGCTCCATCAACAGCGGCAACGTTGCTTGATAATGCCCAGGTGGTGAAATTGGTAGACACGCCAGCTTCAGGTGCTGGTGATCGCAAGGTCGTGGAAGTTCGAGTCTTCTCCTGGGCACCAAATTCAGATCAAACCCGCGAAAGCGGGTTTTTTCGTTTCCGGGGTGTGAAAACCGCCCCATGGATTTCTCCTTCATCCGCACTTGAGAAGCTTTATCGTTTATTCTTGCAACGATTTGTTGCACTCAAGCGAGGAAACTTCCGGATGATGATCCGTGGCACCCATCTCAAGACATCCCTTCTGCGTGGCCTTAGCCTCACTCTGCTCGGCCTGACCCTGCTCTCGCCCACCGCCTATTGCGCCGACAAGGTTGCCCTGACCCTGTACAACGGCCAACACAAAGAAGTCGGCGATGAACTCGCCAAAGCCTTCGAAGCCAAGACCGGCATTCACGTCAACGTGCGCAAAGGCAGCAGCAACCAACTGGCCAGCCAGGTCGTCGAAGAAGGCGCGCGCTCCCCGGCCGATGTGATCTACACCGAAGAATCGCCGCCGTTGAACAAACTCGGCGAGCAAGGCCTGCTGGCGAAAATCGACGCCGGCACCCTCGAGGTATTGCCCAAGGATTACATCGGCAGCCAGGGTGACTGGATGGGCGTGACCGCGCGCACCCGCGTCGTGGCCTTCAACCCGAAACTGATTGCCGAGAAAGACCTGCCCAAGTCGGTCCTGGATTTCGCCCGCCCCGAATGGCAAGGCAAGGTCGGCTTCGTGCCCACCAGCGGCGCGTTCCAGGAGCAAGCCGTGGCGATCATCAAGCTGCACGGTCGCGAAGCCGCCGAAGAATGGCTGACCGGCCTGCGCGCCTTCGGCAAGGTGTACAGCAACAATATGGTCGCCCTCAAAGCCGTGGAAAACGGCGAAGTCGCCAGCGTGCTGGTGAACAACTACTACTGGTTTGCCCTGAAGAAGGAAAAAACCAACCTGGACTCGCAACTGCACTACTTCACCAACGGCGATGCCGGCGGCCTGATCACCGTGTCTTCCGCTGCCGCACTGAAATCCAGCAAGCACCCGCAAGAAGCCCAGCAACTGCTGGCGTTCATGGTCAGCGAAGAAGGCCAGCGCGTAATCACCAACACCTCGGCCGAATACCCGCTGCGCAAGGGCATGGAGTCCAGTCGCGGCCTGAAGCCGTTCAGCGAGCTGCAGCCACCGAAAGTCACCCCCGCCGACCTGGGCAACGCGCAAGAAGCCCTGGACCTGGAACGTGACGTTGGCCTGAACTGATGAACCCATCGCTCTGCGCTGCCGCCCTGCGCGGGGGCTACAGCCCGCGACGCAAGCGCCCGTCGATCTGGCTGTTGCTGCCTGTGCTGCTCCTGGTGGGCTTGAGCCTGTTGCCGCTGGCGTATGTCGGGCTCAAGGCCTGGCAAGCGGGCTGGGCGGAGGCCGTGCATCTGCTGTGGCGCCCGTATGTGTTCGGGCTGCTGCGCAACACCCTGGCGCTGATGGTCGGGGTGACGCTGGCGTGCGGCGTGATCGGCCTATCCCTCGCCTGGCTGCTGGAGCGCAGCAACCTGCCGGGGCGCCGTCTCTGGGGCGTGATCCTGTGCCTGCCGTTTGCGGTGCCGGCGTTTGTCAGCGGCTTCACCTGGGTGTCGCTGAGCGCTAACTTCGAAGGGCTCGGCGGGGCGATCCTGGTGATGACCCTGTCGAAATACCCGCTGGTGTTTCTGCCGGTGGCGGCGACCCTGCGCAATCTCGACCCCTCCCTCGAAGAGTCCGCGCGCACCCTGGGGCTGAATCGCTGGGGCGTGTTCCGGCGCATCACCCTGCCCTTGCTGTGGCCGTCGCTGTTGGCCGGGGCATTGTTGATCGCGCTGCATATGCTGGTGGAATTCGGCGCGCTGTCGATCATCGGCCTGCAGACCTTTACTACGGCCATCTATCAGCAATTCGAACTGGAATTCAGCAACGCCAATGCAGCGATGCTGTCGGCGGTGTTGCTGGCAATGTGCCTGACGCTGCTGTGGCTGGAACTGCGCGTGCGCGGCAAGGGCCGACATGTGCGGATCGGCCAGGGCGCGGCGCGGCATGCGGAACAGATCCGACTGGGCAAGTGGGCGCCATTGGGGCAGCTGTATTGCCTGGCGCTGGCGATCATCGGCAGCGGCATTCCGCTGGGGATGCTCGGCTATTGGCTGGCGGTGGGCTCGTCGGCCGCGTTCCCGGTGGCCGAGATTGGTGAGGCGCTGCTGTCCTCCCTGGCGCTGTCGCTGGGCGGTGCGGCACTGTGCCTGGCACTCGCGGTGCCGGTGGGGTTGCTGGTGGTGCGCTACAAAGGCCCGCTGGCGCTCTGGGCCGAGCGCCTGCCGTACTTGCTGCACGCCCTGCCCGGCCTGGTGATTGCGCTGACGCTGGTGTACTTCGCCTTGCACTACGTGCCGGCGCTGTACCAGACGTCGGCACTGCTGTTGATTGCCTATGCGCTGCTGTTTCTGCCGCTGGCCCAGGCGCCGATCCGGACGGCCTTGAACAAGGCGGCACCGCAGCTGGAAGAGGCTGCACGCACGTTGGGGGCGTCGTCGTTCAGTGCCTTTTGCCGAGTGACCCTGCCGATTATTTTCCCGGCTTTGGGGGCGGCATTCGCGCTGGTGTTTCTCGATGCGATGAAGGAATTGACCGCGACATTACTGCTCAGCCCAACCGGGCTGAATACCCTGGCGACAGCGGTGTGGGCGCACACCTCGAATATCGAATTCGCGGCGGCGGCGCCGTATGCGGCGTTGTTGATTCTGGTGTCGGGGTTGCCGGTTTATTTGCTCACGACGCGGATGTATCTGAGTCGCTGAAACCGCTATCGGGGGCAAGCCCCCTCCCACAGTTGACTGGGTTCCAGCTTTGGAATGCAGTCGAATGTGGGAGGGAGCTTGCTCCCGATGGGGGCGACACAGACCACACTAAGCCCGGAACTGCCCCAGGCTCGCCTTCAACTGCGCCGCCAAGCCATCCAGCACCTTGCCGCTGGCCGTGGTTTCCACCACAGCCTGTGCGGCACGCTCGGCCTGGGCATGGATCACCTCGACCCGCCCACGCACCGCATGCGCGCCCTGGGCCTGATGCTCGGCCGCACGAGTGGCCAGGCCAATCGCCGCATGCACCTGCTCCACCGAGGCCTGCACCGTCTGCTGCAAGCGCACACTGTCGCGCAGCACCAGCAAGCCTTCGTTGGCCTGGCGCCCGGCCTTGCCAATGGTTTCGACGGCCTCGCGCGCGCCCTGCTGCAACGCCACGATATGTGCCTGGATATCGCCGGTGGAGCTTTGGGTTTTACTCGCCAGCGCACGCACCTCGTCCGCCACCACCGCAAAGCCACGCCCGGTCTCACCGGCACGCGCCGCTTCGATGGCCGCGTTGAGCGCCAGCAGGTTGGTCTGCTCGGCGATGCCATGGATCACCGTCAATACCACTTCGATCTGCTCGCTTTGCGCGGCGAGGCGCTCGATGACCTTGGAACCGGCCTGCACCTGGCCCGCCAGCGCTTCGATCAAGCTGCCGACTTCAGCCGAAGTGCGTGAGTTTTCATCCGTGGCCTGGCGAATATCCACCACCTGCTGCAGAGCGGCTTGCATCGCATGGCTTTCGGCCTGCGCCTCATCCGCCATCTGCGACAGCGCGCGCAGGCTCTCGGCCACTTCGTCGCGCTGCAAACCGGCAGCCGCATCGGCGCCGGCATTGCGCAAGGTCATCGCGCCGATTTCCACACCGGTACGCTGCGCTACATCGCCGGCCTCGCGCACGATGGGCTGCAACTTATCCACAAAGCGATTGACCGCCGACGCCATGTCGCCGATCTCATCTTTGCTGTTGATCTGCACACGCTTGGTCAGGTCGCCCTCGCCCGCCGCCAGATCATCCATGGCCGCGATCAACAGTTTCAGGCGATTGACTACCCGCCGCCCGAGCACCACCGCGATCAACAGCAGCACACCGAAGCCGACCGCCGCGAGCCCCATACCGATGCGCCAGCGCAAGGTGCCCGCCGCGTCCTGCACGGCATTGGTGGTGTTGGCGGTCATCTGGGTGGCGGTCGCCTGCGCCGACTGCAACCTCGCGCCCATGGCGGCCGCGCTATCGGCCGCCGCACCTTTGAGGCTATCGCCCACCAACTGATCGCCGCTGGCGATCAGTGTCGCAAAGCGCTTATCCAGCGCCTGCAGGTTGGCTTCCACCGACGCGGTCGAGACCCCCATGCGAACCTTGCCGATCTCGACACCGTTGGGGCTGATGGACGCTTCGACGTAGTACACGGAAGAGTCCGCCTTGGCGGCGTCCAGCACTTTATCCAGGGCGCGGTCGCCCTTGCCCTTTTCCAGCAGCGCCTGGTTGATCGGGTTTTCCCGGTTCAGATAGCGGGTCAGATGCTCACCGGCGGCGTCGTCGTAAACCACGAACAACACGTTGGGATTGCGCTGGGCCCGGCGGGCGAACTCCGACAGCGTCGGCACATCGTTGTCCCACATGGCGCGAGGCGCCACGGATGCCAGCAGTTGCGCCATGTCGTTAGCGGAGTCTTGCAAGTCTTTTTCCAGGGTCGCACGCAGTTGCTTCTGCTCTTCCTGCAGGCGCGCAGAAAGCCCAGCGGTCAGACGCTGACGGGTACTGCTGGACAAGCTGTCCAGGCTGGATGTGACTTCCTTGCCGGCCTGGGCCAATTCGCCGGACAGTTTCTGACTGTCGACCCCGAGGCGATTGCCCAAATCAGCTTCCAGCGCCGTGACTGTGCTCCGAGTAAGAGCGACCGCCACCAGCACTTGCACCAAAAGAGCGATACCTAGGGTAACGAACACCGGCCGCAACAGACGACTTTGTAACAATGAGAGAACGGCAGACATCGGGAATCCCTCCACCACGGGTGCCATTAATTTGATAGCACCGCGAAAGAAGGAAATACAGCAAGGGTCGTGCCGTTTGGCGAACTTAAACGAAAAAGGGCTCCCTGAGGAGCCCTTTGCGTTTTACATCAACAGCTTATTAAGCGAACGGGTGACGCAGAACGATGGTCTCGTTGCGGTCCGGGCCCGTCGAAATAATGTCGATCGGTGCGCCGATCAGCTCCTCAACGCGCTTGATGTACGCACGAGCGTTGGCGGGCAGCTCTTCCAAGGTCTTGGCACCCACGGTCGATTCGACCCAGCCCGGTACTTCTTCGTACACTGGCTGCAGACCCACGTAGCTGTCTGCGTCAGTCGGGGCAACGACCTTACCTTCTGCATCTTTGTAGCCGACACAGATGTTGATGGTTTCCAGACCGTCGAGTACGTCCAGCTTGGTCAGGCAGATACCCGAGATGCTGTTCACATCGATAGCGCGACGCAGGATAACGGCATCGAACCAGCCACAACGACGAGCACGGCCGGTAGTCGCGCCAAACTCGTGACCTTGTTTAGCCAGGTGCGCGCCCACTTCGTCGAACAGTTCAGTCGGGAATGGACCCGAACCGACCCGCGTGGTGTAAGCCTTGGTGATGCCGAGGATGTAGTCCAGGAACATCGGGCCAACACCCGAACCGGTAGCGACGCCGCCAGCGGTGGTGTTAGAGCTGGTCACGTAGGGGTAGGTACCGTGGTCGATGTCCAGCAACGAACCTTGGGCGCCCTCGAACATGATGTCTTTGCCAGCGCGACGCAGGTCGTGCAGCTCGGCCGTCACGTCCAGCATCAGCGGCTTGAGCAGCTCAGCGTATTCCTTGCATTCGGCCAGGGTCTTGTCGAATTCGATGGCTGGCTCTTTGTAGTAACCCACCAGCATGAAGTTGTGGTAATCCACCAACTCACGCAGTTTGTCTTCAAAGCGCGGCATGTTGAGCAGGTCGCCAACACGCAGGCCACGACGCGCAACCTTGTCTTCGTAGGCTGGGCCGATACCGCGACCGGTAGTACCGATCTTCAGCTCGCCACGGGCCTTTTCACGAGCCTGGTCCAGCGCGACGTGGAAGGACAGGATCAGCGGGCAGGCCGGGCTGATACGCAGGCGCTCGCGCACCGGTACGCCTTTCTCTTCCAGCTTGGTGATTTCCCGCATCAGGGCGTCGGGTGCAACCACCACGCCGTTGCCGATCAGGCACTGCACGCCTTCGCGCAGGACGCCCGACGGGATCAGGTGCAAGACGGTTTTTTCGCCATCGATGACCAGGGTGTGGCCAGCATTGTGGCCACCTTGGTAGCGCACTACGGCGGCAGCATGTTCGGTCAGCAGATCAACGATCTTGCCTTTGCCCTCATCACCCCATTGGGTGCCCAGGACTACGACATTCTTACCCATAACACTTGTCCTCATTCGCGCAAACTTGGTGCCGGCGATGGCCGGCAGGAAAACTCAAGAAGCCAGTGGCGATACTTGCCAAAGCCCGTTCTGCAGAATCAATTGCCGGTCGCAGTCCGCTTCACGGGCGGCGGCCAATGGCTGCCCAGGCAACGCCTGGACGACACGCTGACCCTCACCGCGCAACTGACAAACCTGCTGCCAGAGTGCTGCGTCCGTACTGTCGGGCATCCAGATGCCACCAGACGGCAGCTCGACCTCAGCACGCCCCAGGGTCACCAGGGTTTTCAAATCGGTGGAAAAGCCGGTGGCCGGACGCGCACGACCGAAGTCGGCGCCGATATCGTCATAACGACCGCCTTGGGCGATGGCCTGGCCAACACCCGGCACAAACACAGCGAACACCACACCGGTGTGGTAGTGGTAACCGCGCAACTCACCCAGGTCGAAATACAGCGGCAGTTGCGGGAACCGCGCCGACAACTGCGCGGCAATCGCCAGCACGTCATCCAGTGCCGCCAATACCGGCGCCGGCGCATTGGCCAGGCGCTCACGGGCAGCGTCCAGGACTTCGCGGCCGCCGCACAGGTTCACCAGCGCACGCAGCATGTCAGCCAGTTCGGCCGGCACGCCTTCGGTCAGGGCGACGACTTCATCGATTGCCTTGCGCTGCAGGGCATCGAACAGCTGTTGCTCCACTTCACCGGACAAACCGGCCGCACGCGCCAGGCCACGGTAGATACCGACGTGGCCCAGGTCCATGTGGACATCCGGCACGTCAGCCAGTTGCAGCATGGCCAGCATCAGGCTGATGACTTCCACGTCGCTGCTCGGGCTGGCATCGCCATACAACTCGGCGCCCAACTGGATCGGGCTGCGCGACGACGACAACGCCCGCGGCTTTGCATGCAGCACACTGCCGGCATAGCACAGGCGGCTCGGGCCTTCGCGACGCAGGGTGTGTGCATCAATGCGCGCCACTTGCGGCGTGATGTCGGCACGGAACCCCATTTGCCGGCCCGATTGCGGGTCAATGACCTTGAACGTGCGCAGATCGAGGTCCTGGCCCGCGCCGGTCAGCAGGGATTCCAGGTACTCGATATGCGGGGTCACGACAAACTCGTAACCCCAGCTCTGGAACAGATCCAACACCTGGCGACGCGCTACTTCAATGCGCGCAGCTTCTGGTGGCAGTACTTCTTCGATGCCATCTGGCAGCAGCCAGCGGTCTACCGTTGCCATTACGCCATTCCCCTATGATCCGGGCGGCCAGCCCTCGGCCGAGCCTTGAGTGAAGCAGAAAATGCCTGCCCCCGGCATAAACCACGCGCAAGAGCGACGTGACGAACGGCCTGCAAACGGCCTCGTCGGGCACTTTCCTCGAAAAATCTGTCGCGCCTGCCGAATCAAACATGCAGACGCAAAAAAGCCGGGAATTTCCCGGCTGCCGCATCATACACCCGTTTTCTCAAAGGATCACCCCGCCAGGCGTTTTAGCCGCCCGACGGGAGTGAACAATGAGTTACTTGGACTTTTCCAGGTAGCGGAAGAAGTCGCTGCTCGGGTCCAGCACCATGACGTCGGTTTTGTTCGCAAAGCTTTCACGGTAGGCACGCAGGCTACGGTAGAACGCGTAGAACTCCTGGTCCTGGCCGTAGGCTTTGGCGTAGATCGACGCGGCTTGCGCATCACCGTCACCACGCGCCTCTTCAGACTCGCGATAGGCCTCGGCCAGCAGTACGCGACGCTGACGGTCGGCATCCGCACGGATACCCTCGGCCAGTTCGTTACCTTTGGCGCGGTGCTCACGCGCTTCACGCTCACGCTCGGTGCTCATGCGCTCGAACACGCTGCGGTTCACTTCCTTCGGCAGATCGATGGCCTTGACCCGGACATCGACAACTTCGATCCCCAGCTCTTTTTCAGCCATCGTATTCAGCGAACGGGTGATATCCGCCATCAGCGCATCACGTTCACCGGACACCACCTCGTGCAGGGTGCGTTTACCGAACTGGTCACGCAGGCCCGATTCCAGACGACGCGACAAACGCTCGTCGGCAATCTGCTTGAGGCCGGAGGTCGCGGTGTAGAAGCGCTCGGCATCCTTGACGCGCCACTTAGCGTAGGCGTCAACCATCACGGCTTTCTTTTCCAGGGTCAGGAAACGCTGTGTCGGTGCATCCAGGGTCATCAGGCGCGCGTCGAACTTGCGCACCTGGTTGACGTAGGGGACTTTCACATGCAGGCCCGGCTGGACGTCTGCCTGGACCACGCGACCGAATTGCAGCAGCACCGCACGCTCGGTCTGAGCGACGATGTAGAAGCAGTTCCAGGCAGCGATGACCACGACGACGCCCACAATCAGGGCGGTCAGCGATTTATTGCTCATCAACGACTCTCCCTGGTACGTGTTTGCTGTTGCAGCAAGTCAGCGGCCGCACGGGCGCTCGCTTCGTTGGCAGCCGCATTCGAACCGGTGGCCGGTGCGCTGGCGCCACTACGTCCACCTTCGATCATCTTGTCCAACGGCAGGTACAGCAGGTTGTTCTGCCCACCCTTGCCGCCGGTCACGAGAACCTTGCTGGTATTGCTGAAGACTTCCTGCATGGTGTCCAGGTACAGACGCTCACGCGTGACTTCCGGTGCCTTGCGGTACTCGGCGACCAGCTTGGTAAAGCGATCCGCCTCACCCTTGGCGCGGGAGACCACTTCATCGCGGTAACCGTTGGCATCTTCAAGGATGCGCTGGGCCTGACCACGGGCTTCCGGCACGACGCCGTTGGCGTAGGTTTCAGCCTGGTTGCGCGAACGCTGCTCGTCTTCACGGGCGCGGATCACGTCATCGAAGGCTTCCTGCACTTCACGCGGTGCCGCTGCGCTCTGTATGTTGACCTGGGTGACGGTGATACCAGTGCGATAGGTGTCGAGGAACCGTTGCAGGCGCTCCTTGATCTCGCTGGCCATCAATTCACGACCCTCGGTGAGCACCTGATCCATCGCGGTGGAACCCACCACGTGGCGCAGGGCGCTCTCAGTCGCCTGTTGCAGACTGATCTCAGGTTGATCGACGTTCAGCACGAAGTCCTGCAGGTTGCTGATCTTGTACTGCACGGTCAGCGGCACTTCGACGATGTTCTCGTCTTCGGTCAGCATCTGGCCCTGCTTGGTGTAGGCACGCTCACGCGTGACGTTCTCCATGTACTTCTTGTCGATCGGCGGGAAGTAGATGTTCAGGCCCGGGCCGACAGTCTCGTAGTACTTGCCGAAGCGCAGCACCACGGCTTGCTCCTGCTCGTCCACCACGTAGACCGCGCTGTACAGCCACACGGCCGCGAGCACGACAAGCCCAAGGCCCAGCAGGCCATAGCCGCCGCCCTTGCTTGTGCGACCGCCATCGTCACCACCGCGTTTTTTTCCACCACCGAACAACCCATTCAGGCTTTCCTGCAGCTTTCGGAAGGCCTCGTCGAGATCCGGCGGCCCCTTGCGGTCGCCATTATTGCGGCGCTTACCACCCCAAGGATCCTGATTATTCGAGTTGCCACCCGGCTCATTCCAAGCCATAGCGCTCTCCATCTGATAAAGCAAAGACGCACCCACGGCGCGCCGACCAATGCTACAGAATGCCTGCTACTGCGGCACAACCGCTTTCTCAGGCTTTTATTGCAAAGTGTGTTGCTCGATGAACTCTGTCGGTACAACGCCTTCGCGACTGACCAGCCGATTCAGCTCCGAGCGCGGCAATCGAACGGCCAGCAAGCTGACGCCATCTTCATCGTGTTCTTCTTTCTGTACCGCGCCCAGCTCGAAAAACTGTGCACGCAGTCGAGCAAAACGCTGAGGCAAGCGCAAGGTGCCGACGAACAAATCGTTGCCGAGCAACTCGGCAATCGCTTGCTCGAGCAAGTCCAGGCCCCGGCCATCACGCGCCGACAGCCAGACCCGCTGGGGCTTGCCGTCCTCGTCGCGCTGAATTTGTGGCTCAACGCCTTCAAGCAAATCGAGTTTGTTATAGACCTCGAGGATGGGCAAGTCCTGGGCACCAATCTCGCCCAGCACCACCATCACCTGTTCAATCTGCAACATGCGATCCGGCTCGGCCGCATCAATCACGTGCAACAGCAGGTCGGAGTTGCTCGACTCTTCGAGCGTAGACCGAAACGCCTCGACCAGCTTGTGCGGCAAGTGCCGAATGAAGCCCACGGTGTCGGCCAGCACGATCGGCCCCAGGTCGGCCAGTTCCAGGCGGCGCAGGGTCGGGTCGAGGGTCGCGAACAGTTGGTCGGCCGCGTACACGTCCGACTTGGTCAAGTTGTTGAACAGCGTGGACTTGCCGGCGTTGGTGTAACCCACCAGGGAAACGGTCGGGATATCCGCACGGCTGCGGCCACGTCGCGATTGTTCGCGCTGGCTGCGGACTTTTTCCAGCCGGCCCTTGATCTGACGCAGGCGAACCCGCAACAGTCGCCGGTCGGTTTCCAGCTGGGTCTCGCCCGGGCCACGCATGCCGATACCGCCACCCTGACGCTCAAGGTGAGTCCAGCCGCGCACCAGCCGGGTGCTCATGTGGTCAAGCTGGGCCAGTTCAACCTGGAGCTTGCCCTCATGGGTACGCGCGCGTTGGGCGAAAATATCGAGAATCAGGCCGGTACGGTCGATCACGCGACACTCGAAAACACGTTCGAGGTTACGTTCCTGACTGGGCGTGAGGATGTGATTGAAGATCACCAGATCGGCCTGTTCGGCATGGACCAGGTCGCGCAGTTCCTCGACCTTGCCGCTGCCAATCAGGTATTTGGCGGTTGGCCGATGACGCGGCACGTTAAAAAACGCAACGGTCTCGGCGCCGGCCGAATTAGCCAACTCCTGAAACTCCTGCGGATCTTCGCGCGCCTCAGGGTCCTGTCCATCCAAGTGAACGAGGATCACTCGCTCACCACCACCGTGGCGCTCAAAGAACAAAGGAGACTCCTATCAGGCGTTACCTGGCTCAGCGTCACCCTGTTCGCCATCAGTCGCGCTAGGCAGACGGATTGGACGGACGGGAACGACTGTCGAGATAGCGTGCTTGTAAACCATTTGGCTGACGGTGTTTTTCAGCAGGATAACGAACTGGTCGAACGATTCGATCGTACCTTGCAGCTTGATACCGTTGACCAGGTAGATGGAAACCCCCACTTTCTCTTTACGTAAAGTATTCAAGTAAGGGTCTTGTAGCGAATGCCCTTTTGACATGTGCCGCACTCCTTTAAGGATCAATAATAAAAAATCGGAAAATAAATAGCTTATGGCCGTCACACCCCCAAGGATAGACGGCAATTGCAAGGACTCAGCTCAATATGGAGACCGTTCCCAAGTATTTCAAGGCGCGTGACAGATTGTCGCTGTCCAGGCTGTCCAGCCAGTGCAAATCGCTCCAGCTGCGCAGCCAGGTGAACTGGCGCTTCGCCAATTGGCGCGTGGCAATGATGCCGCGCTCCTGCATTTCGGCTGACGTCAGCTTGCCATCCAGATGATCCCAGACTTGGCGATAGCCTACAGCACGTATCGAAGGCAACCCCGGATGCAGGTCACCTCTTGAACGCAGTGCTACGACCTCCTCCACGAACCCCTGTTCCAACATAATTGTGAATCTTTGTGCAATTCGTTCATGCAGCACCTGGCGATTTGCCGGAGCAATCGCCAGATTCGCCACAGTATAGGGCAATTGTGAGCGCCCCGATGCGCCTGCGTCAGCACTTTGCGCAGATTGTCGCTGCCGATGCTCGGTCATGGTCTGACCACTTACCCGCCAGACTTCCAGAGCTCGACTGAGGCGCTGCGGATCGTTGGGGTGGATGCGCGCGGCGGACACCGGATCGACCGCCGCCAGTTGCTCGTGCAGGGCTTGCCAGCCCAGGCGCGCCGCTTCTTCTTCGAGCTCGGCGCGCACCTGGGCGTCGGCCGGCGGCATATCCGCCAGGCCTTCCTGCAAAGCCTTGTAGTAGAGCATCGTGCCGCCCACCAGCAGCGGGATGTTGCCGCGCGCAGTGATATCGGCCATGGCCGCCAGGGCATCGCTGCGGAAATCCGCCGCCGAATAGCTCATCGCAGGGTCGATGATGTCGATCAAGCGGTGCGGATACTGCGCCAGCAACTCCTTCGAAGGCTTGGCCGTGCCGATGTCCATGCCGCGATAAACCAGGGCCGAGTCGACGCTGATCAGCTCGCAGGGCAGCACTTTGCTCAGCTCGATAGCCAGGTCGGTCTTGCCGGCGGCCGTGGGGCCCATCAGGAAGATCGCGGGGGGCAAGGCACTCATCAGCGGCCGCGCAAGAACAGTTTGTCCAGATCGTCCAGGCCCATTTGGGTCCAGGTCGGTCGGCCATGGTTGCATTGTCCGCTGCGCTCGGTGTTTTCCATGTCGCGCAGCAGGCCGTTCATTTCCGGCAAAGCCAGGCGGCGATTGGCGCGGATCGCGCCGTGGCAGGCCATGGTGCCGAGCAGCTCGTTGATGTGCGCCTGGATACGGTCACTGGTGCCGTACTCCATCAGGTCCGCCAAGACGTCGGCCACCAACCGGTTGGCCTCGGCTTGCTTGAGCAGCGCGGGAATCTGGCGGATCGCCAGCGTTTCCGGGCCCAGGCGTTGCAGTTCAAAACCGAGTTTCTGGAACACGCTGGCGTGCTCTTCGGCACAATCGGCTTCGCGCTGGCTGACCGCCAGGGATTCCGGCACCAACAGCGGCTGGCCGCTCAGGCCTTCGCTGGCCATGGCGATTTTCAGGCGCTCGTACATGATCCGTTCGTGGGCCGCGTGCATGTCCACCAGCACCAGGCCATGGGCGTTTTCCGCAAGGATGTAGATGCCCTTGAGCTGCGCCAATGCATAGCCCAGTGGCGGAATATCCCCGCCACCTTCGGGCAACGCGACCGCGCTCGGCTCGGCGCCCGGCAGCGGCGCAAAGAATTCACGATAGGCCGCCTGGGCCTCGGCCGCCGGCACCGCCGATTGCGGACGCGGGGTGTATTGATACTGATAGCCCGCCCCCGAACCCGAACCCGGCGCCGTGTAGCTCGGCTGGGGTTGCGGCGACTGCAGCAGGTTGCCCGCCAGGCTCATTTCGCCCTGCGGGCCGAACTCGCCGGCTTGCGGGCCGCTCGGACGAACCACCGCCGTCACGATCGGCGCGGACAGTTGGTCATCCGGGCGCACATCGCCCAGCGCGCGGTGCAAGGTGCCGTAGAGAAAGTCATGCACCATGCGCCCGTCACGGAAGCGCACTTCATGCTTGGTCGGGTGTACGTTGACGTCGACCACCGATGGGTCGACCTCGAAAAACAGCACAAACGTCGGGTGCCGCCCATTGAACAGCACGTCGCGATACGCCTGGCGCACCGCGTGGGCCACCAGCTTGTCGCGCACCGCCCGGCCATTCACAAAGAAATACTGCAAGTCCGCCTGGCTGCGAGAGAACGTCGGCAACCCCACCCAACCCCACAGGCGCAGGCCATTGCGTTCGATTTCAATCGGCAGCGCCTGCTCCAGGAACCCCGCGCCGCACACCGCCGCCACCCGCCGAGCGCGCGCGGCGTCGTCGTTGGCTTCGTGCAGGCTGAGGATGGTCTTGCCGTTGTGACGCAGGTGGAATGCCACGTCGAAGCGCGCCAGGGCCAGGCGCTTGATGACTTCCTGCAGGTGATCGAATTCGGTTTTCTCGGCCTTGAGGAATTTGCGCCGCGCCGGGGTGTTGAAGAACAGGTCACGCACTTCCACCGAAGTGCCCACCGGATGCGCAGCCGGCTGGACCCGAGGCGCCATGTCGCGGCCTTCGGTTTCCACTTGCCAGGCCTGGTCGGCGCTGCGCGTGCGGGAGGTCAGGGTCAGGCGCGCCACGGAACTGATCGAGGCCAGGGCCTCACCGCGAAAGCCCAGGCTCATCACCCGCTCCAGGTCTTCCAGGTCGCGAATCTTGCTGGTGGCGTGCCGCGCCAGGGCCAGCGGCAGGTCATCGGAGGAGATGCCGCTGCCGTCGTCACGCACCCGCAGCAGCTTGACGCCGCCTTGCTCCACATCGACATCGATGCGCTTGGCGCCGGAGTCGATGCTGTTTTCCAGCAACTCCTTGATCACCGACGCCGGCCGCTCGACCACCTCGCCCGCCGCAATCTGGTTGGCAAGGCGCGGGCTGAGCAGTTCGATGCGCGAGCCGCTGTTGAGGATCGATTCGCTCATTACTGTGCCGCCAATTCAGTGCCGGGGATGGTCAACACCTGGCCGACTTTCAGCTCATCGGTTTTCAGGTGGTTGGCGCTGCGCAACGTCGCAGACGACACTTGGAAGCGCACCGCCAACATGGCGAGGGTATCGCCAGGCTGTACACGATGGTCACGTGGGCCCTGGGCGATTTTCCCGGAGTCGCGCAGCCAGGCGACATACGAGCCCGGTGGCGGGTTCTGCTGGAAGAACTGGCGCACGCCGGAGCTGATGGAACGTGCCAATGCCTGCTGATGGCTGGCGCTGGCCAGTTTCGAGGCTTCGTTGGCGTTGGAAATGAACCCGGTTTCCACCAGGATCGACGGGATGTCCGGCGATTTCAACACCATGAACCCGGCCTGCTCCACGCGCTGTTTGTGCAGCGATGTCACGCGACCGATGTTGCTCAGGACTTTCTGCCCGACGTTCAAGCTGGAGGTCAGCGAGGCGGTCATCGACAGGTCGAGCAGTACACCGGCGAGCATCTTGTCCTTGTCGTCGAGGGACACGTTGCCGGCCCCGCCAATCAAGTCGGAACGGTTTTCACTGTCAGCCAGCCAGCGGGCCGTCTCGGACGTGGCGCCGCGATCCGACAGGGCAAACACCGAGGCGCCGAAGGCGGCAGCCGACGGCGCGGCGTCGGCATGGATCGAGACGAACAGGTCGGCACCCTTCTTGCGCGCAATTTCGGTGCGACCGCGCAGCGGGATGAAGTAGTCGCCGGTACGGGTCAGCTCGGCGCGATAACCTTTCATGCCGTTGACCTGGCGCTGCAATTCACGGGCGATGGCCAACACCACGTCTTTTTCATGCTGGCCACGCGAGCCCGAAGCGCCCGGGTCTTCACCACCGTGACCGGCGTCGATCACCACGATGATGTCGCGTTTACCCGCTGGCGCCGGCGGCGGCGGTGGCAACTTGACCTGCGGTTGCGACGGGTTGACCGGCACGGCCGGTACGGTCGCCACGCTCGGCGTCGGCGCGGGCGGCGGTGCGGCATCGGCGGCGTTGTCGAACAGGTCGACTACCAGGCGGTTGCCGTATTGGGCGTTGGGCGCCAGGGAGAAACTTTTCGGGGTCACGGCCTTTTTCAGGTCGATGACCACGCGCAGATCGCTCGGCGTGCGCTGGGCCGAACGCATGCTGGTAATCGGCGTGTTGGCAGTGGAGATTTTCAGCGGCGCGGCCAGGGTCGCACCGTTGATGTCGATCACCAGGCGATCAGGCGCCGTCAGGGTAAAGACGCTGTGCTGGACCGGGCCAGACAGGTCGAACACCAGTCGCGTGTTATCCGGCGCTCGCCACAGGCGAACACTCTTCACCTGTGAAGCAGCCAGAGCATTGACAGTCATTGCCGCAAGCAACACCCCTACGACAGCAACCAACGCGCGAAAGCGCATACCTAACCCCACCAATTATTTGAATTCCAATGCCAGAGCAGCGCACCACGACTCACCGCGCGCACCCTGGGGCAACAACTTCAGCCGACGTCCGTGCTCATGCGGCGTAATGGTAATGGTCAGGTCCGGCTTTGGCAAAAAGCCTGTGCCTTTATCTGGCCACTCGATCAGGCACAGCGCGTCATCCTCGAAATAATCCCGAATCCCCATGTACTCCAGCTCTTCGGGGTCCACCAGACGATAGAGATCAAAGTGGAAGGCCCTTGTCGCCCCGATCTCATAAGGCTCGACCAGCGTAAAGGTCGGACTTTTCACCGCCCCAGCATGGCCCAACCCGCGAATGATGCCCCGCGACAGCGTGGTCTTGCCCGCCCCCAGGTCGCCCTCGAGAAAGATCAGCCCCGCGCCGCCTGTCACCTGGGCAATCCGATGACCGAAGGCGACCATTGCCGCTTCATCCGCCAGGAAAAGGTTTACTTCAGGCACGGCGACTGTTCCTCGAGCAATTGACGAATGGCAGGTATCAGATCACTGGCCGCCAGGCCGCGGCCAAAGGTGCCCTGCCGGGCTCCCGCCGTGGCGTGCAGCCACACGGCCAGGCAGCCGGCTTCATAAGCGGGCATGCCCTGTGCCAGTAACGCGCCCACCAGGCCGGCCAATACGTCGCCGAGCCCCGCGGTCGCCATGGCCGGATGGCCTTGGTCACATCGCGCGACGCGACCGTCCGGGCTGGCGATCAGACTGCCCGCCCCCTTGAGAATAGCCACTGCCTTGAATTTCTGGCTCAACGCGCGCGCCACCTTAAGACGATCCGCCTGAACCTCAGCTGTCGAAATACCCATCAAGCGTGCCGCTTCGCCCGGATGCGGGGTGATCACGCAGTTGGCGGGAAGGCTGACGCTGCCGGTCGCCAGCTGGTTCAAGGCATCGGCGTCCCAGACTTGCGGCTGCTTGGCGTTGGCGGCGACGGACAGCAGGCTCTTGCCCCAGGCGGCATGGCCCAGGCCCGGGCCAATGACGATAACCGAGATCTTTTCGAGCAAACCCATCAATTGGTTGGCCGAACTCACGCCGACGCTCATGACTTCCGGCACGCGCGCCAGCGCGGCGGGCACATGTTCAAGGCGAGTCGCCAGGGACACCATGCCCGCCCCGCTGCGCAGCGCACTTTCGGCACTGAGCAACGCAGCGCCGCCAAAGCCTCGGTCGCCGCCGATGACCAGCAGGTGACCGAAGCGGCCTTTATGGGCGTCCGGGGAACGCGCAGCCAGTTGCGGCAAATTGCCGGGCAACAGGGGCTGAACGTCGGTTATTGCGTGTTTTGTCTGCGGCATGCGTCTTCAAGCTCCGATGTCTGGCAGAATTATACTCATCTAACCTGTGGTTTCCCGTGTCTCATGCCTGCTATTACTTCCGATCTGCCCGCGCTCGCCCAATCGATCAAAGACTGGGGCCGCGAGCTGGGCTTTCAACAAGTCGGCATCAGCGGCCTGGACCTGGCCGAGCATGAACAGCACCTGCAACGCTGGCTCGACGCGGGCTACCACGGCGAGATGGAATACATGGGCGCCCACGGCAGCAAACGCTCGCACCCCGATGAATTGGTGCCGGGCACCTTGCGCGTAGTCTCACTGCGCATGGATTACCTGCCCGGCGACACGCACATGGCGCAACGGCTGGCCCAACCGGAAAAAGCCTACATCTCCCGTTACGCCCTGGGCCGCGATTACCACAAACTGATCCGCAAGCGCGTGCAGCAACTGGCCGAACGCATCCAGGCACAAATCGGCCCCTTCGGCTTTCGCGCCTTTGTCGACAGCGCGCCGGTGCTGGAGAAAGCCATCGCCGAGAAAGCCGGGCTGGGCTGGATCGGCAAAAACACCCTGGTCCTCAATCGCAAGGCCGGCAGCTACTTCTTCCTCAGCGAGTTGTTTGTCGACTTGCCGCTGCCGGTCGATCCGCCCCACGCCACCGAGCACTGCGGCCGCTGTACCGCCTGTCTGGATATCTGCCCGACCAACGCGTTCGTCGGGCCCTACGTGCTGGACGCGCGGCGCTGCATTTCCTATCTGACCATCGAACTCAAGAGCGCGATCCCCGAAGACTTGCGCCCGCTGATCGGCAACCGGGTTTTCGGTTGCGATGACTGTCAGATCGTTTGTCCATGGAATCGTTTCGCCCGCACCACCGCAGAAAGCGATTTCAAGCCACGGCACAACCTGGATAACGCACAACTGGCCGAACTGTTCATGTGGGACGAGGAAAAATTCCTCAGCAGCACCGAAGGCTCGCCCCTACGCCGTGCGGGTTACGAGCGCTGGCTGCGCAACCTGGCGGTAGGCTTGGGCAATGCGCCACCGAGCATTCCGGTGCTGGAAGCCTTGAAGGCGCGCCGGGACTACCCGTCGGAGCTGGTACGCGAACATGTGGAATGGGCGCTGAAGCAGCATGCCGAGCGTCAGTGAACGTCGTCGTTGTAGATGAACTTGGGCATTTCCCAGTGAAAACGGATCGCCAGCAGGCGCAGGAGAAAGCCGCTGAACAGGGTGAGCATAATCGCCTGCTCGCCCGGCAATTGCAGGTAAAGGCACAGCAAGTAGAACCAAGCGGCGAGGAATGACACGCTGGCGTACAGCTCACGGCGAAAGATCAGCGGGATGTCGTTGCAGAAA
Organism: Pseudomonas sp. K8; assembly: GCF_014889455.1. Lineage (NCBI taxonomy): Bacteria > Pseudomonadati > Pseudomonadota > Gammaproteobacteria > Pseudomonadales > Pseudomonadaceae > Pseudomonas > Pseudomonas sp. K8. Next base: position 32,964 of record NZ_VJWO01000005.1, read on the forward strand.
ATATCCCGCAGGATCCCACCGAACACCCCGGTGATCACGCCGCTGACCGACGCCACCAACATACCGTGGCCCATTTCCAGGGCGGTCATGCAGCCGATCAAGGTAAAGGCGACCAACCCCACGGCATCCAGCGCCAGAAACAGCGAGCGCAGGCGGCGCATCAGCGGCGCGATAAAGATCGTCACCAGCGCGGCGACGGAGGTCAGCACCAGGTATTCCGGGTGTTTGACCCAGGTCAGCGGGTAATGCCCGAGCAGCACATCGCGCACCGAACCGCCACCCAACGCCGTCACGCAGGCGATCAGCACCACGCCAAACCAATCCATGCCGCGCCGACCGGCAGACAAGGCGCCAGTCATAGCTTCGGCGGTGATGGCGACGAGGTAGAGCATCAGCAGCATGATGGCGATCCTTACAAAGAGGCGCGCAGTCTAATCATTTGCTGACGGCACCAAAAGAGGGCGCTTGGCGAAAGACCGAGGCGCCCCCAAGCATCAGGCCTTGATGAAGTGCTTGCGGTAGTGCTGCAACTCGGCGATCGACTCACGAATGTCATCCAGCGCCAAATGAGTGCTGCCTTTATGGAAGCTGTCTTTGACTTCCGGCGCCCAGCGCGCGGCCAGCTCCTTGAGCGTGGACACATCCAGGTTGCGGTAGTGGAAGTAGCTTTCCAGCGCCTTCATATGGTTATAAAGAAAGCGGCGGTCCTGGCAGATGCTGTTACCGCAGATCGGCGACTTGCCCTTGGGCACCCACTTTTCCAGGAAGGCGATGGTTTCGGCTTCGGCTTCGGCCATGCTGACACGGCTGTCGCGCACGCGCTGGGTCAGGCCGGAGTTGCCGTGGGTGCGGGTGTTCCACTCGTCCATGGTGGCGAGGACGGCGTCGCTATGGTGGATGGCGATCACCGGACCTTCGGCCAAGGTGTTGAGGTTGCTGTCGGTGACAATGGTCGCCATCTCGATGATGACGTCGGTGTCGGGGTTCAGACCGGTCATTTCCAGATCGATCCAAATCAGATTCTGTGGGTTTTGCATGGCTTGATTCTCTTGGCACCTTGGCGTAGCTGCGCAGTTTAGCAGGCGGGGCCGTGCTAGACTCGCGACCGTTTCACCCAACCTTTGCATTATCGACACGGAACACCAATGGCCAAACGCCAGCTCAACCGTCGCCAAAACTGGCGCATCGAAAAGATTCAGGGCGAACGCGCCGCACGCGCCGCCAAACGTGAATCCTCCGCCGTGGAAGCGCTCGAGGGCGGCGACCTGGGCCCCGAACAAACGGGCCTGGTGATCGCGCACTTTGGTGTGCAGGTCGAGGTCGAGGCGCTCGAAGGCGAACTCGCCGGCCAGGTCTTCCGCTGCCACCTGCGCGCCAACCTGCCGGCGCTGGTGACCGGCGACCGAGTGGTGTGGCGTGCCGGCAACCAAGGCATCGGCGTGATCGTCGCGCAACTGCCCCGCACCACCGAACTGCGCCGTCCCGACAGCCGCGGCCAGTTGAAGCCGGTGGCGGCCAACGTCGACATGATCGTCATCGTCTTCGCACCGCTGCCCGAGCCTCATGCCAACCTGATCGACCGTTACCTGGTCGCCGCCGAGCATGCCGGCATTCGCCCGCTGTTGTTGCTGAACAAGTTCGACCTGATCGACGAACAGAACGCCCCGGCGCTCAACGCGTTGCTGGCGGTCTACCGCACCCTGGGTTACCCGGTGCTGGAAGTGTCGGCCCATCACGGCAATGGCATGGAACAGCTGCAACACCAGTTGGACGGGCGCATCAGCGTGTTCGTCGGCCAGTCTGGCGTGGGCAAGTCCTCGCTGGTCAACAGCCTGCTGCCGGAAGTCGACACCCGTGTCGGCCCGCTGTCGGAGCTGTCCGGCCAGGGCACCCACACCACCACCACCGCGCGGTTGTTCCACTTCCCCGGCGGCGGTGAGCTGATCGACTCCCCGGGCATTCGTGAATTCGGCCTCGGCCATGTCAGCCGCAGCGACGTGGAAGCCGGTTTCATCGAGTTCAACGACCTGATCGGCACCTGCCGCTTCCGCGACTGCAAACACGACCGCGAACCCGGTTGTGCCCTGCTCAAGGCGTTGGAAGATGGCCGCGTGCAGCAGCAACGGATGAACAGCTATCGGTCGATTATTGCGAGTTTGCCCGAGAGCAGTTACTAAACAGCACATACGACAAGGCCGCGTTTATCGCGGCCTTGTCGTATACAGCTTACGATCCCGTACCCGGCACCGTAGGGTCTTTCATCCCGCCGCCCTCGAACAGGTTCAGCTTCTGCCGCAGCTCATGCGCCGGCAACGGTTCCTGCCCCGGCGGGATCGCGTTCGGGTCGGCCGGTGCTGCGCCCTGCGTGCCCGTATCTGGGGGCGGTGGCGGTGGCGGCTGATCACCTTCAATCGCGCGCTGGGCCTTTTTGGTCAGCACAACGATATCGATCCGACGGTTGATCGGGTTGAATGGGTCCTTCGAATCAAACAGCTGCGACGAAGCGAAACCCACCACCCGCGCCACCTGCGAGTCCGGGTAGCTGCCGGCCACCAGCGCACGTCGGGCGGCGTTGGCGCGGTTGGCCGAAAGCTCCCAGTTGCCGAAGTCGCCCTGCCCCGAATACGGCTTGGCATCGGTGTGACCGCTGATGCTGATCTTGTTCGGCACCGCCTTGATGGTGTCGGCCATGGCCAGCAGGATGTCTTCAAAGTACGGCTTCAACCGCGCACTGCCAGAGTCGAACATCGGCCGGTTGGCGGCGTCGGTGATCTGGATGCGCAAGCCATCCGGCGTGATTTCGAAGGAAATCTGATCCTTGAATTTCAGCAACTGCGGGTTTTCTTCGACCTTGGTCTGCAATTCCTTCAGCAACAATTCGAGGCGTTCCTGCTCGACCTGTTCGGCCAGGCTCTCGACGGTGTCGCGCTCGATCGGAATTTTTTCCTGCGGCGCCTCGGTCTTGACCTCAGGGTTGATGGTGCGCTCCGGCGCCAACTGCGGCGAACCGCCCAGGTCGATCACGAAGGGCGTACCGCTTTCCGAGAAGCCGATCGGGTCTTTGAAGTAACCGGCGATGGCGATCTTCTGCTCGGGGGTCGCGGTGGACATCAGCCACAGCACCAGGAAGAACGCCATCATCGCCGTTGCAAAGTCGGCGAAGGCGATTTTCCAGGCGCCACCATGGTGCCCCGCAGCGAAGCGCTTGACGCGCTTGATGATTATCGGCTGGTTGTTTTCCATGGCTTAGCGACCGCGAACCGCTTGTTCCAACTCGGCAAAGCTCGGGCGATGTTTCGGGTACAGCACCTTGCGACCGAATTCCACCGCCAGCGAAGGCGGCATGCCGGAGGCCGAAGCCACCAGGCTGGCCTTGATCGCTTCATACAGATTGACTTCTTCCTTGGCATCGTGGGCCAGGGAGGTGGCGAGCGGACCGAAGAAACCGTAGGCCGCGAGAATACCGAAGAACGTACCCACCAGCGCCGCACCTACGTGCATGCCGATGGCCGCCTGGTCGCCCTCGCCGAGGGAGGCCATGGTCACCACGATACCGAGTACCGCCGCAACGATACCGAAGCCGGGCATGCCGTCGGCAATACCGGTGACGGCGTGGGACGGGTGCTCCAGCTCTTCCTTGAGGCTGAACAGTTCCATGTCGAACAGGCCTTCCAGCTCGTGGGGAGCCATGTTGCCGGAGGACATGATGCGCAGGTAATCGCAGATGTAGGCGGTCATGCGCTCGTCTTTGAGCACTGCCGGGTACTTGGCGAAAATCGGGCTCGCTGCAGCGTCTTCGATGTCCGCTTCGATGGCCATCATGCCTTCACGGCGACTCTTGTTGAGGATCTCATAAACCAGGCCCAGCACTTCCATGTAGAAGGTGTGGGAGAAGCGCGAGCTGAACATGCCCAGCGACTTCTTGATCACGTGCATGGTCATGTAGCCGGGGTTGGCCTGCAAGAATGCGCCGAATGCCGCGCCGCCAATAATCATCACTTCGAAGGGCTGGATCAACGCTGCAATCTTGCCGTGAGACAGGACATAGCCACCGAGCACACTTGCAAAGACGACGATGATGCCGATTATTTTAGCCATAGGGGTTTTGTACTTGCGCCGTCGGGTTCATGGACATATTTGGGGTAACTGAAAAACTCTTGTTCTACTTATCGGCAAAACTGCGCCAGACTATAGGCCGTCAAGGCGAAAAGCCAGTTCGGCCCGTTCAGGGCGTGTTGAAGTAAGTGATGATCGCGCCCCAATCATGGCCAATGAAAAGACAGCCCCATCTGTAAGACCCATCTCTCTCGCCGCTTGGATCAAGTGCCTGGACGAAGTCCGGTTGCCCGTTCCCCAGGCCAGCCACGAGCGCGTGTGCAAAGCCATCCGCGATAGCCGCAGTTCTTTGCGAGATATTGCCGAGCTGATGCAGAACAGCCCGTCGCTGGTACTCAGCGTAATGCGCGAGGCCAACAGCCACACCCATGGCAGCATGGCGGAACCGGCAGAAAACCTTGAGGTGGCGCTTAACCGTCTCGGCCTCAAACGCGCCGAGGACCTGCTGGAACGGCTGCCGTCGGTGCCGATGAATGAAATCCCCGTCGCCTTTCGCCAACTGGTGCTGGTCAGCCGCCACGCGTCGCAGCAAGCCAGCGGCTTGTTCGCCAGCCGCCTGGCGCGGTTGTGGCAAGACATTCATTGGGGCAGCCTGCTGTTCCTGGCGCCGTTGTGGCCGATGGCGGTGGCCTACCCCAAGCTCCTGGACGAATGGGAACTGCGGGTAATCCACAAAGGCCAATCGGCGCGTCAGGTCGAACAGGAATTGTTCGGCGTGCGCCTGCTCGACCTGTGCCTTGGCCTGACCGAAACCTGGCACCTGCCGATCTGGGTATCCCAGGGCTATCACCTGCTGCTGACCGAGCAACGCTTGCTGGTCAAGGCATTGCGCATCGCCCGGGAAGACGACCCACTGCGCCAGCAACAACTGCTGGATGCCGAACCCAGTTTGCGGCGCTGGCTGAACCAGCCGGCCAATACGGTGTTGCTGGCCAACGGCCTGGCGATGTCGGCCCAGGAATCCTGGACCTGCCCACATACCGAGCGCTGGCAATACCTGACCGCGCTGTACCTGCAACAGCCGTTGAGCGAGGTGCAGCAACAGGTTCACCAGCAAGCGGTGATCAGCGCTCGCGCAACCCTGATGCCCGACCTCTGGCACCCGGCGCTGTCGCTGATCTGGCCGTGGAATGTACAGAAAATCCATCACGGCCTGCTGCCCGCACCGCCGCCGACCGCCGAGGCCCTGGCCGTCTGGCGCAGCCGTTGCACCGAACTGCTGGTGGAGCCAAGCCGCTTCGCCAACGCCATGCACCTGACCACCTGCGCCAAGGAAGCCCTGGAGGCCAGCGGCATGCAGCGCGTCTTGCTGTTCATGGCCGATCGCGCCCTGAGCACCCTGCGCGTCCACCAGGCCGCCGGCCTGCCGAAGGACGCCGCGAACTTGAGCCTGGACGTGGTCAACAGCACGCTGTTGCAACGCATGCTGGAAAAATCCGCCCAGGTGCGCCTCACGCCCGACAATCACGCGCAATTTGCCGCCCTGTTGCCGCCGATCCTGCGTCGCCTGTTCAACGGTGAACACCTGCTGTTGCGCTCACTGAGCTGCAACGGCCGGGTGGTCATGCTGATGATCGCCGACCAGGGCGGCGGGCCGTTCTCGGAAACCACCGTGCAGGCCTTCGGCAAAACCGCTCAATGCATCGAGAAAGCCCTGCACAGCTTTACCAACCGCACCGGCTGATGCTTGCGCTACAATCGCCCTCTTTTATCGCCAACATTTGTGCCCAGGAGACCTCACATGCCTGACTTCTCTGGCTTGCCGCTGGTGATCGAACCCAGCGACCTGCTTGGCCGCCTTGATGCCGACCAACTGATTCTGGTGGACCTCACCAGCGCCGCCCGCTACGCCGAAGGGCATATCCCCGGCGCGCATTTCGTTGACCCCAAGCGCACCCAACTGGGCCAGCCGCCAGCCCCCGGCCTGCTGCCGAACAAGGCAGACCTGGAAAAACTGTTCGGCGAGCTGGGCCACACCCCGGACGCGACCTACGTGGTCTACGACGACGAAGGCGGTGGCTGGGCCGGACGTTTCATCTGGCTGCTCGACGTGATCGGCCACACGAAATACCACTACCTCGACGGCGGCCTGCTGGCGTGGCTGGCAGACCAGCTCCCGCTGTCCACCGAGGTGCCGGCCCCGGCTGGCGGGCCTGTCAGCCTCACCCTGCATGACGGCCCCACCGCGACCCGCGAATACCTGCAAAGCCGTCTCGGCGCCGCCGACCTGGGCATCTGGGACGCACGCGGCCCGCTGGAATATTCCGGCGAAAAGGTCCTGGCAGCCAAGGGCGGTCACATCCCCGGTGCCGTGAACTTCGAATGGACCGCCGGCATGGACAAGGCGCGCAACCTGCGCATCCGCCGCGACATGCCGCAGATCCTCGAAAACCTCGGGCTGACCCGCGACAAAGAAATCATCACCCACTGCCAGACTCATCACCGCTCTGGCTTCACCTACCTGGTGGCCAAGGCGCTCGGTTATCCGCGAGTCAAAGGTTATGCCGGTTCCTGGGGCGAATGGGGCAACCACCCCGACACCCCCGTCGAGATTTAAGGTTTAAGGACAGTTAATGAAAAAGCAGTTGTTCATCCTCAGCCAGTACTTGCTGCCGCACCACTTGCTGTCGCGCCTGGCCGGCTGCATTGCCGAGTGCCGCGTGCGCTGGTTCAAGAACGCGTTCACCGCCTGGTTCGCCAAGCGCTATCAAGTGGACATGTCCCAGGCCCTGGTTGAAGACCTGAGCGCCTACGAACACTTCAACGCGTTCTTCACCCGCGCCCTGAAAGACGGCGCGCGCCCACTCGATCAAACCCCGGGCGCCGTGCTGAGCCCAGCCGATGGCGCAGTCAGCCAGCTCGGCCCGATCGAGCATGGTCGCGTGTTCCAGGCCAAGGGCCACAGTTTCAGCGTGCTGGAATTGCTGGGCGGCGATGCGGCCATGGCTACGCCGTTCATGGGCGGCGATTTCGCCACCATTTACCTGTCGCCGAAAGACTACCACCGGGTGCATATGCCACTGGCGGGCACCTTGCGCGAGATGGTCTACGTGCCAGGGCGGATTTTCTCGGTCAACCAGACCACCGCCGAAAACGTGCCGGAGCTGTTTGCGCGTAACGAGCGGGTTGTCTGCCTGTTCGACACCGAACGCGGCCCGATGGCCGTGGTGTTGGTGGGCGCGATGATTGTGGCGTCGATCGAAACCGTGTGGGCCGGCCTGGTCACGCCACCCAAGCGCGAGCTGAAAACCTTCCGCTACGACGAAGCCGCGCGTGCGCCGATTCACCTGGAGAAAGGCGCAGAGCTAGGTCGCTTCAAGCTGGGTTCGACCGCGATCGTGCTGTTCGGGCCGGATCAGGTGCAGTGGGCAGAAACACTGGTGGCGGGTTCGCCGGTGCAGATGGGCCAGGGCATCGCGTTACCGAAAGCCTGATCCGAAACCTGCAAAGATCCAATGTGGGGGGGGCCTGCCCCCGATAGCGGTGGGTCAGTCACTTATTTGTAGCTGAACCACCGCCATCGGGGGCAAGCCCCCTCCCACATTTTTAAGCGCATTGTTTCAGTTAGAGCTGCCCGTCGCGGTCGCGAAAGCCCAGCAAATACAGCACTCCGTCCAACCCAAGGGTCGAAATCGCCTGCTTGGCCGATTGCTTGACCAGCGGCTTGGCGCGGAACGCCACGCCCAACCCGGCAATCGCCAGCATCGGCAAGTCATTCGCACCGTCGCCGACCGCAATGGTCTGTTCCAGACGCAAACCTTCCTTGTGAGCCAATTCCCGCAGCAAGTCGGCCTTGCGCTGCGCGTCGACGATCGGCTCCACGGCCACGCCGGTCACCTTGCCATCCACCACTTCCAGCTCGTTGGCGAACACATAGTCGATGCCCAGCTTGGCCTGCAATTGCTTGGCGAAGTAGCTGAAGCCGCCGGACAGGATCGCAGTCTTGTAGCCCAGGCGCTTGAGTTCGGCGAACAGGGTTTCGGCGCCTTCGGTCAGGCGCAGGGAGGCGCCGATCGAATCCAGCACGCTGACATCCAGGCCCTTGAGCAACGCCAGGCGCTCCTTGAAGCTGGCGCGGAAATCCAGCTCGCCGGCCATGGCGCGCTCGGTGATCGCGGAGACTTGCTCACCCACACCGGCAGCCTTGGCCAGTTCGTCGATGACTTCGGCTTCGATCAGCGTGGAGTCCATGTCGAACACCGCCAGGCGGCGGTTGCGGCGGAACAGCGAATCTTCCTGGAAGGCGATATCGACATTCAGCTCTTGGGCCACGCTCAGGAAGTCGGCACGCAAGGCTTGGGGATCGGCCGGTTCGCCGCGCACGGAAAACTCGATGCAGCCCTTGCCCTGGTCATCTGGCGTGTCCAATGGCATGCGGCCCGACAGACGGTCGATATGGTCGATATTCAAGCCATATTGCGCGGTGATCGAGCTGACGCGCTGCAACTGCTCGGCCGTCACCTTGCGGGTCAGCAAGGTCACGATATGGCGTTTTTTGCCCTGGCCGGACACCCAATGCCGGTAATCCTCTTCGGACACCGGGGTGAAACGCACCTGCTGATCCAGCTTGTACGCGGTAAACAGGATGTCCTTGAGGACAGACGACGCCTGCTCGGTGCTGGGGATTTCCACCAGAATCCCGAAGGACAGGGTGTCGTGGATCACCGCCTGGCCGATGTCGAGAATGTTCACACCACCCTGGGCCAGAACCCCGGTAATGGCGGCGGTCAGACCTGGCCGGTCTTCCCCCGTGATGTTAATCAGGACAATTTCGCGCAAAGCGCACCCCCAGGCTGGAAAAAAACCGCATTCTACCCACTTTCAGTGACCATCGGGCACAGCCAGCGCTTTGCCGGTCTTGGGCCTGTCGCTATACTGCGCGTCAACTTCACGGACTAAAGAGCCGAGCTCAAGTGAACCGGCCCACGCCAGTAAAAACCGACAACTTCTTCCTGCTGATCTTCCGGGCACTGCGCCACCGCCGTGTACCGATCGCATTACGCATCGCCAGCCATAACGTGATCCTGGTCGCCCTGGCCCTGGTGATCTACGCCTGCGTGATGGGTTTGCAGTTCAAACAGGCCATGCACGAACAAGCCGATGCCCTGGGCGAGAGCTTGACCACCCAGACCGCCACCTCGGCGACCGAGCTGCTGGTGTCCAACGACATCCTCAGCCTCAACGTGCTGCTCAACAACCTGACCAAGAACCCGCTGGTGGCCCATGCCGCCATCTACAGCGTGGACAACCGGATCATGGCCGAAGCCGGGCAACGCCCGAAAAACGGCCTGCTGGGTGAAGCCGAAGGCCTGTACCAGAGCAATATCACGTTTCAGGATGTGAAAGCCGGCCAATTGCGCATCAGCCTGGACATGCAGCAATTCCAGCAGCCGATGACCATCAGCCTGCAAAGCATGGGCATCCTCAGCGCGATCCTGCTGGCGCTGGCCCTGGCCTTGAGCCTGCGTCTGGGGCGGCATATCTCCACGCCGTTGATGCAACTGCGCATCTGGCTGCGGGATATCGACGAGCACACCCCGGCCACCGATCGTCAGGACGAGATCGGCGACCTTGCGCGCCAGCTTCACGCCAGCTTCGCCCCGGAACCGGTGGTACACGAGGTTGAACCCGAGCCCGAGTTCGACGACAGCGATTACGACGAACCTGCCTTTGAAGTGCGCAACCTGCGCGACACGGGCTTTGACGAAAGCGCGCCGGTCGCGGGCCTGAAGCCTGCGCCACGCCATGTAATCAAGGCCGAAGAAGACGAGCTGGACGACGAAGACCCGTTCGCCGACCTGCGCGACACCTCGGCCAGCAGCCCGGCTATCGCGCCGAAGCCCGTGCCGACAAAGAACGCCGAACCCCAACACAGTGCGGTCCTGGCCGTGCAACTGGGCGCCCAGGACCAACTGCGCCGCCTGCCCCGCGCCCGCCTGACGGAATTGCTGGAACGCTACCGCGACTGCCTCGACCAGGCCGCCTCGCTCTACCAGAGCGAGCTGCACACCCTGAACGATGGCAGCACACTGATGCTGTTCCACAGCGAAGACAGCGGCGAAGACTACCTGACCAACGCCATCTGCTGCGGCGAACTGCTGCGCGCCCTGGGCCATGAGTTGCAGATCGAAGTGGCCGACAGCGGCATCACGCTGCAACTGCAACTGGGCCTGACCGTTGGCGACGACCTGTTCGGCATGAGCCAGATCGACCTGCTGCTGACCGAAATCGCCCAGGACGCCCTGGCCTTGTCCCAACACAGCCGCAACCTGCTGCTGGTGGAGCGCAAGATCAGCGAAGACACGCTGATCCGCCAACGCGCGCGCATCCGTCCGATTGCCAGCCCCGAGGGCGCCAGTTGCGTAGAGCGCTTGATGGAGCCGTATCCATCGATGCTGGAGCGGCAATTGGCGCGAATGCACGAGTCCCGCGTCAAGCCCTAGGGACACCATTGAACCAATGTGGGAGGGGGCTTGCCCCCTCCCACATTTGGACGCCACAAGCCTCAAGTAAATCGCGCACAAACAAAAAGGCCCGCTGAATAAGCGGGCCTTTTGGGTTGGAGCCATTCAGATCAGAACCTGAACACTTCCATATCCGTGCGGATCGGCGTAGCCATCGGCATTTTCGGTTTCCCCGGAGCCGCCGGTTTGGCCTGTACCGGCGCTTGCTTGCGCGGCGCCTCGGCGACTGGTGGCTGGTTGGCCAATGGCTTGAGGGCCACCGACAACTGCTGCGCCAGATGCTGCAACAGCACGCCCTGGGCCTGGACCTGGGACGCCGTGGTGCCAGCATGCTCTTCCTGCAGATGCACGATACGGCTATCACGCACCTGGCCGCGGCGGTCGATCAAGCGCCATTGCGCATCGAGGATCGCCGGTTGCGAGGTGCCGGAGTCGAGTCGGGTAATGGTCAGCAACACCTGCACATCCGGGGAAAAACCGGCGGGCGCGGGCGCCAGGACCACACGCTGACTGTCCAACTGACCCGCCACCTGGCGCAACATCAGTTGATTGATGTCGGACGACAAACTGCCCGCCCAACGACCATCGGTGGAACCTTGCAGGCTGCCGTCGTTCTGACGTTGCAGCAATGTTTCGCGTTGCAGGTAGTCAGCGACGACGACCGGGCCGAGCAAGACGGCCATGCCGGCCGATTGAGCTGGCTGAGCGGGACTTCCGCTGTCCAGCTGGTACAGCGACACCGGCTGGTGCGTGCTGCAACCCGCCAACCCCAGAAGGCCAGCGAGCATAAAAATAAAAGGAAGGCGTGGAGCAGTCATCATCCCATCCAGGCGGCTGCCACAAGGCAAACCACAATGTAATACTAAAAATAACCTAAACACGCTCGGCCACGCCGGCGCTGGAAAGGCCATATCATCCGTGAATATGCGCCATGACTCCAGCGCGAAAGCGTCGATCTACGCGTTAAATCGTAGATCAAGAGCTCTAATCCGCGCTAAACCGGCGTTTCCACCAGTAAAGCATCCACGCGCTGGAAGCCACGAGGCAGTTTATTACCGCGTCGGCCACGCTCGCCCTTGTAGTGCTCAAGATCGTCAGGGCGCAGCGACAACGTGCGCTTGCCGGCCTGGAGCACCAGGGTAGAACCTTCCGGGATCACTGCGATGTCTGTCACGTACTCTTCGCGACTGGCCACCCGCTCGCCGGGAATACCAATGATCTTGTTGCCTTTGCCTTTGCCCAACTGCGGCAAGTCGCTGATCTTGAACACCAGCAAACGCCCTTCCGTGGTCACCGACGCCAGCCAATTACCCTCGCGATCGTCCACCGGCCGCGGCAGGATCACCTTGGCGTTATTCGGCAGGCTCAACAGTGCTTTACCGGCTTTGTTCTTGGCCTGCAGGTCTTCACCCTTGACCACAAAGCCGTAACCCGCGTCGGAGGCGATCACATACAGCGAGTCGTCGTCCGGCAGCAGCACGCATTCGAAACTCGCCCCCGGTGGCGGCGTCAGGCGCCCGGTCAACGGCTCGCCCTGCCCGCGCGCAGACGGCAAGGTGTGGGCCGGCACCGAGTAACTGCGCCCGGTGGAGTCGATAAACACCGCAAACTGGTTGGACCGCCCGGCGGCGGCGGTCTTGAAGCCGTCGCCAGCCTTGTACGACAAGCCGGTCGCATCGATATCATGCCCCTTGGCGGAACGGACCCAACCCTTTTCCGACAGAACGACAGTAATTTTCTCGTTTGGCAGCAGCTCGGTTTCTGTCAGCGCTTTCGCTTCGGCGCGCTCAACGATCGGCGAACGGCGGTCGTCGCCATAGGTCTCGGCGTCTTTGATCAGCTCGCTGCGCACCAGCTTCTTGAGCTTGGTTTCGCTGCCCAGCAGGGCTTGCAGCTTGGCTTGCTCCTTGAGCAACGCGTCCTGTTCGTCGCGCAGCTTCATTTCTTCCAGTCGCGCCAACTGACGCAAGCGGGTGTCGAGGATGTAGTCGGCCTGGATCTCGCTCAGCTCGAAACGCGCGATCAGCTCGGCTTTCGGGTGCTCGGCGGTACGGATGATGTGGATCACTTCATCCAGGTTGAGGTAGGCAATCAGCAAGCCGTCCAACAGGTGCAGGCGGCGCTCGACCTTGTCCAGGCGGAACTGCAGGCGACGACGCACGGTCTGGACGCGGAACTCCAGCCACTCCACCAGCAGATTGCGCAGGTTCTTCAGCTGCGGCTTGCCGTCCAGGCCGATGATGTTGATGTTGACCCGGTAGCTGGACTCCAAGTCCGTGCTGGCGAACAGATGCTGCATCAGCACTTCATGGTCGACCCGGCTGTTGGTCGGAATAATCACGATGCGGCACGGGTTTTCGTGGTCGGACTCGTCGCGCAGGTCAGCGACCTGCGGCAATTTCGACGGTTTGGCCTGCATCAGCGCGGCGATCTGTTCCAGCACCTTGGCGCCGGACACCTGATGCGGCAACGCGGTGACGATGATGTCGCCGTCTTCGACGTGGTACACGGCGCGCATACGCACCGAGCCCTTGCCGGTTTCGTACATTTTCAGCAGGTCGGCACGCGGCGTGATGATTTCCGCTTCGGTCGGGTAATCCGGGCCCTGGATGTGCTCGCAGAGCTGCTCGACCGTGGCTTTGGGTTCATCGAGCAAGCGCACGCAGGCCGTGGCGACTTCCCGCAGGTTGTGCGGCGGTACGTCGGTGGCCATGCCGACGGCGATGCCGGTGGTGCCATTGAGCAGGATGTTCGGCAAACGTGCCGGCAACACCAGGGGCTCGTCGAGGGTGCCGTCGAAGTTCGGGCCCCAGTTCGCGGTGCCCTGGCCCAGTTCGCTGAGCAGCACTTCCGAATAACGCGACAGGCGCGCCTCGGTGTAACGCATGGCCGCGAAAGACTTGGGATCATCCGGCGCACCCCAGTTCCCCTGGCCATCCACCAGCGTGTAGCGGTAGCTGAACGGCTGGGCCATCAGCACCATGGCTTCATAGCAGGCCGAGTCGCCGTGGGGGTGGAACTTACCGAGCACGTCACCGACGGTACGCGCCGACTTCTTGTGCTTGGAATCAGCGTCCAGGCCCAACTCACTCATGGCGTAGATGATGCGCCGTTGTACGGGCTTCAGGCCGTCGCCGATATGCGGCAAGGCACGGTCCATGATCACGTACATGGAGTAGTTGAGGTAGGCATTTTCGGTGAAGTCAGCCAGCGACCGGCGTTCTACGCCGTCTAAGCTGTCTGCGAGGATGTCACTCATGCGGGCCTCATCATTGTTTGGTAAGGCGCAGCGGAAATGCCGCGGCGCCGGGTCAATTCAAAACAGGGGTGGCTCATGGCTGGGCGCTCCAGCCACCGGCGGGGGCGGCGAAACGATAGACCACCGGGCGTTTTTCGCCATCGGCGCGGGCGCCGAAATTACTATCGATGCCCAACCAGGCACCGTCTGCATCCAGCACCAGGGCTTCGGCCAGGCCATAAGGCTGGGCGTAGCGCCGTTCGGGCGTCAGGGTCTCGTCGGCGAACGACCAGCACAGCTCGACCTTGGCCGTGACCGCATCGCGCCGACAAATCTGGAACGCATTGCGCTCCAGGGTAAACAACTTACCGTTGAACAGCGCCAAGTCGGAAAAGTCCTTGGACACCGCCTTGGCACTGGGAAACTGTGCCGGCTGCACTTCCTGGCCGGCCTCGCTCAACAGCACGCACGCCCCCGCGCAATCCCACACGCTTTGCTGGCGCTTGATGGAAATCAGCCCGCGCCGCTCACGCTCCGCCGCCAGCCAGATCTGATTGCCTTCGGGGTTCACCGCGAGGCCTTCGAACAACGCATTGAAATGCAGCAACATGCCGCTAGCGCGGGCTTCACGCACCATCCCGGGGGCAATCTTCAACCACTCGGGCGCACCGCTCGCCGGCACTTTCAGCACCGCCGCATGGGCTTCGCTGACCACGTAGCGGTTACCCGCGGCATCGCAACTGATGCCTTCAAAATCCAGGTCGCCGCCGCGAATCAGCGACGCCGCCTTGGTGCGCGAACGCAGCCCCCAGGGCAGGCCGGAGTCAGGCACGGGCGGCACGTCGAGCTTGACCGTTTCGGCCTGCCAGGTCGGCGCGCTGATATCCAGGCGGTAGATCTGGTCGTCGTCGCGGTCGGAAACCGCCCACAACGCGTTGCCACACAAAGCCAGGCTCGACAGGTTACCGCCGCGCATGCCGTCCACCGGGTGTTCGGACACCAGCTTGAGCTCAGCCACGGGCGCAGCGACCGCCTGGGTGGCCGCCAACCCGCTCAACATCAGGATCGCCAGGGCGAAACCTGTACGCATCAGCCCAGGACCTCGGCGAGGTTGCCCTTGGACTCCAGCCAGGACTTGCGGTCCGGCGCGCGTTTCTTCGCCAGCAGCATGTCCATCATTTCCGACGTGGCGGCGAAATCGTCCAGGGTCAACTGCACCAGGCGCCGCGTGTTCGGGTCCATAGTGGTTTCGCGCAGTTGCGGCGGGTTCATCTCACCCAGGCCTTTGAATCGCGTGACCTGCGGCTTGCCGCGTTTCTTCTCGGCGATCAGGCGGTCGAGGATGCCATCGCGCTCGCCTTCGTCGAGAGCGTAGAAAATCTCCTTGCCCAGGTCGATACGGTACAGCGGCGGCATCGCGACGTAGACGTGACCGGCGTCCACCAACGGGCGGAAGTGCTGCACGAACAGCGCGCACAGCAAGGTGGCGATGTGCAGGCCGTCGGAGTCGGCGTCGGCGAGGATGCAGATCTTGCCGTAGCGCAACTGGCTCATGTCCGCCGCGCCGGGGTCGACGCCGATGGCCACGGCGATGTTGTGCACTTCCTGGCTGGCCAGGACTTCGCTGCCGTCGACTTCCCAGGTGTTGAGGATCTTGCCGCGCAACGGCAGGATCGCCTGGAATTCCTTGTCCCGCGCTTGCTTGGCGGAACCGCCGGCGGAGTCACCTTCCACCAGGAACAGCTCGGAGCGCATCGGGTCCTGCCCGGCGCAATCGGCCAGCTTGCCCGGCAGTGCCGGGCCCGCCGTGATGCGTTTACGCTCGACCTTCTTGCTGGCCTTGAGGCGACGGCCGGCGTTGTTGATCGCCAGTTCCGCCAGGGCCAGGCCCAATTCAGGGTGCTCGTTGAGCCACAGGCTGAACGCATCCTTGACCACACCGGAGACAAACGCCGCCGCCTCGCGGGACGACAAACGCTCTTTGGTCTGGCCGGAGAATTGCGGCTCCTGCATTTTCATCGACAGCACGAACGCAATGCGCTCCCACACGTCTTCCGGCGCCAGCTTCACGCCGCGCGGCAGCAGGCTGCGGTATTCGCAGAACTCGCGCATGGCGTCGAGCAGGCCCTGGCGCAAGCCGTTGACGTGGGTGCCGCCCTGGGCGGTGGGGATCAGGTTGACGTAGCTTTCCTGCACGCTGTCGCCGCCTTCGGGCAGCCACAGTAGCGCCCAGTCGACGGCTTCTTTGTTCCCGGCCAGGCTGCCGCAGAACGGCTCGTTGGGCAGGCGTTCGAAATCGCTGACGGCGTCTTCCAGGTAGGAGCGCAGGCCGTCTTCGTAGTGCCACTCGACCTTTTCGCCGCTGCCTTTGTCTTCAAAGGTGACCAGCAGGCCCGGGCACAACACGGCCTTGGCCTTGAGCACATGCTTGAGGCGGCTGACGGAGAATTTCGGCGAATCGAAGTATTTCGGGTCCGGGGCGAAGTACACGCTGGTGCCGGTGTTGCGCTTGCCAACGGTGCCGATCACCTGCAGGTCGGTGGCTTTGTAGCCATCGGCGAAGGTCATCTCGTATTCGTTGCCGTCGCGCTTGACCCGCACCCGCACCAACGTCGACAAGGCGTTGACCACGGAAATACCGACACCGTGCAAGCCACCGGAGAACTGGTAGTTCTTGTTGGAGAACTTGCCGCCGGCGTGCAGCTTGGTGAGGATCAACTCGACGCCCGACACCCCCTCTTCCGGGTGAATGTCCACCGGCATGCCGCGACCGTCGTCGGACACTTCCAGGGAGTGGTCAGCGTGGAGAATGACATGCACCGACTTGGCGTGCCCGGCCAAGGCTTCGTCGACGCTGTTGTCGATGACTTCCTGGGCAAGGTGGTTCGGCCGACTGGTGTCGGTGTACATGCCGGGGCGTTTGCGCACCGGGTCGAGGCCCGAGAGGACTTCGATGGCGTCGGCGTTATAAGAGCTAGCGCTGGGAGTGGCCATGGGGTCTCGTCGTGAGTCGTTCGATTAAAAAGTGACCTGCGGTTTCCAAGGCAATTACAGTGCCGAGAAATCGAAGGATTGATACTGATCCGCGCCAATGCCGGCAAAGCTCAACAACGCCGGCAACTGCCGGGCAAACCCCTGGTAACCGTGGTCGCCACCGGCCTGGATGCGCAAGGCACAGGCCCGGTAATACTGCTGGGCGAGGCGATAATCCAGGGTTTCGTCCCCGGTCTGCAACCACACCTGATAACGCGCGGCATCCTGGGGCGCCGGGACTTCCAGCTCGGCCAGCGCCGTGACGTGATCGTGGGTCAGTTCCCAGGTTTCATCGGTATAGAGATTCTTCTGGGTGCCCAGGTAACCGTCGAACATCCGATGGGGGCTGACCGCCGGGTTGACCAGCAGCGCCTTGAGGCCATGGCGCTCGGCAAGACAGGTTGCATAGTAGCCGCCGAGCGAGCTGCCGACCAGCAGCGGCCGCCCCAGTTCTGCGATGGCCGCCTCCAATTGAGGAATCGCCTGGCGAGGGTGGTGATGCAGGGCCGGCACGCGCAGTTGGTCGGCCAGGCCGAGGGTGTCCATCACGCGGATCAGCTGGCTGGCCTTGTTCGACGCAGGCGCGCTGTTGAAACCGTGGATATACAGGATCGAAGCGGACATGCCGGGCTCTCCGTGCTTGCGCCAAAAAAGGCGCAGTTTACAGGGATCGGAGTGGTGAGTCCCCTGTCTTCCCCTCCCACCTTCAGTAGCCGTTGCTGGCGTAATCCACGGTAAAGGCAAAGCCTTTGACCCGCTCCACCCCGGTCTCCAACCGCCCGTCGGCATGCAGACGCAGCCAGCGATAGCCCGGCGCCTCGGTGCTGACGTTGAAGTCCTCGCTGCCCGGCGTGAACTGGATGCAGGTGGACGGCGACGCCAGCAGGCGCACGCCGTTGCGCTCGCGGTCGATCTCCTGGTGTACATGCCCCCAGAGCAAGGCCCGGACCTGAGGGAAACGGTCCAGCACGGCAAACAGTGCCTCGGGGTTGCGCAGGCCGATGGGTTCCATCCACGCACAGCCGACGGGCACCGGATGATGGTGGAAACACACCAGATGATGGCGGTGCGGCGCTTCGCTCAAGGCTTGGGCCAGCAGTTGCAGCTGGCTGTCCTGCAGATAACCCGGCACCGAACCGGGTACGGCGGAGTCGAGCAGGGTAATGCGCCAATTGCCGACGTCGACCACCGGCTCCAGCAGGTCGCTGTGCAGGGCGGCGTGGGCCATGATCTGCGGCTCATCGTGGTTGCCGGGAATCCAGCGCGCCGGCACGCCAAAGGGCGCGGTCATCTCCCTGAAGTGCTGATAGGACGCCAGCGTACCGTCCTGAGACAAGTCCCCCGTGGCCAGCAGCAAGTCGATCCGGGGCTGCTGCTCGCGCACCAGGCCGATCACCCGTTGCAAGCTCTCACGGGTGTTCATGCCCACCAGCGTGGCGTCGGCCTCGGCAAACAGATGGCTGTCGGACAGTTGCACCAGCACTGCCGGTGCATCGGGGGTCACGGTGGGTACGCGGGGCAAGGTGCTCTCCCAAGGCAATCACAGGAATGGACGTATGGCGCGATTATGCTGGGGCAGGACACAAAGAGGAAACCCAGGGAAGCAGATGCAGTTCACATCTACCGCACGACTTCGAACTCGTGGCCCAGGGCCAGACAGTGACTCAACCATTCACCGAGGAACACATTGAGCTGTGCTTTCTCATCGGGCTGGTGCATGAACACATTGGGGTAAGGATAGATGCTGCGAAAGCGTCGCGCATGTTCGGCGCTGATGACTTCGGCCATTCGCGCATCGTGGTACACCTGCACTTCCAGTTGCGGCACCGGCAGCCATGGCAGGCTGTGCTCCTGGCGCACGCGCAGGGTGGTGGTGTACGGGCAATTGACGATGACTTCCAGGGTCAGCACGCCGAGCATCTGGTCGCCATGGGTCACGGCGATGCGCCGTGCCTCGGGCGTGTGGCGCATGTCCGGCAGCAGGCGCATCAGCCGCGCATAGTTGGCCTCGCAGGCGGCTTGCAGCCCGATCAGGTCAACCCGGTATCGTTCCCGTGCCTTTACTGCCATAACCCCCTCACTTCCGCGCGATTGAGCGCTAGCCATTGCAAGGCAATAATGCTGGGCGCATTGGATATCCGACCATCACGCACCGCTTGCAAGGCATCTTCGAAAGCCCAGGTGCTGACGCGGATATCTTCTGCCTCTTCTTCCAGTCCATGAACGCCACCGGCGCCCGAGCTGTCGCAACGGCCCAGGTACAAGTGGACGAATTCGGTACTGCCGCCGGGCGAAGGGAAATATTGGGTGATCGGCCACAGTGCGGAGAATGTCAGTCCAGCTTCCTCCTCGGCTTCGCGGTGTGCAACCTCCTCCGGTTGTTCGTCCTTGTCGATCAGGCCGGCGACCATTTCCACCAGCCACGGGTTGGCGGCGCGGCCCATGGCGCCGACGCGAAACTGCTCGATCAGCACCACTTCATCGCGCTGCGGGTCGTAGGGCAGCACGCACACGGCGTCATGCCGCACGAAGACCTCGCGGTTGATCACTCGGCTCATGCCGCCGTCGAATTTTTCGTGGCGCAGTTGCACGCGATCGAGCTTGTAGAAACCCTGATAGGCATTGTCGCGCTGAACAATCTCGATCGTGCTCGGCGTCGATTTCGCGATGTCCGTCATATCCTTCCTCGTTATGCCCGTGCAATTGGCGCCATCCTAACGCGCTCCTGCCCGTTGGCGCAGCCCCTTTACGGTTGCCGGGATAGACGGCGGGCGTCAAACTCACTCTAATGAGCTTAGTGGCGAACTGACTGCCATGCCGGTAGTCGAAGCTCCACGAATTTCGCTCTTATCGACGGACGAAGACCCTACATGTCACTTTTAAAAATCGCCTCCGTGGCGTGTATCGCCTTGACGCTCGGCGCCTGCCAGAGCCTGTTCCAACCGAACTACAGCACCCCGCTGGAAGCCACCCGCGACGCCAGCGAGCAAAGCAAGCCGGACTGCACCAACGCCGATTGCCCGCTGGTGAATATCGACACCGTGCATTTTGCCAAGGAGCCCAAGCTCGACGCACTGATCGAACAACGCCTGCTGGAAATGACCCGCACCCGGTCGAGCGACCCGTTGCCGTCGAGCCTGGCGACGTACCGCGAGCAGTTCCTGAGCACCGCCGCGCCACGCAACAGCATGTACTTGCAAGCCAAGGTACGCGAGCAGCATGACGGCTTGGTGATCATCGAGCTGTCCAGCTACCTGGACCAGGGCGCCACCCACGGCGAACCGGGCCGCGCCTTCATCAACTATTCGCGCCCGCAGCAAAAAGCCCTGTCGCTGAGCGACATGCTGCTGCCCGGCAAGGAAGAAGCGTTCTGGAAGGCCGCCCAGGTGGCGCACAACAGCTGGCTGATCAGCACCCGCCTGAGCCTGGAGCCGGAGTTCGTCAAGCGCTACCCGTTCCAGAAAACCCCGAACGTGGCGCTGACCTCCGGCAGCGTGACCCTCAAGTACCCCACCACCACGATCGCGCCGTATGCCCTGGGCCACATCGAGTTGCAGATTCCTTACTCGCGCCTGGAAGGCATCATCAAGCCTGAGCTGGTGCCCGCGCGCCGCTGAAGGCGCGCCCGAGGATGAACTGCAACAGCCCTGCCAGCGCCAGTGCCGGCAGGGTCGCGCCGATATCCGGATACAGGTTGGCCAGCAAGTGATAGGTGCCGATGCCGCCCAGCCAGGCCAGCAGCGCCGTCCAGCGTAGCGTGGCGAGCGCGCCCTGGCCGCGGCGGCGCAGGATGAAATGATCGACCAGCACCACGCCAAACAGCGGCGCGAATACCGAACCGATCAACAGCAGCCAGTTCTGGTACTGCGCCAACGGAGCAAAGCAGGCGATCAACGTGCAGAGCACACCGATGGCCAAGGCCAGGTGCTCGACCTTCAGGCGCAACAGAATCCCGCTGGAGACGGCCGCCGAGTGAATATCGGCAAAGGCGTTTTCCGACTCATCCAACAGGATCAGCAACAACGGAATCCCCAGCCCCGCGCCGGCCAGCGCCAGCAACAGCGCGTTGACTTCACCGCTCGGCGCAAACGCCAGGGTGTAGGCCACGCCCAGGCTCATCAGCCAGAAATTGCCGATAAAAAAGCCCAGCGCCGTGCCGCCGAACACGCTTTTCGCGCGTTTGCCGAAGCGCGAATAATCGGCGATCAGCGGCAGCCACGACAGCGGCATGGCGATGGCGATGTCAAACCCCACCGCGAAGGGCATCGAACCGTCACCGGCCTGGGCCCATAGCGTGGCGAGATCGGCTTTGGCGAACAGGTTCCAGGTCAACCACAGGCAGGCCGCGAGCAGCAGCCAGATGCCCCATTTACGCAGGATCTGGCGCACGAACGTCAGCGGGCCACTGACCGCCAGCAAGGTCGCCAGGCCACCGAAAAACAGGGTCCACAGCATCGGGCTGGCCAACAGGCTGGCGTCGCTGAAGGCCCGCGCACCCAACAGGCTGGCGGCATCGCGCATGACGATGATTTCAAACGCGCCCCAACCGATCAGTTGCAGCAGGTTCAACAATGCCGGCAGGCTCGCGCCTTTGGCGCCGAGGCTGAGCTTGAGCGCGGCCATGGCGGACAGCCCGGTGTCGCTGCCGATCACGCCGACAGCGGCGAGCAGCAGCACGCCGACCAGGGTGCCGAGGAAAATCGCCAGCAACCCACCGGCCAGGCCCAGGCCGGGCGCGAGCAGCGCGCCGGTTTGCAGGACCATCAGGCCGATGCCGAGGGAGAACCACAGGGAAAACAGATCGCGGGCGCCGAACACGCGTTTGTCAGCAGGCACCGCGATATCGGGGGAATAGGTGCTGGATTGAATGCTCAAGGATGGAATCTCTGAAGGGCATTTGTTGTTTGAAAGATTGTTATCGGGGGCAAGCCCCCTCCCACACTTGAATGTGTTCACAATTCAAAATGTGGGAGGGGGCTTGCCCCCGATAAGGCCCTTAAAAGCGCCTACAACCTCGGATCAGACCTTCTTGTAGAGCTGGCTGCCTTCCTGCTTGAACCGCTCCGCCTGCTCGGCCAAGCCCTTGGCCACCTCCACATCCACCGCATCGATGCGCTGGTTGGCCGCGTACTCACGCACTTCCTGGGTGATTTTCATCGAGCAGAACTTCGGCCCGCACATCGAGCAGAAATGCGCGACCTTGGCCGAGTCCTTCGGCAGGGTTTCGTCGTGATACGAACGCGCGGTGTCCGGGTCGAGGCCGAGGTTGAACTGGTCTTCCCAACGGAACTCGAAGCGTGCCTTGCTCAGTGCGTTATCGCGGATCTGCGCGCCCGGATGACCTTTCGCGAGATCGGCTGCATGGGCGGCGATCTTGTAAGTGATGATCCCGGTCTTCACGTCATCCTTGTTCGGCAGGCCCAGGTGTTCCTTGGGCGTGACGTAGCAGAGCATGGCGCAACCGAACCAACCGATCATCGCCGCACCGATGCCGGAGGTGATGTGGTCGTAGCCCGGCGCGATGTCGGTGGTCAGCGGGCCGAGGGTGTAGAACGGCGCCTCGTCGCAGCATTCGAGCTGCTTGTCCATGTTCTCCTTGATCAGCTGCATCGGCACGTGGCCGGGGCCTTCGATCATGGTTTGCACGTCGTGCTTCCAGGCGATCTTGGTCAGCTCGCCGAGGGTTTCCAGCTCGCCGAATTGCGCGGCATCGTTGGCGTCGGCGATCGAACCCGGGCGCAGACCGTCGCCTAAGGAGAAGCTGACGTCATAGGCCTTCATGATTTCGCAGATTTCGTCGAAATGCGTGTAGGTAAAGTTCTCTTTGTGGTGCGCCAGGCACCACTTGGCCATGATCGAGCCGCCGCGGGAGACGATGCCGGTAACGCGCTTGGCGGTCAGCGGCACGTAGCGCAGCAGCACGCCGGCGTGGATGGTGAAGTAGTCGACGCCCTGCTCGGCCTGTTCGATCAGGGTGTCGCGAAACAGCTCCCAGGTCAGGTCTTCAGCGGCGCCGCCGACTTTCTCCAGGGCCTGGTAGATCGGCACCGTGCCGATCGGCACCGGCGAGTTGCGGATGATCCACTCGCGGGTTTCGTGGATGTGCTTGCCGGTGGACAGGTCCATCACCGTGTCCGAGCCCCAGCGAATGCCCCAGGTCAGTTTCGCCACTTCTTCTTCGATGGACGAACCCAGGGCGCTGTTGCCGATGTTGCCGTTGATCTTCACCAGGAAGTTACGGCCGATGATCATCGGTTCCAGTTCGGTGTGGTTGATGTTGGCCGGGATGATCGCGCGGCCGCGGGCGATTTCTTCGCGCACGAATTCCGGGGTGATGATCTTCGGCACGCTGGCGCCGAAGCTGTAGCCGGCGTGTTGCTGGTCGAGCAGGCCGCTGGCGCGGGCTTCTTCGAGCTTCATGTTTTCGCGGATGGCGACGTATTCCATCTCGGCGGTGATGATGCCTTTGCGCGCATAGTGCATCTGCGTGACGTTGGCACCGGCCTTGGCGCGGCGCGGGTTCTTCACATGGGCGAAGCGCAGCGCAGTCAGTTCGGCATCGGTCAGGCGTTGCTGGCCGAAGTGCGAGCTCAGGCCCGACAGGCGTTCGGTGTCGCCACGCGACTCGATCCACGGCGAGCGCACATCGCCCAGGCCCTTGCGCACATCGATGATGACGTTGGGGTCGGTGTAGGGGCCGGAGGTGTCGTAGACCACCACGGGGGCGTTGATCTCACCACCGAAATCGGTGGGGGTGACGTCGAGGCTGATTTCACGCATCGGCACGCGGATGTCCGGACGAGTGCCTTGCACGTAGATTTTCTGCGAGCGGGTAAACGGTTGCACGGAGCCGGAGTCGACCTTGGCCGATTCACTCAAATGCACGGTATTTTTTGGTGTTGTACTCATCACGGGCTCTCCAACTATCCAGGCGGTGGATTTTTGTCGGAGCGAACCTGTGGCGGATGGACGCACTGGAAGCAGTGCTGTGCTGGGTACTCGAGGGTTGTTCGAAGGTCGAACAACATCCCGGACAAAGCACAAGAGGACTCGCCGGGTGACGAGAAATCTTGTTCCCTACGCAGGCGTTAACCTGATCAGGTTCAACGGGATCCGGTATTTACCGATCTCAGCCTTCCAACAAGGCACCCCGACAAGAACCCGGCCAGTCTAGACAGGGTGAGGGCAAATTGCCAATAACGGAGCATTCAGCGTGATGAATGGCGCAATTGCAGGATTGTTGCGCCGTGTAACCACCACTACACTCGGTGACTGCCCCGACGCTTGACGCCAGGAATGGCCAACCGTAGCCTTGGGCGTTAAATTATCATCGTAATATTAAACCTAGGGATCAATTCATGCTGCGCAAACTCTCACTGGCTCTCGCCGTGTCTTGTGCGACCAACGGAATGGTCTGGGCAGCTGAAGCGCCCTTGTCCGCCCGAACCGACCTGGTCAGCGTCTACCAGGAAGCGGTGGACAACAACGCCGACCTGGCCGCCGCCCGCGCCCAGTACGGTGCGCAGAAAGAAGTGGTGCCCCAGGCCCGCGCCGGCTTGCTGCCCAACCTGTCGGCCGGTGCCGATATCAACAATTCGCGCACCCAGATCGACACCCCGGCCGCCACCGCCAACCGCGACGCGCATTCCTGGCGTGCGACCTTGAGCCAGCCGCTGTTCCGCGCCGACCGCTGGTTCCAGCTGCAAGCCGCCGAAGCCGTCAACGAACAGGCTGCGCTGCAACTTTCAGCCACCGAACAGAACCTGATCCTGCAAAGCGCCGAGAACTACTTCGCCGTGCTGCGCGCCCAGGACAACCTGGCCTCCACCAAGGCCGAAGAAAACGCCTTCAAGCGCCAACTGGACCAGTCCAACGAACGCTTCGACGTGGGCCTGTCGGACAAGACCGACGTGCTGCAATCCCAGGCCAGCTACGACACCGCGCGGGCCAACCGGATCGTCGCGCAACGCCAGGTGGACGACGCGTTCGAAGCACTGATCGCGCTAACCAACCGTCAATACAATTCGATCCAGGGCATTGTGCATACACTGCCGGTGCTGCCGCCGCTGCCGAACGACGCCAAGGCCTGGGTCGAAACCGCCGGCCGCCAGAACCTGAACCTGCTCGCCAGCAACTACGCCGTCACCGCCGCCGAGGAAACCCTCAAGCAGCGCAAGGCCGGGCATGCGCCGACCCTGGACGCCGTGGCGCAGTATGAAAAGGGCGATAACGACGCGCTCGGCTTCAGTAACCCGAATGCCTTCGGCACGCCTTATGGCGGCGATGTCTCGCAACGCACCATTGGCCTGCGCCTGAATATCCCGCTGTACAGCGGTGGCCTGACCAGCTCGCAAGTGCGCGAATCGTACTCGCGCCTGGGCCAGACCGAGCAGCAACGCGAAGGCCTGCGCCGCCAGGTGGTGGAAAACACACGCAACCTGCACCGCGCGGTCAACACCGACGTGGAGCAGGTGCAGGCACGCCGCCAGTCGATCATCTCCAACCAGAGCGCGGTGGAAGCCACGGAAATCGGTTATCAGGTGGGTACGCGCAATATCGTCGACGTGCTTGACGCCCAGCGCCAGCTCTATGCGTCGGTGCGCAATTACAACAACAGCCGCTACGACTACATCCTCGACAACCTGCGCTTGAAGCAGGCAGCCGGCACGTTGAACCCTGGGGACCTGCAAGACCTGACGCGCTATCTCAAGGCCGACTACAACCCGGACCGCGACTTCCTGCCGCCGGACCTGGCCAAGGCCGCCGCCGAGCAGCTCAAGGCCCGCCCGGGTTATTGATCGCACCACAGAACCAATGTGGGAAGGGGCTTGCTCCCTCCCACATTTGGATCGGCATTGCGTCAGTGAGTCATCAGGCGATCAAGACCATCCAACAATCGCTTCAAAGCGCCCTGGTTGGCCTGCATCACCTTAAGCCCCGCCTGCGCCATCCGCTGGGCATCCTGCGGTAGCTCGAACAGCTGCCGCACGGCCTCGGCCAAACCTTCGGCATCATCCACCTCACGCAACGCCCCGGCGTCGCGCAGCATTGCGCTGATTTCGAGGAAGTTGAACCGGTGCGGCCCCATGATCACGGGCTTGCCCAACGCCGCCGGTTCCAGCGGGTTGTGCCCGCCGGTCGCGACCAGGCTGCCACCCACCAACGCGCTGTCGGCCAAGGCATACAAAAACAGCAACTCGCCCATGGTGTCGCCGAGCAACACGGCGGTGTGCGCGGTGACCGGCTCGCCGCTGGAGCGACGCACCGTGGCGAACCCTTGTCGCTCGCACAGCTCAAACATCGGGCCGAAGCGTTCCTGATGGCGCGGCACCAGAATCAGCAGCGCATTGGGATAGCTGGCGAGCAGTTGGCGATGGGCCGCCAGCACCACCTCATCTTCGCCTTCGTGGGTACTCGCGGCGATCCACACCGGGCGCTCGCCGGCGCCCCACTGTTCGCGCAACGCGGCCGCGCGCGCCAGCAGTTGCGGGTCGATGGTCAGGTCGAACTTGATCGAGCCGGTCACTTGCACCGTGTCCGCACGCGCACCCAGGCTGCGGAAACGCTCGGCCTCAGTCTCGGTCTGCACGGCGATCAGACTCATTTCTGCCAGCATCGGCGCCGTCAGTCTGGCAAAACGTGCGTAGCCCTTGGCCGAACGCGCCGACAAGCGTGCATTGGCCAGCGCCACCGGAATCCCGCGCTGGGCGCAGGCGTGGATGTGGTTGGGCCACAGCTCGGTCTCCATGATCACGGCCAGTTTGGGCTGGACACGGTCGAGAAAACGCTTGGCCGCGCAGGGCAAGTCATAGGGCAAGTAGCAATGCTGGACGCGCGGTTCATCGGCGAACAATGCCTGGATACGCTCGGAGCCGGTGGGCGTCATGCAGGTGACCGTCATCGGCAACTGCGGATAACGCTCCAGCAGGCCACGGATCATCGGCGCGGCGGCGATGCTTTCGCCCACCGACACCGCATGCACCCAGATCCCGCCCGGTTGCATCCGCGGCAAGCCGTAGGAAAAGCGCTCGCCCACGCGCTTGGCGTAGGCCGGCGCCTTGCGCGCGCGCAGCCATAGACGTAAAGCCACCAACGGCAGCGCCAGGTAAAACAGACAGCTGTAGAGAGTTCTATTCATGGCGGCGGAGTTTATCGGCTTTTTCAATCGATCGCCTGCAAGCACTCGGCAAAACGTTCGGCGAGAAAGCGCGCGGCAGGGCCCAGGGGTTCATCGCGGCGCCACACCAGCTCGACCACAAGCGCCGGCGGGGTCCATTCGCTGTCGAGTTCGACCATTTGGTTCTGGTACGCGGGGTATTGCACCACATGCCGGGGCAACCAGGCCCAACCCAGGCCACGGATAAGCCATTCGGCCAGCACGTAGAAGCTGTCGGCGCGCCACACCTGCGGGCTGGCGGCCTCGCTGCCGGGGTAGACGCTGGTCTGGGTCGACATCAGCAACTGGCGATACTGCGCCAACCCCTGGCAGTCCACGGTTTGCTGCGCCGCCAGCGGATGGCGGCGCCCGCACACCGTGACCATTTCCACACTGCCGACGACCCGCCGCTCCAGCGCTTCGGGGATTTGATCGTGATAGAACAACATGCCCAGGTCGGCCCTGCGCTCCACCAGTTTGCGTGCGACATCGCCCTGGGCAGCGCTGGAAAGCTGCACCTCAAGGTTGGGAAACTGGCCGGCCAGGGCGTCGAGACTGTCGAGGACCGGCTGGTACAGCATCGCTTCATCCTGGGCCAGGCGCAGGCAGGCTTCTTCGCCGCGCACCAACGACAGTGCGCGGCCATTGAGGCGTTCGCACTGGCGCAACACTTCCCGAGCCTCTTCGAGCAGCACCGTGCCGGCTTCGGTCAAGCGCGGCTGGCGGCCGCTGCTTCGTTCGAACAGGCTGACGCCCAGGTCCGCTTCCAGCAAGGCGATCCCGTTGCTGACCGCCGACTGAGCCTTGCGCTGCTGACGCGCTACCGCCGAAAAAGAACGCTGCTCGGCGACGCTGACGAACAGGCGCATCTGTTCCAGGTTCCACTGCACATTCATGGCACAACCCATCTTTAATTCGGATAGGTAATGACTTTACCCCATCTGACGAGCCTCTAAAATGCCGACCTTATCCAGCGCGCTACACACCGAGGACCGCACCATGACCCCTGCCTACTACTACCTGGCCATCGCCATCTGCTCGGAAGTCATCGCCACCGTTTCCATGAAAGCCATCAAGGGCTGGAGCACACCGATCCCACTGCTGCTGGTGATCGTCGGCTACGGCGTGGCGTTCTGGATGCTGACCCTGGTGGTGCGTACAGTGCCGGTCGGCGTGGCGTATGCCGTGTGGGCAGGGATGGGCATCGTGATGGTCAGCGTCGCGGCGCTGTTCATCTATGGGCAGAAGCTCGATCTGCCGGCAATGCTGGGGATGGGCTTGATTGTGTTGGGCGTGGTGGTGATTCAACTGTTCTCGAAAACGGCGGGGCACTGACCTCACGCGTCAATATTGATCCCGCGCAAAGATCCATTCGTTGAGTCTGTATACTTGGCACCTTGATTTGAACACTGAGGTTGCCCATGCCATCCGTTATTTCCACCGACGTTCTGATTGTCGGCGCCGGAGTTGCCGGCCTCTGGCTGAATGCGCGCCTGCGCCGCCAGGGGTTTTCCACGGTGGTGGTGGAAAACGCCACCCTGGGAGGCGGGCAAAGCGTGAAGTCCCAAGGCATCATTCATGGCGGAGCGAAATACGCGCTGCACGGTGCACTCACCGGCGCCTCCGAAGCGATTGCCGATATGCCGCGGCGCTGGCGTGAGGCCCTGGCCGGTCACGGCGAACTGGACCTGACTGGCGTGCGCCTGCTCTCCGAAGCCCATTACCTGTGGTCCCCCGGCACGCTCGCCGGCAACCTCACCAGCTTCTTCGCCAGCAAGGCCGTGCGCGGCCGCGTCGATCAGGTCAAGGGCGACGCCCTGCCGCCAGCCCTGCAGGACCGCCGCTTCAAGGGCAAGGTCTATCGCCTGTCGGAATTGGTGGTCGACGTGCCGAGCCTGATCGGACGCCTGGCGCAGTTGGCCGGCGATGGTTTGCTCGCCGGACAACACATCGAACCGCTGCGGGAAAACGACGCACTGGTCGGCCTGAAAGTCGACGGCCGCGAGATCCGCGCCCAGCGCATCGTCTTGAGCGCCGGCGGCGGCACTGCCGATCTGCTCGCCGCCCTGGGCCTGAGCGAGCCGGCCATGCAAAAGCGTGCGCTGCACATGATCATCGCCAAAGGCCCAGGCCTGAAACCGCTGTACGCCCACTGCCTGGGCGGCGGCACCAAACCGCGCCTCACCGTGACCACGCACCCGGCCGCCGATGGCAACTGGGTGTGGTACATGGGCGGCGACATCGCCGAAGCCGACGGCGTAGCACGCACGCCACAGGAACAGATCGCCACCGCGCAGCACGAGTTGGCGCTTCTGCTGCCGTGGATCGACATGAGCCACACCGAATGGGCCACCCTGCGCGTCGAACGTGCCGAGCCGCTGCAATCGGGCCTGTCTCGCCCCGACAACGCCTTCCTCGCCGAACAGGGCCGCCTGCTCGTGGGCTGGCCGACCAAGCTGGCCCTGGCGCCGGACTTCGCCGACCGGGTGCTCCACGCCCTCGAACGCGATGGCATCCAACCCGGGCCTGCCACCCCGCTGCCCGAGCTGCCCAAACCCGCCATCGGCCAACCGGCCTGGGAGCAACTGTTGCCATGAGCCTGCCCACCCTGCACGACCTGCACCGCCCGCTGGGCAGTACCGGCCTGCTGGTGTCGCCGCTGGGCCTGGGCACCGTCAAGCTCGGTCGCGACCAAGGGGTGAAATACCCCAGCGGCTTCCAGATTCCCGATGACGACGAAGCGCGCCTGCTGCTGCGCCAGGCCCGTCAATTGGGCATCAACCTGATCGATACCGCGCCGGCCTATGGCCGCAGCGAAGAACGCCTGGGGCCGCTGTTGCGGGGCCAGCGCAACGAGTGGGTGATTGTCAGCAAGGTCGGCGAAGAATTCGACAACGGCGTGTCCCGTCACGATTTCAGCGCGGCCCATACCCGGATGTCGATCGAACGCAGCCTGAAACGACTGGAAACCGACTTTATCGACCTGGTGCTGGTGCATTCCGACGGCAACGACCTGCACATTCTCAACGACTGCGAGGTGTACCAGACCCTCGCGGACTTGAAACGAGAGGGCAAAATCCGCGGTTTCGGCTTCTCCGGCAAAACCGTCGAAGGCGGCGTGAAGGCTCTGGAACAGGGCGATTGCGCAATGGTCACCTACAATCTGAACGAACAGGCCGAGAAAGCCGTCATTGATTATGCGGCCGCCCATGGCAAAGGCATCCTGGTGAAAAAAGCCCTCGCCAGCGGCCACGTCTGCCTGGAACCGGGAATGGACCCCATACGTGCCAGTTTCATGTTGTTGTTTGCGCAAACGGGTGTCGCCAGTGCTATTGTCGGGACCATTAATCCGCTGCACCTGGCTCACAACGTGGCGACCGCTGCCCAGGTCATTCGTCAACTCTGATGCCGCCGACGCGGCCGCCCCGACGTAAGAAGGAGCCGACATGTCGCGAACGCTCATAAGAAAAAACCCCAGCAACTTCAAG
The DNA here is from genome assembly GCF_014889455.1 of Pseudomonas sp. K8. NCBI lineage: Bacteria > Pseudomonadati > Pseudomonadota > Gammaproteobacteria > Pseudomonadales > Pseudomonadaceae > Pseudomonas > Pseudomonas sp. K8. The sequence goes on from NZ_VJWO01000005.1 coordinate 63,459, forward strand.
ACTCTGCCACTGCATGTCGAAGCCACCCCCGAAGGCCTGAGCTACCAGAGCGTCGGCATGCCGCTCAACTTTGCCCAGACCCTGCAACGGCGCAAGCCGGTAGAAGTGACAGACCCGGAGCGTTTCGCCCTCGAGCTGGCCAACCTCGGCGTGTCGGTGCGTTTGACCCTGCATTGGCAAAACAAGGATTACTGGGTGCTGGTGCGCCAACGCCGCCAGGACCGTGGCGACGTGGTGCTCAAGCTGATTTCCGGCTATGTCCCCGCCCATGAGCTGAACCTGCCGCTGCACACCGCCATCCAGGAAATCGCCGAAGAGTGCCTGCTGGAGACGCCCGAAGGCTGGCTCAGCGGGCGCTTCAACGACACCTGGCTGCCGGCGCCCTACTCTGCCGCGCTGCACTACCGCGAAGCCTTGCCGTTTCGCTTGAGCCCCTTGTCCGGCGCGGCCCGCCCGGTGCGCTGCGCGACCACGCAACTGATCGAGCGCCCACGGGCCTACGTCCACTTGCCTACGGCCTCGCTGCAATTGATTTATGACTTGCGCCTGGAGGTGCCCAAGGAAGCCAAATCCTTGAGCTTGTTCCATGTGGATGAGCGACTCGAAGGCGATCAACTGGTCGCGCGCCTGGACCGCCAGCGCCCGGACCTGTACCTGATGCCCTTGAAGGACGGGCAGCCGCTCGCCGAGCTGTATACCGTCAAGAAAGATCAGCTGTACCCGGCGAGCACGCGGGGTTTGTACCTCGCGGAGAGCTTCGCCCAGCAGGACGGCTGGGTGGTGCGCGACGAGCGGATTCGTTGGAAGGATTGGCTCAGGCAGCAAGGCCTGGCCGTCCCGGAGAAAGAGTCGAAGCTCAAGCGCCTGACCGGCAAGGCGCGGCAGATGTTGCGCAAGATCGTGCCAAAGAAGGCCAGACCGTAGGCGCGAGCAGGCCCGCGCCTACGGCCGCGGGCCTTATTCGTGATTGCGGATTTTTTCCACGATCGCGGTCGTCGAGCTGTTCTCAACCAACCCCAGCACTTTGACCTTGCCGCCGTAGGCGCTGACGATGTCGGCGCCGACCACCTGGTCGACGGAATAGTCGCCGCCCTTGACCAGCACATCGGGCTTGACCTGGGCCAGCAGGTTTTCCGGGGTGGCTTCGGGGAAGCTGATCACCCAGTCCACCGCACCCAGGCCGGCCAGGACCGCCATGCGTCGGTCGACACTGTTGATCGGGCGGCCCGGACCTTTCAGGCGGCTGACCGACGCATCGTCATTGACCGCGACGATCAGGCGATCGCCTTGGGCGCGCGCCTGTTCCAGGTAGGTCACATGACCGGCATGCAGGATGTCGAAACAGCCATTGGTGAACACAATGCTTTCGTTGTGGGCGCGCGCGTCGTCAATCGCCAGCAGCAATTGCTCGAGACTCAACACCCCACGCTCGGAGCCTTCGGAACGCTGGATCGCACGGCGCAGTTCGGGCGCGCTGATCGCGGCGGTGCCGAGCTTGCCGACCACGATGCCCGCCGCCAGGTTGGCCAGGGCCACGGCGTGGGGCAATTCCTCGCCGGCCGCGATGGAGGCGGCCAGGGTGGAAATCACGGTGTCGCCGGCGCCGGTGACGTCGAACACTTCACGCGCACGCGCCGGCAGGTGCATCGCCGCATAGCCCGGGCGCAGCAAGGTCATGCCGTGCTCGCCACGGGTCACCAGCAAGGCGCCCAGGTCCAGTTCGGCCATCAGCGTCGCGCCCTTGCTCACCAGTTCGTGCTCATCGGCGCAACCGCCGACGATGGCTTCGAACTCGCTGAGGTTCGGCGTGATCAGGCTGGCGCCGCGATAAATCGAGAAGTCCTTGCCCTTGGGATCGGCCAGCACCGGAATATTGCGGGCCTTGGCGGCCTGGATCAGCATCTGGTGGTTCTTCAGCGCGCCTTTGCCGTAGTCGGACAACACCAGCACCTTGATGCCTTCGAGCAACTCATCGACCTGCGCGCTGAGGGCCAGGGCGTCGGTGGCGAAGGGTTCTTCGAAATCGATGCGCAGCAATTGCTGGTGACGGCTCATGACCCGCAGCTTGACGATGGTCGGCTGATGGGCGATGCGCTGGAACAGCGCGCGCACGCCGGCACCGCGCAGGCTGTTGGCCAGGCTGTCGGCGGCTTCGTCGTCGCCGGTCACGCCCACCAGGGAGGCAGGGGCGCCGAGGGCGGCAATATTGAGGGCAACGTTGGCAGCGCCACCTGGACGGTCTTCGATTTGCTCGACCTTGACTACCGGTACCGGAGCCTCAGGGGAAATCCGTGAGGTTCCGCCATGCCAGTAACGGTCGAGCATGACATCGCCGACCACCAAGACAGGGGCTTGATCGAATCGCGGCATGGACAACTTCATGGAGCAACCCACATACAAAATGAACAGGGGCGCGATATTAGCACAGGGTTACAGAAGGCTTGTGGGGGTGTGACAGAAGATGTTGCAGGAACGTTGGTGAGGCGGATTGCCCGCCCCACCAAGGGTATCAGGTGATATCCGCCGACACCGGGGCATCCAGGCCCATGGCATGCAGGCGGGCGTAGTAGCCGTTCTGTGCAAGCAATTGACCGTGGGTGCCGCGCTCGACAATACGCCCGTCGTCCATCACTAGGATCAGGTCGGCCTTCTCGATGGTGGACAGGCGGTGCGCGATCACCAGGGTCGTGCGGCCTTGCATGACCTTGTCCAGCGCCGCCTGAATGTGGCGCTCGGACTCGGTGTCGAGGGCCGAGGTGGCCTCGTCGAGAATCAGCAGCGGCGCATTCTTGAGCAGGGCGCGGGCAATTGCCAGGCGCTGGCGTTGACCGCCGGACAGCAGCACGCCGTTTTCGCCGACCTGGGTGTCGAAGCCTTTAGGCAACTGGTCGATGAAGTCTTTGGCGTTGGCATCCATCGCGGCGGCTTCGACGTCGGCCCGTGGTGCGCCGGCCAGGTCGCCGTAGGCGATGTTGTTGGTCACCGTGTCGCTGAACAGGGTCACGTGCTGGGTCACCTGGGCGATGTGCTTGCGCAGGTTGAGCAGTTTGTAGTCTTCGATCTCGACGCCATCGAGCAGGATTTCACCGCTTGCATGGTGGTAGAAACGCGGGATCAGGCTGGCCAGGGTCGACTTGCCGCTGCCCGAGCGCCCCACCAGGGCGATCATCTGTCCAGGCTCGGCGGTAAAGCTGATGTCCTTGAGCACAGGGCGTTCGGTGCCGGGATAGGTGAAGTTGAGGTGACGCACTTCCAGATGGCCGCTGACCTTGTCGCGCTCGATCGTGCCGTTGTCGACTTCAGCCTCTTCGTCCAGCTGTTCGAAAATGCTCTCGGCGCCCGCCACACCCTTCTGGATGGTCGAGCTGACTTCCGACAACTGACGGATCGGCTTGGGCAGCAGACCGGCCAAAGTGATGTAGGCCACCATGTCGCCGGCAGATGCGTCGCCGCGCAGGTAAAGCACCAGGAACATCAGCACGGCCATGGCGGTGTAGATCACCAGTTGCAGCGCCGGGGTGTAGATCGCCCCGGTGCGGGTCATGCGCAGTTGCTTGTTGGTGTTGCTCTGGCTGGCCTTGAGGAAGCGTTTTTCCTCGTAGACCTCGCCGCCGAAGCTGCGCACGACGCGGTAACCCTGGATGGTCTCAGACGCCACGTGGGTCACGTCGCCCATGGCCACCTGGATCTTCTTGCTCTGTTTGCGAAATTTCTTGCTGGCCGTGCTGACCATCACCGCAATCAACGGCAGGATGGCGATCATCACCAGCGTCAGGCGCCAGTTCATGAACAGCAGCGAAGCGAACAGGAAGATCACGGTCATGCCTTCGCGAATCACCACCTTGATCGCATCGGTCGCCGCCCCCGTGACCATGGTCACGTTGAAGGTGATGCGGGAAATCAGGTGCCCGGAGTTGTGATTGTCGAAGTAGCGGTTGGGCAGTGTCAGCAGGTTGTTGAACAGTTGCACCCGCAGGTCGTGGACCAGGCCCAGGGAAACCTTGGCCAGCAGGTAGTTACCGAGGAACGAACCCAGGCCCTGCCAGGCGGCGATCAGGATGATCAGCAGCGGCACGGCCTGCAGCAGCTGCAGGTCGCGCAGGAACGGCACGCTGGGGAACAACACGGCTTGCGGGTTCGAAAGGCCATCGACAAAGTACTTGAGGATGTACCCCAGCATCGGCTGGGTCGACGCGAAAATCAGAAATCCGACAATACTCAGCGCGAACAAACCCGCATAGGGCCTGACGTAACTGAGCAGGCGGAAGTATATTTTCAAGCTCGAAGGGCTTGCGCTCGGACTGGAGTCGGTCATATCACGCGGCGTTTTAAAAAAGGAGGCTGACTTTAGCACAGCTTCTCTGTTGTACTTGCACCCCACATGACCCGCGGGCCGGCGAAATCCAACCGGCGACATTATATAGCCACTACTTTAAGATGGTCGGCTTTCTATTTCTGAAATGGCTTTTACCGTATGCAGTGCAAGCGTCTTACCTATGGCTCAAATCGCGTCTTCGACTTCCTGGTCCTATGGATTTTGCCCATTGGCTTGTTGCTTCTGCTGAGTTCGCTGTTCTTCGTCACCAATCGCAACGTGCTGCACAGGTTCTACTACGTCCTGTTCAGCGCGCCGACCTTGTTGCTGTTGTGCCTGCGCCCCAGGGAATTCATGGAATTGCTGCGTGAGCCGCTGGCCATCGCATTCCTGGTCTTCTCCGCCTGGGCCCTGACCAGCCTGTTCTGGAGCCCGGAGTTTCATCCCGACACCGACCTGTTCAAGCGACCGCTGCACACGTTCATGTTGTTTGCCGGCTGCGGGCTGTTGCTGCATTACCGCAACGACCTGTTCAAGCCCGTGTTCTTCAGTGCGGCAGTGATCGCACTGGTGGCGACCCTGTGTAACTTGGTGGCCTTCGCCAAGGGGTTTGAGCCGGGCCTTGAAATACGCATGATCGGCGGCCGCGGCGCCCTCGACAACCCGCTGCTCAGTTCCCACGTGTTCGGTTTTTTCAGCGTCTACTGGTTGTATGTCTGCATGACCAGCCAGCGCTTTCAGGTGCTGTGGTTCAGCGTACCGGCCCTGGCCATCATGATCGCCGCGGTCCTGGCCACCGGTTCCCGCACACCGTTGGTGGCCCTGACCCTGGCCATCCTGTGGATGAGTTTTGTCAGCCGCAACCGCCGCTCGGCCATGATGATCGCGGGCTTGGTCCTGAGCGCCGCGGCGCTCTTGCTGTTCTACCCTGAACTGATCACCAACCGCGGCAGTTCATTCCGCTTCGAACTGTGGAGCATGACGCTGCAGCTTATCGCCGAACACCCGTGGATAGGCCACAGCTACGATTCCGAGCTGTACCTGACCCTGGCTCAGGCCAACGGCTTCCAACTGCGCGAACCCCACAGTTTTGCCCTGGGCGTGCTGTATTACGTCGGCATCATCGGCTTTATCCCGTGGGCCTTCATGCTCGGCTGGGGCTTGTATAAAAGCCTCAAAGAACGGGCGCAACCGCTGTTCATCCTCGCCTCCTCCCTGCTGGCCTACGGCATCGGCGCCGGCCTGACCGAGGGCGGCGGCATCCTGTCGCGGCCCAAGGAACACTGGTTCCTGCTGTGGATTCCTTTGGCGATCATCGCCGGCCTGAGCATCGCCCAGCGCCGCCACAGCCTGCTGCGCATGCCGGTGCAAACCCTCAAGACCGAGGCCTTCGATCAACTGTGCCACAACGCCCATGTGATTGAAGCCGACGGCCTGGGGCCGAAAGTCCTGCGCCTGGAAGACGGCAGTTTCCTCAAGGTCTTCCGCGCACGCCGCTGGTACACCTCGGGCAGCTTCAACCCTTATTCCGAGCGGTTTGCCAGCAACGCCGAACAATTGCGCAGCCTGGGCATTCCCACCCCGCAGATCCTCGGCGTGTACAGCCTGCGCGACGCTAGCAGTGCCGTCACCTACTCGCCACTGCCCGGCCTGACCCTGCGCCAGGCCCTGCAAAGCCTGGACAGCAGCCTGCGCGAATCGCTGATCGAGCGCTTCGGTCGATTCATGGCCCAATTGCATGAGCGTGGTGTGTACTTCCGCTCGCTGCACCTGGGCAACGTGCTGCTGATGGATGACGGCGAGTTCGCGCTGATCGATATCGCCGACCTGCGCATCTTCCCGTCGGCCCTGCGCAATGCCTTGCGCCAACGCAACCTGCGCCATATGCAACGTTACCCGCAGGACCGCAACTGGCTGTTCGAAGCGCACTTCGAGCAACTGGCCAAGGGTTACGCCAGCATCGCCAGCCCAAAAGCCACGGCAAAAATCCGCGAGCAGGTCCAGGGCCTGGCTAGCCCGGCCGCCTGATAAAAAAGGCGACTATCACCGCTGATAGTCGCCTTTTTCACTGCCACCGCCGCCTCAGCTTCTGAGGGGCGCCAGGTACAACCGCACCAGCCCGCGCAGGGTCTTGCGCCCCCAGAACTTCAACGGGATCTGCTTGAGGATCTCCCGCGCCAGCGGCCGGTCACGGTCGGCGGTCTTGAGGAACATCGAGTTGAGGAAGTTGTAGCGCACCGCGTCATACGATGGGTGTTCGCTGAACAATCCATAAGTCTTGAGGATGTTCTGAATCATGTAGCGATGGTTCTTGTACGTGTTGGTGGCGTGCTGGCGATAGCGCGCCATGACCATGTTCAACACGTCGATGGTGTAGCCGGCGTGGGTGATCTTCAATTCGATCAGCAAGTCTTCCAGCGGAATCAGCGGATCGAAGCCCCCCACCTGCTCCAGCGCTTCGCGGCGGATCAACAGGGTCGGTGCTGGCGGGAACGGCTTGCGGTCCAGGAACAGGTCATCGAAGTCCAGGCTGCGAAACGGCAGGTCCCGGTGCTGCTTCTTGTCGGGATAGGGCTGGCCATCGCCATCGATCAACTCGATGTTGCCCGCGCAGATGCCGACCTTGGGCTTGCCCTCCATATAGGCGACCTGGGCCGCAATGCGCTCGGGCAACATGATGTCGTCGGAACCGAACGGCGCGATCAGCGTGCCTTTGGCCCGGGCGATCGCGCCGTTGAGCGTATTGGTCAGCCCCTGGTTCTGCTGGACCTGGAAATCAAAGCCGTGCTCGGCCTGCAAGCGCCGGATGCGCTCGACACTGTCGTCCTTGGAGCCATCGTCGACCACCAACAGTTCGATGTTCGCGTAGGTCTGCCCCAGCACGCTGAGGATGCTCTGCTCGATGTACGGGCCATGGTTGTAGGACGCGATGATCACCGAGACCAGGGGTTGTGGCTGATTCATGCTCTACCTACTTCACGCAAACCGGTTTCAATCAGGGTCAGGTACTTGTGCTTGAACTCGTCCAGGGTGTGGTTGGCTACCAGGTAACGGAACACCTCCTCGCCCTTGGCACGCAATTGCTCATCGCTCAGCGCCAGGTAGGTATCCAGCGCCGCGGCCAGTTGCTCGACGTTGCCCGGATCGTGAGACAGCCCGCCCGCGCCCTGCACCAGCGGCAGCATCGCCGGGCCGTTGGAGGCGATCACCGGCAAATGCCCGCTCATGCCTTCCAGCAGCGCCAGGCCCAGGCCTTCAAACAGCGACGGCATGGTCCAGATATCGAAACCGCGCACGTACTTCATGCCGTCTTCACGGAACCCCAACAGGTGCGCGCGACCGGTCAGGCCGAGGCGCTCGATGTCGGCACGCAGGTCGGCTTCGGCGCGGCCGGAACCGATGATCCCCACCTGTGCCTGCGGGTATTTGTCCTTGAGCGTGGCGAACGCCTGCAGCAGATGCGTGTGGCCCTTGATCGGCACCAGGCGGCCCAGGGCGCCGATCATCCGCGCGTCCAGCGGCAGGCCCAGGGCCTTGCGTGCTTCATCGCGCGGCAACTGCAAGGCTTCTGCCTGCGGGATGTCGATGGCGTTGGTGACATAGGTGGTGTTTTCACGGGTGAACCCGCAATTGAGCGCCACCAGGTACTCCTGTACCGCCTCCGACACGCCGACGAAGCGCCACGCCGGGCTCACCCAGCGCTGGGTCTGACGCCGGCGGTAGCCACGGGCGTACTCGCCGAAACCATGGGAGATGCCGATGCACAGCGGGATCTTCAACCAGCGGTTGAGGGACAGCATCATGTTCACCGACTTGAAGCGGTTGCAGATGACCACATCGAACTTCTGCTCGCGGCAATACTTGTAGATCTGCCACATGGCGCCAAAGCGGATGCCCTTGAGGGACTTTTCCGGCAGTTCGAAATAGTGGGAGTGCTCGGCCACGCTCAGCGGCTGGCCCGGTAACGGGCGGCCACTGAGATACCCCGATGTCACCTCGAAGCGTTCAACCGGCAACGATTTGACGATCTGCTCACCCAGGTCGGCGAAGTCATTGGTCTTGACGTTGTAGTCCGGCTGTAACTGCAAAACCTTGAAACGAGGCTTCATAACTCTCCATGCAGCGATCTGGCTGCGGGCGCGCAGCCCGGCAAAAAATGGTGCGGCAAACGGATGCGGTCTGCCGTAAATAAGGTCTCAGTCCTGTTTCAGGACCCACAGCAATTCATGCCGACGCACAGCCTTGCGGAAGAATTCGTTCTCTCCGTATGGCGATGGGCTACGCCCGGCCAGCACCTGTTGCAACCAGCGACGCACACGGCGCTTGAACGGCGCGCGCGGTTGCAGGTCGTGCATCATGCCCAGGGCCATGGCCTTGTCCTGCTGCTGGCTCAAGGCGAGCGTGAAACTGCAGGGGACCAGTTCGTCCGCGGTGTCGAAACGCGGCGGCAGGGCCACGCCGGCGCCCGAGTCGCCCATGGGCCAGCGGTCGTTATCATGCAAGTGATTGGCGTAGCCGAGCAATGTGTCGGGCTGCCACGCCAGGCCCTCCAGGGCTTCCAGTATCGCCGCGTGAGCGCAGATATGGTCGGCGTGCGGGTCGAGCAACGGCGTCGGCAGCACGATCACCTGCGGTCGCGCCTTGAGCAGCAGCGCGCGCAGGTCGGCGATCAGGTTGTGCCAGGTCGGCGCGCCGTCCACGTCGCCGGGCAGCGCAAAGGCATTGAACTGACGAAACAGCCGCGTATCGCTCAATTGCGCCTCGCGGGAGGCTTGAGCCTGGTCCGGCGCGGCCTGCATGGCCGCCAACTGCATGCAGAAGTAGCCCAATTGCACGCACTGTGCTTCGGGAACGCCGGCCCAGCGCGGCACGGCAATGCTGTCCCAGGCCCGCAGGCGCCCTTTGAGTTGCGCCGCTTGCGCCTTGGGTAGGCCCATCCGCTGATAATGTTCGGCTTCAATTTCACCGGCGGTCAACGTGACGATCCAACTTTCGGCCGCCTGGCTGTACAGGCTGAAGGCCGCCAGTTCGGCGTCGTCGGCATGGGGCGCAATCACCATCACACGTTGCTGGCGATAATCCGGCTGGCGGAAACGCCACAGCGTCGGCTGGCCGTTGATCCGGCAAAAACGCCCGCGCACCCGCAGTTTGCCGGCGGCCAATGCGTCGGCGGCGCCGGTCAGGTTGAGGTAACGGCGCCCGCCGACGCCACGCTCGAACACTTGCCGGTCCGGCGTTTGCAGGCCCAGCAGTTCCACCGCCGGGTCAATGAAACGCCCGAGCCACGAGCTGTGCAGCTCGATGCCGACGATCAGGGTGTCGTCCGCCGCCAGCGGCGCGTCCAGCAACAGCCGCCCCGCGTCCAGGCGCAGGCCTGGCACTTCACTGCCGTGAGGGAATGCGTAGGCATAATCCTCGCTGGGCGAATAGAACAGATGATCGGCAAACCAGGCTTCATGGGCCGCCCACAGCACCACCGCCAGAATCAACGGCAGCCACCAGGCCACGAGCACACCGGCCGCGATCAGCACCAGCAAGCCAATCAGCAGCGCGATGCGCTTGGTGCGCCGATGACGCTTGAGCAGTTGCTGCTTGCGGCTCATAGGCTGAACACCGGCACCGGGTTGCACCAGCGCTCCTTGTATTCACGGTCGGCGCGCCCGAAGGAAAAGCGCAGCGGTTTATCCACGGCCCGCGCCTGTTCCCAGGCGCTTTGCGTATTGAGGAAACTCAACACGCTGCCGGGGCTGAACTCACGGGTCTGGGGGTCGACACCGCCGTTGACGTATTCGATGCTGACCCACTCGGGCGCCTCGACGCGATACACCAGTTGCACGGCAATCGGCGCATCGTTGAGAAACAGTACCGAGCCCACCAGGAACTCCTTGAGCAAGCCCAGCACCTGCGCCAGATGCTCGGCGCCGGTGGCCGGGAAGCCCCAGCGGCGCTGGAACAGGTCGCAGTAGATGGCCGCCAGCTCGCTGCTGGAAAACTCACTCACCGCCCGCACCACGCCGCCGGCTTCTTCGAGCAACCGCAATTCGCGGCGCTGGTTGTAGCGAAACTTCTTCGACAGGTCTTCCGGGGTGCGCGCCATGGCCAACTGCTCGGCCTGGGGCTTGAGGGTGCTGACGCGCCCCTCGTTCAACGCCGACAGGTAGCGCCCACGGTGGCGCACCGGCAACTGCGCGTCGGCGGCGATCGGCAGGATGATTTCGGCATTGCCCAGATCGAACACGCCTTTCTTGCCGCGCCGCTTGAGCACGTCCTTGGACAAGGCCAGGTCGCGCCCCCAAGTGGCAATCGCGCCCTTGAGCTCGCCGTCCTGCTCCCAGCCCAGGTAGCGCACCGGAATCTGCGCCAGCTCCGCCAACCGTTCGACGATCAGCGGATGCGTCGCCACGCTGCCGCCAAACCGCTGCCAGGCCTGGGCGTAGACCTCGGCCTCGACAGGTACCCAGCCGCGTTCACGCCAACCCTGGAAGCGATTCAGCATTTAAACCACAGCGTCATAAGGGTCCACGCCGTCCTTGACCACCAGGATGTCTTCCATGATCAGGTACTGCAGGTCGGAACCGAAGAACATGTTCAGCGCATCGGTCGGCGAGCAGATCATCGCTTCGCCACGACGGTTGAGCGAAGTGTTCAGGGACACGCCGTTGCCGGTCAGCACTTCGAGTTCTTTCATCATGTCGTAGTAGCGCGGGTTGTATTCGCGCTTGAGCACCTGGGCGCGGGACGTGCCGTCCTCATGGACCACTTCCGGCACGCGGGTTTTCCACTCTTCCGACACTTCAAAGGTGAAGGTCATGAACGGCGCCGGGTGATCGACCTTGATCATCAGCGGGGCCACGGTGTCGAGCATCGACGGGCAGAAAGGCCTCCAGCGCTCGCGGAACTTGATCTGATGGTTGATGCGGTCCGCCACGCCGGTAGCGCTCGGGCAGCCAATGATCGAACGACCGCCCAAGGCACGCGGGCCAAACTCCATGCGCCCCTGGAACCAGGCCACCGGGTTGCCGTCGACCATGATCTTGGCGATGCGTTTAGGCATGCTGTCGATCTTGCGCCAGTCCGGCTTGCTCGGGTGCTTGGCGCAAGCGGCGATCACGTCTTCGTTGCTGTAGGACGGGCCGAGGTAGACGTGTTCCATCTTCTCCACCGGCACACCACGGGCGTTGGACACGTAAGCGGCGGCGCCCACGGCGGTGCCGGCATCGCCGGACGCCGGTTGCACGAACAGCTCTTTCACGTCGTCACGGGCAATGATCTTCTGGTTCAGTTTGACGTTCAGCGCACAGCCACCGGCGAAGGCCAGCTTGCCGGTTTCCTTGAGGATGTCGCCCAGGTAGTAGTCGATCATCTGCAGGGACAGCTTCTCGAACAGCGCCTGCATGCTGGCCGCGTAGTGGATGTACGGCTCGTCGGCGATGTCGCCTTCGCGCTTGGGCCCCAGCCACTCGATCAGTTTGGGCGAGAAGTAGAAACCCTTGCCCTTCTCTTTATAACGACGCAGGCCGATGACGTTGGCGTAGTCGGTGTTGATCACCAGCTCGCCGTTTTCAAAGGAGGCCAGGCGCGAGAAGTCGTACTTGCTGGCATCGCCATAAGGCGCCATGCCCATGACCTTGAACTCGCCGTCGAGCATCTCGAAACCGAGAAACTCGGTGACCGCGCCGTACAGGCCGCCGAGGGAGTCCGGATCGTAGAATTCCTTGATCTTGTGGATCTTGCCGTTTTCGCCGTAGCCGAAGAACGTGGTGGCGTACTCACCCTTGCCGTCGATCCCCAGGATCGCGGTTTTCTCCTTGAAGCCGGAGCAGTGGTAGGCACTGGAGGCGTGGGCCAAGTGGTGTTCAACCGGCTCGATCTTGATTTTCTTCGGATCGAAGCCCAGCTGTTCCAGGCACCAGACGATCTTGTTGCGGTAGCGCTTGTAGCGCCGGTTGCCCATCAGGATCGCATCGAGAGCGCGGTCCGGGGCGTACCAGTAACGCTTGGCATAGTGCCAGCGCGCTTCGCCGAACAGGCTGATCGGGGCGAACGGGATCGCGACCACATCAACGTCGGAAGGCTTGATGCCGGCCTGTTCCAGGCAGAATTTCGCCGATTCGTAGGGCATGCGGTGCTTTGCATGCTTGTCGCGCACGAAGCGTTCTTCTTCGGCGGCCGCGATCAGCTTGCCGTCGATATACAGGGCTGCGGAAGGATCATGGCTAAGGGCGCCGGACAGGCCAAGAATCGTCAATGCCACAGGGGTCTAGCCTCTTTTAGTCTGCATGCAGGCGCGTTACGCCTGAAAAAAGTGTGCCTCTCGCCTGGGCGAGAAACAGCTAAAGGGCGAGATTATAGCTCAAAAGCAGGAGGAAGCTGTTAGCGGCGAGCGTCGAGGAGGTTCAGCGGAAGATCTCGATGCTGCCGTCCTTGTTCTGGCGGTAGATCGTGTAGGGCAGGACCAGGGTGTCCAGCACGCCAGAGCCGATGAACTCGATGGCGATGATCGGGAAGGCATTGTTCTCGTGGTCCGACAGGGCTCGGTCATTCAGGCTTTTTTCAGGGGCGGGCTCAGCATTGAGCGTACAAAACCCGTACATCACCCCACTGTAGATGCGCGGGATATTTTCGCAGTAGCTGCGCGACTCCTTGAGGTTCTGGCTGGCGACAGCGTCCGGGCGAAAGACGGTGTTGATGGTCCCGCAACCGGAGATTGCCAGGAGAGCAGCAAGCAACACAGGGTACATACGGATCATGAACGACACCGTTCAGCATAGAGGGTCGACCACACTAACATCGCCAGCGAAGATAGCCTACACCGACACACCGATACGTTCTGTGAGAAAGTTCCGAGAAGACAATACAGACTTAGTTGCTTCGCGCCGCAAACACACCGGAGCAAAGAGCACTGACGGGCAAATCAATACGCTTGGTTAACGTTCAAACCAACCCTTCCTTTAAACCGTACCTGCAACTATCAACATGATCAACGGCATAAAACTCATTACCCAAAAAACGCAATAGCGACGAGACGGCATGAATGCTGCGCATACCCATGCAGCAGCATTCTTTTCGACCTTATACGCCCACGGGCGCCTTAATAGTGCAGCGACCGCGGAGGCTCCGCACCATCAAAGTCAATTTGATGCCCCGCTCCAACGTTGATGCTTCCTAACCCTGGTTCACCATTACCCGGCTGCCCCCTGCCCGTACCCGGCTGATAGAAACCACCGTTACCGTCGGATTGAATCTCATGATCAATCGGCTGATTTTGCGCATCCAAATACTCAGCATCTTCCCCGGCCGCCTGATCCAGCGGATTGTTTTGCCCCTTCTCATTAAAGTTATTATTTTCGTACCTCTGATAATCAGCAGCCACGTTTGAGTTAGCATTGATAGACGACATAAAAACCTCCTATAAATAATTGAACAACCTCATCGGTTGCAGAACAAATTTATAGAACGATAAAAGAATGCTCAACCCGCAACATGCGCCACACATGTATCCGTTTAAAACAAGAAGTACAATACAACCAAACAAATACCTTGCCCCAATAAATTGCTCTAGGACAAGTCTGATATAAACCAGCACACTTCGCGCTATCCGCCGAATCCGTTTCAACTTCTAACTTACTTAAAGCCCGCAACCCGTATCAAGACAGCCTCGCAACCGGGCATTGTATAAAATGATACATAATTGCCAGATTCGAGCGGTTCGTGCAGGCCAACTGGCTGCTGGGGGACAGGCCCCTGCAAGCCCGCCCCCACACTTGACCGCGTTCTACCTGAAAAACCCGCTCGACCGTCAGCCGGCGCCGCCGACTTCCTTCGGCAAACGCTGATCGATGACCTGATACAGCGCACTGCCTTGCGGCCAATTACGCATGAAGCGTGCGCGGTCCTTGGCAAACGCCGCGGCGCAGCTGGCATCGGAGCGGTGCTGGCGCATCGCATCCAGGTCGATCAAGGCCCAACGGCCTTCGTGCCAGAACAGGTTATGGCCCTTGAAATCGCCATGGCTGATGCGCTCGCGTATCAGCTCGGCGAACAGGTGGTCCAGCGCCAGCAGTTCGTTTTCAGGCGCGTCGCCCTGCTCCACATACGGTGCGAAGCGCTCGATGATGTCCGGCCCCGGCAGGTATTCAGTGACCAGGTAAGCGCGGCTGCGCAGCCAGAAAAAGCGCTTTTCCAGCACGGCCAGCGGCTTGGGTGTGGCAATGCCGAGGAACGCCAGGCGATTGCCTTCGCGCCAGGAATGCCAGGCGCGGCTCGGGCGCCAGAAACGCTTGAGCCAATGGGCGAAGCCCTTGATGTTGTAGCGCTTGATCACCAGCGGCCGGCCGGCCACTTCGACCTTGGCCACGCTGGCCGCACCGCCGGTCTTGTACAAATGCCCCTGGTCGAGCAAGGCATCGGCCTGCTCCAGCACCGGCAGCATCGCGCGCTCCTCCTCGCGACGGATCGCCCGCAAGCCAAACGCGCCGCGCACCACGCTGAACAGCGTGCATTCGCGGCCGACCTTGTCGAGGAAGTCCTTCAGGCGCCAGGCGCTGACCTTGCGCACCTGCTTCTCCAGGGCTTCGAGCGGTAACGCATGCTCGCCGTTGCTCAGCAGGTAATACACCAGCAACTCTTCGGTAAACGGCGCGAGGTTTTTCGGCAACTGGGCGAAAAACACCCCGAGGTTTTCCAGCACCCGGTTGCGCGACAGCGGCTGGCCCGCCTGTTCCACGCAGATCCCGGCACCATCGATCAGGTACAGCTTGCCGCCCTGGCGCAGCAGGTTATCCAGGTGCAGGTCTTCCTGCCACAGGCCCTTGGCATGCATGCGGGCGATCGCGTCCAGCGCTTCGGCGAGCACAGCGGTCTGCTCATCGGCCAACGGCGGCAGGCCTTCGACCGCTTGCCAGGCATCGGCCAGGCTTTCGGCGCCGTCGATAAACTCAAACAGCAGCCAGCCGCCCTCGCCTTCCTGCAAACCGTCGGCCAGCAGCAGCGGCGTGGTCAGGCCTTGCTCGGCCAGCAGGCGCACGCCGTTGAGCTCACGCTGAAAATGCCGCGCCGCCTTGCTGCCCACCAACAACTTGGCCAACACCGCGCGACCGCGCCAGACACCGGCGCCCACATAGCGCTGGCCCGGCAACACGCGCAACAGGCTGAGCAATTGCAATTGACCAGGGCCTGCGGCGTCCGCCAGTTCGATGGTCAGCGGCAGGCTTGGGCTGCGCCCGGCCTGTTTCAGCGCGGATAAACGCATCAACGGTGCTCCTTGTGGCTGCGGCGAGCGGTCAGGCGCTGCTGCCAGGTGGCGACCAGCGGGCTGTCTTCAGGTTGTTCCAGATACGCCGCCAGCAGGTGACGCGTTTGCGCATCCGACCACTGCGGCGCACGGCGCAACAGCGGCTCCAGGTCCTTGACCCGGTCACGCCAGCCAAACAGCAACGGGCGGGTTTTCTCCAGGTCGATCAACTGCGCGGAATAACCGTCGCCGGTGGCCTGCAGGAAAATATGCTTGGGGTAAAAACACCCGTGGACCTGTCCCACGCCGTGCAGACGGCGCGCCAATTGGCCGCAGGCCAACAGGATCGCACGGTGCTGGGGGTCGCTCAGTTGCGGCCACTGTTCGAGCAACGAGTCCAGGTCATTCCAGCCGTCCAGGGCACGGGTCAACAGCATCGCGCGGTGCTCGCCAGCGACTTTGCGCTCACCGTAGAACGCCGCCTGCAAGGCCGGGATACCCAACGCGCGATAACGGCTGATGTTACGAAACTCGCGGGAAAAACTCGGTTCGCCAAACGGTCGGTGCAAGCTGCGCGTGAGGTAGTTGCTCTGGCGCTTGAGGTAGTAACCGTGGCCGTCGAGCTCCAGGCGGAACACGCTGCTCCAGCCGCCATGGCTGGTGTTCGGCTCGTCCACCGCGTCCAGTTGCTTGGCCCACAGGGCATCGAAACTGGCCAGACCGTTGCGCTCCAGCAGAGCGCGGTCTTCGGCCGCCAGGAAATCACTCATTCACGTCCCTCGAAAAACTTCACCACATGGCGAATTCGCTGTTTGTCCGACGCACTCAGGTGCGCGCGCTGGCGGTATTGCAGGTAGAAGCGCAGGCGCTGGGTGGCCGACAGGTGATACTTGGCCACCTTGTCCAGGCAGGCCAGGTCTTTGGTGATGCGGTATTTGAGCCAGAACCCGCGCCAGAAATCGCCGTTGGGGCAATCGATCAGGTACAGGGTGTGCTGGTCGTCGATCAGCAGGTTGCGCCACTTCAAGTCGTTATGGGTGAAGTGATGATCGTGCATGGTACGCGTGTATTCGGCGAGCTGGCGGCTGACCGCATCGACCCATTTGGGGTCTTTGAGGCGCACGTCGTTGCGCTCGGCCAGCACCGACAAGTCTTCGGTCTTGGGCAACTCACGGGTGATCAGCGCGCCGCGGGCGTAGGCCAGGCCATTGCGCTCCAGGCCCCAGGCGACCACGTCGGCGGTGGGAATGCCCCACTTGGCGAAACGCTTGAGGTTCTGCCACTCGGACTTCACCCGCGGCTTGCCCAGGTAGCGGCGCAGGCCCTTGCCGGCACCGACGTAGCGCTTGACGTAATAATTGACCCCGCCGCGCGCCACCCGGATCACTTCCGACAGCGGGTCGCGGGTCAGCCGCTCGCCTTGCAGGGCGAACACCGCTTCAAGGCTTCCAAAATCATCCGCGAGGCCGGCGTAAGCGGGTTCCAGGTTCCAACCCGCCATCAGAGCGCATCCCCGTAACGTTGTTTGCGCGCGTAGAGCTTGGCCGCCTTGTGCTCCAGCCACTGCAGCAGCGCGGCCTCTTCGGCGAGAATCCGGCGCAACGGCTGTTGGAAGTAGCCCTTGAGAAAACGCAGCTTGTCGCGCCGGGTCAGGCCGATATCCAGCGCCGAAAAATACAGCGCCGCCAGGTCCTTGTTGCGCCAGCGCAGCGGGATCTTCGAGCGGACCTGCGCACGGTGCAGGTCGATCACCGACAATTTAAAATCATCGGCCACCAGCGGCTTGTCCGTGTGCAGCAGGAAATGGCAGATATAGCAGTCGCGATGGTTGACCCCGGCACGGTGCATCATGCCGGTCATGCGCGCCACTTCGGCGATCAGCGCATGCTTGATGATTGGCGATGGCGGTTGCTTGAGCCAGTCCATGCTCAGGTCTTCGAGGCTGACGGTGGGCGCCAGCTCTTCGGTGACGATAAACGAATGCTGGTCGGCCGGGTTGCTGCCCTTTTCGCCATAAGCCACGGCGGTCATGGTCGGCACGCCGACTTGCTGCAAGCGCTGGATCGCCCGCCATTCCTGGCCGGCGCCCAATACCGGCAACTTCGCGGTGATCAGGTTCTTGAGGATTTCGGCCCAGCCGATACCACGGTGAATCTTCACGAAATAACCGCGGCCCTCGACCTCTGTACGCAAGGTACGACGGGCATCGAGTTCGCGGTACACCAGGCCGTCCAGCTTCTCGACTTCGGCGAACGCATCGCGTCCGGCCCAAAGGGTCTTGAACGGTTCGGCAAGCATCAACTTCATCGGTTCGGCTCCGCCAGGATCAGGTCCGCAGCGTACTGCGGCATGCTATAGAGGTCGGCCGTCTCGGCGAAGGCCAGACCATTGCGACTCATGGTCGCGCGCGCTTGTGGATCGTCGAGCATATCGACCAGGTATTGATTGAGTTGCGCCTGTTCGAACGGCTCGTCCAACACCCGGCCATTACCGGCCTTGTCGATGTAGAAGGCATAACCGCAGACCTTGCTCACCAGCACCGGCAGGCCGGCGACAACCGCCTCGATCAGCACCATGCCGGCCGCTTCGTTGTAGGCCGGGTGGATCAACAGGTCGGCCCCCAGCAGAAAGCGCGGAATATCGCTGCGCCCCTTGAAGAAATGCACTTGCTCGCCCAGGCCCAGTGCGGCGCTCTGTAATTGGAATACTTTGGGGTCGTCCTGGCCGATTACAAACAGCCGGGTACGTTTCTTCAGCGCCGACGGCAATGCGGCCACGGCCTTGAGGCTGCGGTCGACGCCCTTGGTCTTGAAGCCGGAACCGATCTGCACCAACAGCAAATCGTCCTCGGCCAGGCCGAACTCATCGCGAAACTGTGCACGGATCTGCGCGGCATTCGGCGGCGCGCGCCGGTCACGGGCGATGCCCGGCGGCAGCAAATGAAAGCGCTGCGCCTGGGTGCCGTAGTAACGCGTGAACAATTCCTGCTGATGGGCCGAGAGCACCATGATCTGGGTCTTGGCGCTCTGTTCGAAAACGGCGCGCTCGTACTCGGCAAAGTGTTTGTAGCGGCCGAACCAGCGGTACATCGGGTTGCGCAGGGTTTGCGCCTTGTCTTCAAACACGCCATCGGCGGCGAAGTACAGGTCCAGCCCGGGCATTTTATTGAACCCGACCACACGATCCACCGGGCGCTTGGCCAGGTCGGCCTGAATCCAGGCGTAGAGTTTTTCGTTGCGGCGATGGTTGAACAGCGCCTTGACCGGCGCCACCAGCACTTCGAAGCCGGGCGGCACATCACCCTCCCAGATCAGGGTGTAGACACGGATCTGATGACCGCGCTGCTGGCACTCCAGGGCGATACGCATGAAGTCGCGCTGCAAGCCACCGAACGGGAAATACTTGTACAGAACAAACGCCAGTTGCATCAGTGCATCTCCTCGGCCAGTAACAACGTGCTCAGCCGGCTCGCCACACGCTCAGGGTTCAGCCGCGTGAAGCACAGGGGCGATTCGCGCTTGATGTCGAACCGACGCAGATCGTCGGCCGTGGGTTGATAGGTACACTGTTTCAGCAGGCAGGGCGCACACGGGAAGTCGCTGGCCAGGTGAATCTGGCTCTTGCCGTAGGCGCCGGTCAGGCCGGGGTTGGTGGGGCCGAACAGCGAAATGGTCGGCACGTCCAGGGCTGCAGCCAGGTGCCCGAGGCCGGTGTCCACCGCAACGCAGGCGCGGGCGCCGGCGAGCACGCGGGCGACCCCGGCCAGGTTCAGTTTGGGCAGCACCTCGGCGTTGTCCAGGCCCTGGGCCAGGCGTTCGGCGCGGGCCTTTTCGGCGGCATTGCCCCATGGCAACTTCACGTCCACGCCCAGGCGGCCCATGCGCTCGGCCAGCTCGCGCCAGTAGGCTTCGGGCCAGTGCTTGGTGTCCCAGGTGGTGCCGTGCAGCAACAACACAAACGGCTTTTTCGGCGGCAGGCCGAGCAGCTTGTCGACGCTCAGGCCGTAGTCGCCCAGGGCCTTGGGCAAGTCATAACCGAGGGCCACGGCGAACAGCTGGCGCAGGCGCTCCACCGCGTGCTGCCCGCGGGCCACGGCCAGGCGCCGCGAATAAAAGCGCGCCGCGATCGGTTCACGCGCCGAGTTTTTGTCAAACCCGGCCACCGGGGCGCGCACGTAGCGGGTCAGCCAGGCGCTTTTGAGCAGGCCCTGGGCGTCGATCACCAGGTCGTATTTGGTTGACTGGATACGCTGCTTGAAGCGCCGCCATTCGCCACTTTTGAAGGTTTGCCAGAGGTTCTTGCGCCAGCGGCGAATCGCCACCGGGATCACCTTGTCCACCGCCGGGTGCCAGGTGGGGATCTCGGCAAAGCCTTCTTCCACCACCCAGTCGAATCGAATGCCCGGGATCGCCCGCGCCGCATCGGTCAGTGCCGGCAACGCATGGATCACGTCGCCCAGGGATGAGGTCTTGATTACCAGTACCCGCAACTCAGTGAACCTCGACCACAGTGCCCTGCAACCGCTGCAAGGCTTCGTTGACCGGTTGCGGCAATAACTGGCGCAGGCAGTTGTAGTGGCCGAAACGGCAGGTGCGGTCAAAACACGGGCTGCATTCCAGGCCCAGGCGCACCACTTCGACCTTGTCGGCCAACGGCGGGGTAAACCCTGGGGAGGTCGAGCCGTACACCGCGACCAGCGGGCGGTTCAGCGCCGCCGCGACGTGCATCAGCCCGGAGTCGTTGGACACCACCGCATCCGCGCAGGACAGCAAGTCGATGGCCTCGGCCAGCGAGGTGTCGCCACTGAGGTTCACCGCTTCTTCGCGCAGGCCGGGGATCAGGCGCTGGCGGATGTCTTCACCCACCGCATGGTCGTTCTTCGAACCGAACAGCCACACCTGCCAGCCTTCGCGGATCTTCGTCTCCGCGACTTTGGCGTAATGCTCCGACGGCCAGCGCTTGGACTCGCCAAACTCGGCACCGGGGCACAGCGCGAGTACCGGACGGTCGAGGGCCAGGTCGAACTTGGCCAGGGCCGCGTCGCGGGTGATCGGGTCGATCTGCAGGCTCGGGCGCGGATACGGCGTCGGCAACTCGGCACCCGGCGCGTAGGCCAGGGCCATGAAGCGTTCGATCATCAGCGGGTAGCGCGCCTTGTCGAGCTTGCGCACGTCGTTGAGCAGACCGTAGCGAAACTCGCCACGCCAGCCGGTGCGCTTGGGAATGCCGGCGAAAAACGGCACCAGCGCCGATTTCATCGAGTTGGGCAGCAAGATCGCCTGGTCGTACTGCCCGGCCAGGGATTTGCCGATGCGACGGCGGGTCGCCAGTTCGAGGGCGCCATGGCCGAGCGGGAAGCTCAAGGCCTGGCGCACTTGCGGCATGCGCTCAAGGATCGGCCGGCTCCACTCAGGGGCGAGCACGTCGATTTGGCAGTCGGGATGACGTTGTTTGAGGCACTGGAACAGTGTCTGCGCCATCACCATGTCACCGACCCAGCTGGGCCCAACGATCAGAATATTCATGTAGTTTCCACAAACGATGCGGGGAGGCTTACGCCTCCCCGCCTCGATGATTACTGTAGATCGCACTTTGTGTGGCAGCGGGCTCGCTCGCGATAGCATCACCGCGGTCCGCTAGACAGACCGCAGCGCCTGCATCACGAGCAAGCCTGCTCCCACATGAAGCCGGTTTCCACATTAGATTGGCGTCGCTCATTTAATCGAGTGTCAGCTTAACCCCAGCGCCTGCCAGATTCGCATCACCTGGCGCCGTTCGTCGGCGAACTGATCCCCGGCCACCGTACCGGCTTCGTTCTGCAAAGCCTGGCGGTGCGCCGCGGAACGGTAGGCCTTATATACCTCGCGCAGTAAATGGGCATCGGCGGCGGGCATCAGCCCGACCTGCTCCAGGCCCTCCAGAATGCGGATATTGTCGGTGTAGCGCAGCAACGATGGATGTTGCGCAGACCATGCCAAAGCGGCGTATTGCACCATAAATTCAATATCGACGATACCTCCGGCGTCCTGCTTGAGGTCGAACGCCACCGTCGGTTCGAAGGCATTCGCGCCGGTACCGGCCGCCGTGGCCCGGGTCCCGAGGTTATCGCGCATCTTGGCGCGCATCTCGCTGACCTCCTGGCGCAGCTTCGTCAAGTCGCGTTCACGGCCCAACACCTTGGCCCGCACCTGTTCGAAGGCGCGGCCCACGTCCTGGCTGCCCACCAACACCCGCGCGCGGATCAGCGCCTGATGTTCCCAGGTCCAGGCTTCGTTTTCCTGATAGCGCGCAAAGGCGCCGAGGGAACTCACCAGCAAACCGGATGCGCCCGACGGCCGCAGGCGCATGTCCACTTCATACAATTGCCCCGAGTTGGTCTGGGTAGTCAGCAAGTGGATGATCCGCTGGCCCAGGCGCGTGAAGAACTGCGCGCCGTCGATCGGCTTGGCGCCATCGGTTTCGGCCTGCGGGTCGCCGTCATGGATAAACACCAGGTCCAGGTCCGAACCATGCCCCAATTCGATGCCGCCGACTTTCCCATAACCGACAATGATGAATCCAGGATCGCACACGCTGCCATCCAACCGCTGCGGCGCGCCGTGGCGGGCGACGGTCTGGCGCCAGGCCAGGGCCAGCACTTGTTCGAGGATGGCTTCGGCGAGCCAGGTCAGGTAGTCGCTGACTTTCATCAGCGGCAGGCTGCCGGCGATTTCCGAGGCAGCCACCCGCAAGCGGTGAGCCAGCTTGAAGTGCCGCAGCGCTTCCATCTGCTGCTCAAGGTCGTCTTCGGGGATACGCGTGAGCCGTTCGCGCAGTTCGGCGGCGAGTTCCGGCGCCAACGGCGGTTTGAACAAGCGGCCTTCGTTAAGCAATTCGTCGAGCAGCAGCGGGAAGCGGGTGATCTGTTCGGCGATCCACGGGCTGGCGGCGCACAAGGTCAACAGGCGCCGCAGGGCGTCGGGGTTTTCCGTGAGCAACACCAGGTAGGCTGACCGCCGGGCGACGGCTTCCACCAGCGGCAAGACGCGCTCCAGCACCAGGTCCGGGTTGGCGTGCTCGACGGCCTGCGCCAGCAGACGTGGGATAAACGCATCCAGACGCTCGCGACCGAGGCGCTGCATGGCGCGCAATTGCGGGCTGCCGCGCAGGCCGGCCAAGGCTTTGAGCGCTTTGGGCGCGTCAGTGAAGCCACCTTCGGCCAGTTGGCGGCAGGCCGCGTCTTCGTCCTGGGACTCTTCCCACAGTGGCAACCATTCCCCACCGACGACCAATTCGCTTTCTTCGCCGTCTTCTTCATCCGGATCGGCGATCACCTGGCGGAAGTGCCAGTCCACCCGCCCACGCCAGTACATCAGGCGCTCATGGAACGCGGCCCAATCGGCGAAGCCAAGCATAAAGGCAATGCGCGCCTGGTCTTCGGGGCTGTCCGGCAACATCTGGGTCTGGCGGTCGGCAATCGCCTGGATCGCATGCTCGGTGTAACGCAGGAATTCGTAGCCATCGCGCAACTCGGCGATCACCGCCGGCGGCAGGTAGCCCTGGCCTTCCAGGGTGCCCAGCACCTTGAGCAACGGCCGTTGCTGCAGGCTGAGGTCGCGCCCGCCATGGATCAACTGGAACGCCTGGGCGATAAATTCCACTTCGCGGATGCCGCCCGAACCGAGCTTGATGTTGTCGGCCATGCCCTTGCGCCGCACTTCCTGCTGGATCAACTGCTTCATGGTGCGCAGCGCTTCGATGGCGGAGAAGTCCAAATAGCGGCGGTAGACGAACGGTCGCAGCATGTCGAGCAGTTGCGCACCGGCCACCTGATCGCCGGCCACCACGCGCGCCTTGATCATGGCGTAGCGCTCCCAGTCGCGGCCCTGGTCCTGGTAATACTGTTCCAACGCATTGAAGCTGAGCACCAGCGCGCCCGCCGAACCGTAAGGCCGCAGGCGCATGTCGACACGGAAGACAAAACCGTCGACGGTCATCGGGTCGAGGGCCTTGATCAGTTTTTGCCCCAGGCGAATGAAGAACTCCTGGTTATCCAGGGCGCGCTTCACCCCCACCGTCTCGCCGCCTTCGGGGTAGGCGAAGATCAAGTCGATGTCGGATGACAGGTTCAGCTCCACCGCGCCGAGCTTGCCCATGCCGAGGATCACCATCTGCTGCGGCTCACCGCTGCGGCGCCCGGTCGGCGTGCCGAACTGCGCGCAATGGCGCTGGTACAGCCACTGGTAGGCCTGGTCGATGCTGGCGTCGGCCATGTCGGAGAGGTCGCGACAGGTTTGCACCAGATCCGCCTGGCGGGTCAGGTCGCGCCAGATGATGCGGACTTGCTGGCGGGTACGCTGGCGGCGCAGCACGCGGCCCAACTCATCTTCTGTTTCAGCCTGTTGCACGGCACTGGCGATCTGCCCGCACAGCTCGCCCGGCGCAAAACCACGGTCCAACTCGCCCCAGGCGACCAGTTCGAGCAACATCAACGGGTCACGAACACTCTGTTCAATCACGAAATCACTGGCCGCGCACACCCGCGCGAAATCGGCCCAGCGTTGCGGCGTCCATTCAGAAAGGCCATGATCGTCGTCCAGCGCGGCCACTGCGTCACGGAATGACTGTTCGGCCCGAATGGCGAACGGCAAGAGAACGGCCGGCAGCTCGGCCAGCGTTGGAAGGCTCATGGTCTATCCTTGAACGGCGCGTAAAGGGCTTGTTGCGGTGAACGCAGGAGGCAGGCGCGATGAATGACTGTCGAACAAAAGTTAGAAATAGCTGAAAATTCATAAATTTTGGCAGGTAACATTAAATTTCTACCTTTTCTTCTTCGCAAAAGATCAACAATAACGATTATGCTCACCTAACGGACCGAGCAATCCGCTCAGTCTTGTGTAGTTTTACTACTCGTATATACATTCGAAAGGCTGAAATGGCCGACGATTTGTAGTAAAACTACAGGACGCCGGAGCAACCTCCGGCCATCCAAGAATTTATGTCGTCTGCCCACAAGGCCAGTCGCAAACTTCAGGCAACCGATTCTGGTAGCCTTTCCGCCCTGGAGCAAGCCATGCAAGACCTCGATCCCGTCGAAACCCAGGAATGGCTGGACGCCCTGGAATCGGTTCTCGACAAAGAAGGCGAAGACCGTGCTCACTATCTGATGACCCGTATGGGCGAACTCGCGACCCGCAGCGGCTCGCAACTGCCCTACGCCATCACCACGCCATATCGCAATACCATCCCTGTTACCCACGAAGCACGCATGCCTGGCGACCTGTTCATGGAACGCCGCATTCGCTCGCTGGTACGTTGGAACGCCATGGCGATGGTAATGCGTACGAACTTGAAAGATTCTGACCTGGGCGGTCACATCTCCAGCTTCGCTTCCAGCGCAACGCTCTATGACATCGGCTTCAACTACTTCTTCCAGGCCCCGACCGACGAACACGGCGGCGACCTGATCTACTTCCAGGGCCACACCTCGCCAGGCGTCTACGCCCGTGCGTTCATGGAAGGTCGCATCAGCGAAGAACAGATGAACAACTTCCGCCAGGAAGTCGACGGCCAGGGCCTGTCGTCCTACCCGCACCCTTGGCTGATGCCTGATTTCTGGCAGTTCCCGACCGTTTCCATGGGTCTGGGCCCGATCCAGGCGATCTACCAGGCGCGCTTCATGAAGTACATGGAAGCCCGTGGTTTCATCCCCGAAGGCAAGCAGAAAGTCTGGTGCTTCCTGGGCGACGGCGAGTGCGACGAGCCGGAATCCCTGGGTGCCATCTCCCTGGCCGGCCGCGAGAAGCTGGACAACCTGATCTTCGTCATCAACTGCAACCTGCAGCGCCTCGACGGCCCGGTTCGCGGCAACGGCAAGATCATCCAGGAACTCGAAGGCGTGTTCCGCGGTGCTCAGTGGAACGTGACCAAAGTCATCTGGGGCCGTTTCTGGGACCCACTGCTGGCCAAGGACGTCGACGGTATCCTGCAACGTCGCATGGACGAAGTCATCGACGGCGAGTACCAGAACTACAAGGCCAAAGACGGCGCGTTCGTGCGTGAACACTTCTTCAACACGCCTGAACTCAAGGCGATGGTTGCCGACCTGTCCGACGACGAGATCTGGAAACTCAACCGTGGCGGCCACGACCCGTACAAGGTCTACGCGGCGTACCACGAAGCGGTCAACCACAAAGAACAACCGACCGTCATCCTGGCCAAGACCATCAAGGGTTATGGCACCGGTGCCGGCGAAGCGAAGAACACTGCGCACAACACCAAGAAAGTCGATGTCGGCAGCCTGAAGCTGTTCCGCGACCGCTTCGACATCCCGGTCAAGGACGAAGAGCTGGAAAACCTGCCGTTCTTCAAGCCAGAGCCGAACAGCGCCGAAGCCCGCTACCTGAGCGAGCGTCGTGCCGCACTGGGCGGTTTCGTGCCACAACGCCGTGCCAAGAGCGTCAACATCCCAACACCGGCGCTGGATACCCTCAAGGCCATCCTCGACGGCTCGGGCGACCGTGAAATCTCCACCACCATGGCCTTCGTGCGAATCCTCGCGCAGTTGGTCAAGGACAAGGAAGTCGGTTCGCGCATCGTGCCGATCATCCCGGACGAAGCCCGTACCTTCGGTATGGAAGGCATGTTCCGTCAGTTGGGCATCTACTCCTCCGTCGGCCAGCTCTACGAGCCAGTCGATAAAGACCAGGTGATGTTCTACAAGGAAGACAAGAAGGGCCAGATCCTCGAAGAAGGCATCAACGAAGCGGGCGCCATGAGTTCCTTCATCGCGGCCGGTACGTCGTACTCCTGCCACAACCAGCCGATGCTGCCGTTCTACATCTTCTACTCGATGTTCGGCTTCCAGCGTATCGGCGACCTGGCCTGGGCAGCAGGCGACAGCCGTACCCGTGGCTTCCTGATCGGCGGCACCGCCGGCCGCACCACGCTGAACGGCGAAGGCCTGCAACACGAAGACGGTCACAGCCACATCCTGGCGGCCACCATTCCGAACTGCCGCACCTTTGATCCAACCTACGGCTATGAGCTGGCGGTGATCATCCAGGACGGCATGAAGAAGATGACCCAGGAGCAGCAGGACGTTTTCTACTACATCACCGTGATGAACGAGTCCTACCAGCAACCTGCCATGCCGGCCGGTGTCGAGGAAGGCATCATCAAGGGCATGTACCTGCTCGAAGAAGACACCAAGGAAGCAGCGCATCACGTGCAACTGATGGGCTCCGGCACCATCCTGCGCGAAGTGCGTGAAGCGGCGAAGATCCTGCGTGACGAATTCAACGTCGGCGCCGACGTGTGGAGCGTGACCAGCTTCAACGAACTGCGTCGCGACGGCCTGGCCGTAGAACGCAACAACCGCCTGCACCCAGGTCAGAAGCCTGAAGTGAGCTACGTCGAAGAATGCCTGACTGGCCGTAAAGGTCCGGTGATCGCATCCACCGACTACATGAAACTGTTTGCTGAACAAATTCGCCAGTGGGTCCCGTCCAAGGAATTCAAAGTCCTGGGCACCGACGGTTTCGGCCGCAGTGACAGCCGCAAGAAGCTGCGTCACTTCTTCGAAGTCGACCGTCACTTCGTGGTGTTGGCAGCCCTGGAAGCCTTGGCTGACCGCGGTGAGATCGAACCCAAGGTGGTGGCTGACGCCATCGTCAAGTTCGGGATCAACCCGGAAAAACGCAACCCACTGGACTGCTGAGGAGACTTTTTGTGAGCGAACTCATTCGCGTACCTGACATCGGCAGCGGTGAAGGTGAAGTAATCGAGCTGTTTGTGAAGGTCGGCGACACCGTCGAAGCCGACCAGAGCATCCTGACCCTGGAATCGGACAAGGCGAGCATGGAAATCCCTGCTCCCAAGGCCGGCGTGGTCAAGAGCCTGAAAGTGAAGCTGGGCGATCGCCTGAAAGAAGGCGACGAACTGCTGGAGCTGGAAATCGAGGGCGCCGCCGCTGCGGCCCCTGCTCCAGCTGCCGCGGCTGCACCGGCGCCGGCTGAAAAGCCTGCTGCCGCTGCCGAGGCCCCTGCGGCCCCGGCTGCCGCACCGGCCGCAGCCACCATCCAGGACATTCATGTCCCGGACATCGGCTCGTCGGGCAAGGCCAAGATCATCGAACTGCTGGTCAAGGTCGGCGACACCGTCGAAGCCGACCAGTCGCTGATCACCCTGGAGTCCGACAAGGCCTCCATGGAAATCCCTTCGCCGGCTGCCGGCGTGG
Source organism: Pseudomonas sp. K8 (assembly GCF_014889455.1). Lineage (NCBI taxonomy): Bacteria > Pseudomonadati > Pseudomonadota > Gammaproteobacteria > Pseudomonadales > Pseudomonadaceae > Pseudomonas > Pseudomonas sp. K8. The sequence goes on from NZ_VJWO01000005.1 coordinate 91,224, forward strand.
TGGAAAGCATCGCGGTCAAGCTGGAAGACGAAGTCGGCACTGGCGACTTCATCCTCAAGCTGAAAGTCCAAGGCGCTGCGTCGGCTGCTGCCCCGGCACCGGCCGCTGCGCCGGCTGCCAAGGCTGAAGCCGCACCGGCCGCCGCGGCTCCAGCTCCAGCGCCTGCCGCAAAAGCCGAGGCCGCACCGGCCCCGGCGGCGGCACCGGCACGAAGCGGTGCCAAGGTTCACGCCGGCCCTGCCGTGCGCCAACTGGCCCGCGAGTTCGGCGTCGAGCTGAACGCCGTCACGGCCACCGGCCCGCACGGTCGCGTGCTCAAGGAAGACGTGCAGGTTTACGTCAAATCCATGATGCAGAAAGCCAAGGAAGCCCCGGCTGCCGGCAATGCTACCGGTGGTGCGGGCATTCCGCCGATCCCGGTCGTGGACTTCAGCCGCTTCGGTGAAACCGAAGAAGTGCAGATGACCCGCCTGATGCAAATCGGCGCGTCGAGCCTGCACCGCAGCTGGCTGAACATCCCGCACGTGACCCAGTTCGACCAGGCCGACATCACCGACCTGGAAGCTTTCCGCGTTGCGCAGAAAGCCGTGGCCGAGAAGGCCGGCGTGAAACTGACCGTGCTGCCACTGTTGCTCAAGGCCTGCGCGCACCTGCTCAAGGAGCTGCCGGACTTCAACAGTTCGCTGGCGCCAAGCGGCAAGGCGATCATTCGCAAGAAGTACGTTCACATCGGCTTTGCCGTCGACACCCCGGATGGCCTGCTGGTACCGGTCATCAAGAACGTCGACCAGAAGAGCCTGCTGCAACTGGCTGCCGAAGCCGCTGCGCTGGCTGCCAAGGCCCGCGACAAGAAGCTCACTGCGGACGACATGCAGGGCGCATGCTTCACCATCTCCAGCCTCGGCCACATTGGCGGCACTGGCTTCACGCCAATCGTCAATGCGCCGGAAGTGGCGATCCTGGGCGTTTCCAAGGCGACCATCCAGCCGGTATGGGACGGTAAAGCCTTCCAGCCGAAGCTGATGTTGCCACTGTCGCTGTCCTACGATCACCGCGTGATCAACGGCGCCGCGGCGGCACGTTTCACCCAGCGCCTGAGCCAACTGCTGAACGACATCCGCACCATCTTGCTGTAAGCCGCGACGGGCCTCCCTTGCACGAGGGAGGCCCGATTGCATCGATTTCCGAGCGCCACGCTCGTACCTCAACCCCGCCACTTGGCGGGGCTTTTTTTGCGCGTTTCTTGGACAGTAAAAACAGGGTTGTACACCTCCTATCACCCCGATTGCAGAAATCGACCGCGCAGCCGATATAACCCTTATAGCACTTAGCCTTCATCCTCTCTTGTCAGCCTGGGCTGCATGATGCAACCTTGCTGCAGGCAACAGTAAAGAGGGCGTGAGCCCGGCGCCGAGTGCATTTTTTCAAGTGAGCTTCCCCATGAAAAGCCAACCCGATGTCGCCCGGACGGCGGCCGAGGTAGTGACGCAATTACCGGTGCCTTCGCGCCTCGGTATGCTGCGTTTCGAGCGGCTGAATGAGGCAAGCTGGGCCCTGCTCTACCTCGACCCCAATTGCGAGCGCCAATTCGGCCTGCCGGCGGTTGAACTGTGCGCGCTGATCGGCTCGCCCTACGCCAGCCTGATGGAGCCACAGGCGCGCTATCAACTGCACGATGCCATCCAGCAGCAACTGGCCGAGAGCCCTCATTACCTGGTGCGCTACACCCTGCACACCAACGACGGCCCTCTAAGCCTGCTGGAACTGGGCGAAGCCTACAAACAACACAATCGCCACCTGCTGCGGGGCTACCTGATGGTGGTCGACGGCCTGTTCAGCGAGATCCCGTCGACGGCGCCGACAGCAGACCTGGAAAACCAGAACAGCCGCCTGCAGATCGCCCTGGAACTCAACCAGCGCGCGCAACAGGAACAGTTGCTGCACCTGGAACGGGTACGCGCCCAGCAAGAGCTGATCCTGCTGCTCGCACGCCAGCGCTACACCACGAATAATTCGCTGCAGGAAGCCGCCGAGCTGATCACCCGCAGCGCCTGCGATATCTACCAGATCGATTGCGCCAGCATCTGGAACCTCGAAGGCCAGCGCCTGGTACCGATCTCGGCGTACCAGCGCGCCGATCAGCGCCACCACTTGCCCGAGCCGATTGATGCCAGTGGCTTTCCGGACTACCTCGAAGCCCTGCAGACCAGCCGGGCGATCGATGCTACCAACGTCATGCGCGACCCACGCACCCGCGAAATGGCCGAATCGCTGCAGGCCAACGACGTGCATGCGATGCTCGACGCGAGTATCCGTGTCGATGGCCAGGTCGTTGGCGTGTTGTGCCTGGAACAAAACGGCTGCACGCGCGCCTGGCAGTCCGACGAGATCGCCTTTGCCGGCGAGCTGGCGGATCAGTTCGCGCAAGTGATCAACAATCACAACCGTCGTACCGCCACCAGCGCCCTGCACCTGTTTCAGCGCGCGGTGGAACAAAGCGCCAACGCCTTCCTGCTGGTCAATTGCGATGGCGTGGTGGAGTACGTCAACCCCAGTTTTACCGCGATCACCCAGTACAGTACCGAAGAGGTCCACGGCCATCGCCTGGCGCAATTGCCCGCGCTGGAAAACCTCAGCGAATTGCTGTTCGACGCGCCGTCGAGTCTGGCCAAGAGCAACAGCTGGCAGGGCGAGTTCAAGAGCCGACGCAAGAACCTGGAACCCTATTGGGGCCAGCTGTCGATCTCCAAGGTCTATGGCGACAATCGCGAGCTGACCCACTATATCGGCATCTACGAAGACATCACCCAGACCAAGCTGGCCCAACAGCGCATTGAGCGCCTGGCCTACACCGACAACCTGACCAACCTGGGCAACCGTCCGGCGTTTATCCGCAACCTCGACGAACGCTTTGCCCGCGACAGCGACAGCCCGATCTGCCTGTTGCTGGTGGACATCGACAACTTCAAGCGGATCAACGACAGCCTCGGCCACCAGACCGGCGACAAGCTGCTGATCAGCCTGGCCCGGCGCCTGCGCAACAGCCTCAGCGCCGGCGGCAGCCTGGCGCGCTTTGCCAGTAACGAATTTGCGGTATTGCTCGACGACACCGACCTGGAGAGCGGCCAGCTCGTTGCCAGCCAACTGTTGGCGACCCTCGACAAGCCGATGTTCGTCGACAACCAATTGATCAGCGTCACCGGCTCCGTGGGCCTGGCCTGCGCGCCGCTGCATGGCCGCGACCCGCAAACCCTGATGCGCAACGCCGGCTTGGCCCTGCACAAGGCCAAAGCCAACGGCAAACACCAGGTACAAGTGTTTACCGAAGCGTTGAACGCCGAGGCCAGCTACAAACTGTTCGTGGAAAACAACCTGCGCCGCGCCCTGACCCAGAACGAGCTGGACGTGTTCTACCAGCCCAAGCTGTGCCTGCGCAGTGGCCGCTTGCTGGGCATGGAGGCGCTGCTGCGCTGGAACCACCCGGAAAAGGGCATGATCCGCCCCGACCAGTTCATCAGCGTGGCCGAAGAAACCGGCCTGATCATCCCCATCGGCAAATGGATCGCCCGCCAGGCCTGCCGCATGAGCAAGCAACTGAGCGCCGCCGGCCTGGGCAACCTGCAGGTGGCGATCAACCTGTCGCCCAAACAGTTCTCCGACCCGGACCTGGTGGCCTCGATTGCCTCGATCCTCAAGGAAGAAGAACTGCCGGCCAACCTGCTCGAACTTGAGTTGACCGAAGGCCTGCTGCTGGAGGCCACCGAGGACACCCGTCTGCAACTGGACCAGTTGAAAAGCCTGGGCCTGACCCTGGCCATGGACGACTTCGGCACCGGTTACTCGTCGCTGAGCTACTTGAAAAAATTCCCGATCGACATCATCAAGATCGATCGCAGCTTTATCCACGAAATCCCGGACAACCAGGACGACATGGAAATCACCTCCGCCGTGATCGCCATGGCCCACAACCTCAAGCTCAAGGTCGTGGCCGAAGGCATCGAGACCGCCGAGCAGTTGGCGTTCCTGCGTCGGCACCGTTGCGACGTCGGCCAGGGCTATCTGTTCGACCGGCCCATCCCCGGTTCAGAGCTGCTCGAGAAGCTTAAACGCTACCCTCGCGGGCCAATCGCCTGACAGCGCTGTAACACTCGGGCACACTGGCTGTCTGATTCTTTACTGTTAACTCAACCTGACGAGAGGACTGCTCATGGTCTTGCGCTCGGAAATTCTGGTGAACAAAAACGTGCTTCCTACTGCAGAACAAGCTTTGCCTGGCCGCGAAACCCCGATGACGCTGCCGGAGACGCACTTCGTCAACGGCAACCCGCTGCTCGGCCCGTTCCTCGACGACGTCGGCTTCGCGATCTTCGGCCTGGGCTGCTTCTGGGGCGCAGAACGCAAATTCTGGCAGCGCGATGGCGTGGTCAGCACCGTGGTCGGTTATGCCGGCGGCTACACGCCGAACCCGACCTACGAAGAAGTCTGCTCGGGCCTGACCGGCCATAGCGAAGTGGTGCTGGTGGTGTATGACCAGGCCAAGGTGAAATACGAAGACTTGCTGAAGATGTTCTGGGAACTGCACAACCCGACCCAGGGCATGCGCCAGGGCAACGACATCGGCAGCCAGTACCGTTCAGTGATCTACGCCACCACGCCGGAGCAATTGGCGGCGGCGCAGGCCAGTGCGCAGGCGTATCAGCAAGAGCTGACCAAGGCTGGCCTGGGCCCCATCACCACGGAAATCGACGAGGCCCCGACGGTGTACTTCGCCGAGGCGTATCACCAGCAGTACCTGGCGAAGAATCCGCAGGGCTATTGCGGGATCGGCGGTACAGGCGTGACCTGCCCGATCTAAAAAAATGTGGGAGGGGCGGTGCGACGGTTCGACTTGCCCCCGATAGCAATGTATCAGGTACAGATGTATGGACTGACACACCGTTATCGGGGGCAAGCCCCCTCCCACATGGGCCTGCGCCAGACTCGGTTACTCAGCAATCAGCCAATCCATCTGCCACCCGCCCTGGGTCTGGCCCAGTTGCTTGGACAGCCACGGCAGCAGCTCACGCAATTCCTCCTCCAAGCCCCACGGCGGGTTGGCAATCGCCAGGCCCGAGCCGGTCAGGGTGTTGGGCGTGTCCAACGGATGCACCAGCAATTCGACGCGCAGCAGCTTCGGCGCACCGGTGCCGGCCAGGTCCTGGTAGAAACGGCGCAACATGCGCTGGTCCTTCACCGGGTACCAGATCGCCGCGACCGTCTGGCGCATGCGGCCGACCGCCTCTTTGAGCGACGCCGCGCAGCGCTGCATTTCGTCAAGCTGTTCAAACGGCGGGTCGATCAGCATCAGCGCACGCTTTTCCGGCACCGGCAGCAACGCGCGTGGCACATGCCAGCCTTCGCCCAGGTGAACCTTGACCCGACGATCGCCCTTCATGTTGTCCTTGAGCAGCACGCCGTCTTCCGGGTGCTTTTCATTGAGCAGCACGCGGTCCTGGGGGCGGGTCAGGCGGCGTGCCAGTTCCGGCGAACCGGGGTAGTAGCGCAACTGGCCATCCGGGTTCATCTCGTGCAGCACGCGCATGTAGTCGGCGGTCAATGGCGGCAGATCGCTCTTGCCCCACAGACGGGCGATGCCTTCCAGGTATTCACCGGTGCGGTTGGCCTGATCGCCCTGCAGGTCGTACAGACCGATACCGGCATGGGTATCGAGGTAGGCGAACGGCTGCTCCTTGCGCGACATCAAGGCGATGAGGCGGGTCAAGGTCAGGTGTTTGAAGACATCGGCGTGGTTGCCGGCGTGAAAGGCGTGACGATAATTCATGGTTGCTCCTGCGCAGGGGGCGAAGTTTACCTGCTACACGGGCAAAGGTGCAGGGCCGCATGCCGGGCGGTGCTTATGCCGCATAGACAGGCGTCCTTGTGAAAACAATCTAATCCTTACAGCATGTGCGGGCTTGCCCGCGACACAAGCGACGCGGTATTACCTGCACACCGCGATGATGCCATCGCAGCCAAGCCGCCTCCCACCCTGCCCGGGGGCGCCCTTAAAAACCAAGGAGGTCAACAATAACCATGAAAGACGCCACCATCGCCCTGCACCACGGCTTCAAGTCCGACCCGACCACCAAAGCCGTCGCGGTGCCGATCTACCAGAACGTCGCCTTCGAATTCGATAACGCCCAGCACGGTGCCGACCTGTTCAACCTGGACGTACCCGGCAATATCTACACGCGGATCATGAACCCGACCAACGATGTGCTGGAGCAACGCATGGCCGCGCTCGAAGGCGGTATCGCCGCGCTGGCCGTGTCCGCCGGCAGCGCAGCGATCCACTATGCGATCCAGACCCTGACCCGCGCCGGTGACAACATCGTCACCACGCCGCAGCTCTATGGCGGCACCTACACCCTGTTCGCCCACCTGCTGCCGAGCTTTGGCGTCGATGTGCGCTTCGCCCGCGACGATTCCGCCGCCGCCATCGCCGAACTGATCGACGACAACACCAAACTGGTCTACTGCGAGAGCATCGGCAACCCGGCGGGCAACATCATCGACCTGCAAGCCCTCGCCGACGTGGCCCACGCCCGTGGCGTACCGCTGATGGTGGACAACACCGTGGCCACGCCGATCCTGTGCAAACCGATCCAGTTCGGTGCCGATATCGTGGTGCATTCGGTGACCAAATACGTCGGCGGCCATGGCAACTCCCTGGGCGGCGTGATTGTCGACAGCGGCACGTTCCCATGGGCGAAATACGCGGAAAAATTCCCCGGCCTCAACCAGCCCGAACCGGCTTACCACGGCGTGGTCTACACCGAAAAATTCGGCCCCGCCGCCTTCATCGCACGCGCCCGCACCGTACCGCTGCGCAACACCGGCGCAGCGCTGGCGCCGATGAACGCCTTCCTGCTGCTGCAAGGCCTGGAAACCCTGGCCCTGCGCATGGAACGCCACACCGAGAATGCTTTGAAGGTCGCGCAGTTCCTGCAAGATCACGCCGAAGTCGAATGGGTCAGCTACGCCGGGCTGCCCGATCATCCGCACCACGCGCTGGCGCAGAAATACATGCAGGGCAAACCGTCGGCGATCCTGTCGTTTGGTCTGAAGGGCGGTTACGAAGCCGGTGTACGCTTCTACGACGCCCTGCAAATCTTCAAACGCCTGGTGAACATCGGCGACGCCAAATCCCTGGCCTGCCACCCGGCGTCCACCACCCATCGGCAGATGAACGAGCAGGAACAGGCCAAGGCCGGCGTGAAGCCGGAGATGATTCGCCTGTCGGTGGGGATCGAGGCGATTGAAGATTTGATCGAAGATCTGCAACAGGCGCTGGCTGCAACGCACGCCTGAGGCCAGATAAGCGACCCGCGCGCCATGGCTAACATCTGCATGGCGCGTGAAGCAGGCGACCTTGTGCCGCAAGGTCGTCGGCGTAAAGGCAGTGAAAATTCACGCCTCTGTCGGAAACCTGGCGCAACTCAGTAGCCCTTTTCCCAAAAGCAAAAAACCACCGAAAAATCCCCCGCCAAAACCACGACACCGCTCGAACCGCTCTTTAAATTGCGCAGCCATGCTCATTCAAAAAGGACTGTTTCCATGGCAAGCAATGACCGCCCTTCGAACCGATCACCATGGTTGGGGAGTCGCTAATGCCTCAGCCCTATGCCTTCATCAATGACCGCCAACAAACCTCGGTGGAGCTCAAGGCAAGTTTGCGCTTGAACCCATACGCCGAAGCCAAGTTCGACACCCTCAATACCCACATCCGCAATGTTGTCGTACTGCCGGGACAGTTAGTGATCATCGGTGACGAAACCACTGCGATCTGCACCCCGCAAGAGTCACACTTGATGCGAGCCGCCTGGGATATTCGGCATAGCGTGATGGCCGAAGGCGGGGATGCTTTTGCACTGCACAACTATGACTTGCTGAAAAAGTTGCTGGGCTACGCTTCGCTGGGGATAGGCACGGCGGGTGATGCCTGGAGTCGACACTTGCAAAACATTGCAAAGACCCTCGAAGAAATTGATGCACTGCACAAACAATTCCTGCGCCGGGGTGGCGGTGCTGCGCGAGATGAGTTCCTCGCTCGACGCCAAACCCTGTTTGCCAAACTGGACGCGCAAATGCGTAGTTTTGCGCGTTATGGCACAGGGCTACGCAATGAAGGTTCGATCAAAAAAATGCTGGGAATCTCGACCAAGAGCTATTTGCACAGCGGAGAGATAAAGAGGTACAGCGAAACGATTGCGCGAGTTTCGAAGACAGCAAAACTGCTGAAAAAGGGCACGCCGCTGGGCATTGCGTTGAGTACGACTGCAACGGCGTTGGAGATCAAGGAGGCGTGTTCTACCGGAAGGGAAGAACAATGCAGAAGAGCAAAATATGTGGAGCTTGGGAAACTGACGTTAGGTGTGTCAGGCGGCGTGGTGGGCGGCGCTGCCGGATCACTCCTATGCTTTGCCATATTGGCCCCCACCACTGGTCCGGTATCCTTAGCTTGCATGCTATTCGCCGGGGGAGCCGGAGGTGCGGCCGGTGGGTACTTAGGTGGGGAAGGCGGCGAGAAGGTAGGAGAGCTTTTGTATGAGTATTGATGACTTCTTGAATCTCCCTGCTACTTCCTTGATTGCCATCAGCTCTGCATCCGCAGTCATCATCACCACCATCATCGGGCTCTTCTTGTGTTACCGAAAACTTGAACCCATGGAAGCGCTCTTGAACAAGTGCCGCCTAGTCGCCTTCCACAGCAGCTACTGGGGAAACTCACCGCGCGAAAGGATGATGAGGCTTTGCGCAGTGTATGTGGCCGTCGCACTACCCAGGCTAAATGCAAGACGGGGAGTCATTGACCTCCCGCAGGTACAAGCCTTTCCGCGCAGCACAAAGCTCATGCTTCATGGCACGGCGCTTATTGGAGCAGCCGGATTGATAGGTCTGATCGTCATTTACTTTGACTGACCAGTTGAGGAAAAAAACGGCCCGCTATCCAAAAGATAGCGAGCCGTTTTCTTCAACACATCGGGCGCATAACGCCCGAGGCTTTATTTGTTGAGGTTGTAGTCTTTCTCCGCAGCATCAAAGCGCTCAACCATACCCGCAGTCGGCGCGCCCAGCTTGCTGACGATGTAGATCGCCAGGCTGGCGAAGATGAAGCCTGGGATGATTTCGTACAGACCCAGCAATTCGAAATGCTTCCACACGATCACGGTGATCGCGCCGACCAGAATGCCAGCCAGTGCGCCGTTGCGGGTCATCTGCTTCCAGATCACCGAGATCAGTACCACAGGGCCGAACGCGGCGCCGAAACCGGCCCAGGCGTAGCTCACCAGGCCCAACACGCGGTTATTCGGGTTGGCGGCCATAGCGATGGCGATCAACGCCACCAGCAGCACCATGACACGACCGACCCACACCAGCTCAACCTGGGAAGCGTTCTTGCGCAGGAAGGTCTTGTAGAAGTCCTCGGTCAGGGCGCTGGAGCACACCAGCAATTGGCAGCTCAAGGTGCTCATGACCGCCGCCAGAATCGCCGACAGCAGAACGCCAGCAATCCATGGGTTGAACAGCAGCTTGGCCAGCTCGATAAACACGCGCTCGTGGTTCTCGGTCACGGGGCCGGCCACTTCCGGGTGCGCCGAGAAGTAGGCGATGCCGAAGAAGCCCACGGCCACGGTGCCGCCCAGGCACAGGATCATCCAGGTCATGGAGATGCGACGCGCCTTGGCGATCGACTTCACCGAATCCGCCGCCATGAAGCGCGCGAGGATGTGCGGCTGGCCGAAGTAACCCAGGCCCCAGCCCATCAGCGAGATGATGCCGATGAAGCTGGTGTTTTTCAGCATGTTGAAGTTGTCGGGGTTCTTCGCTTCGATCGCCAGGAACGTGGTATCGATACCGCCGGTGGCCAGCAACACGATGATTGGCGTCAGGATCAGCGCGAAGATCATCAGGGTGGCTTGTACGGTGTCGGTCCAGCTCACGGCCAGGAAACCACCGACAAAGGTGTAGGCAATCGTCGCCGCCGCGCCGGCCCACAGCGCAGTCTCGTAGGACATGCCGAAGGTGCTTTCGAACAGGCGGGCACCGGCCACGATGCCGGAAGCGCAATAGATGGTGAAGAACACCAGGATCACTACTGCGGAGATGATCCGCAGCAGGCCGCTTTTATCTTCGAAACGGCTGGAAAAGTAATCCGGCAGCGTCAGGGCGTCACCGTTGTGCTCGGTCTGCACGCGCAGGCGACCGGCCACGAACAGCCAGTTGAGGTACGCACCGACGATCAGGCCGACGGCGATCCAGCTTTCCGACAGGCCGGACATGTAGATCGCGCCCGGCAGGCCCATCAACAACCAGCCGCTCATGTCAGAAGCACCGGCTGACAAGGCAGTCACCACGCTACCGAGGCTGCGACCGCCCAGGATGTAATCGGAAAGGTTGTTGGTGGAGCGATAGGCCATGAAGCCGATCAGCACCATTGCTGCGATGTAGATCACGAACGTGATCAGGGTTGGATTACTAACGCTCATAGAAGTGACGCCCTGGCTTTGTTTTTATGTAGCGGCGGTCTGTCAGACGGCCACCCACTGATCCAGTGAGTAAACGTAGCTGCATCACGCGCATTTATGACTGACGTTTCCCCAGGAAAGCCGTCAGCCGATGAACCACACCATGCGGGTGGTTGCACCTTGGCTGCGAATGCTATTCAACAAAGCAAATAAGGTGCAACCAGTTTCTCGCGAATAAGTTGCACCTTGATGTATTTTGCTCAAAACACCCCGTTTTTGCTCCTTTTCGGAGCAAGAACAGCCGAACTCAGAAGCAAATGCACCAACTAGAAGCAGAATCGGTCGAGGCCGGGATTTTTTCCGATTGAACCTCGAAAATTTCATGCATAAAAAGGGTTGCACCCGGTTGCACCTCTTCCAGACCGAAGCTAATCTTGCCGCCAACTGATGCCACTCGGTAGTGGCACCCATGAGGATAAGAAAATGGCTACAACCACCCTTGGGGTCAAACTCGACGACCCGACCCGCGAGCGCCTGAAGGCGGCCGCGACCTCCATTGATCGCACGCCGCACTGGCTGATCAAGCAGGCGATTTTCAATTACCTGGAGAAACTCGAGGGTGGTGCAACCCTGACCGAGCTCAATGGCTTGAGCAGCAAGGAGGCCGACGACGCCGGCGAGGTCCAGGCCGACCACGCCCATCAGTGCTTCCTTGAGTTCGCCGAGAGCATCCTGCCGCAATCCGTACTGCGCGCCTCGATCACCGCCGCTTACCGCCGCCCGGAGCCGGAAGTGGTGCCGATGCTGATCGAACAGGCTCGCCTGCCGGCCCAGATGGCCGAAGCCACGAATAAGCTGGCCGCGTCGATTGCAGAAAAACTGCGCAATCAGAAGAGCGCCGGCGGCCGTGCCGGCATCGTCCAGGGTTTGCTGCAGGAATTCTCCCTGTCATCCCAGGAAGGCGTGGCACTGATGTGCCTGGCCGAAGCGCTGCTGCGCATCCCCGACAAAGGCACCCGCGACGCACTGATCCGCGACAAGATCAGCACCGGCAACTGGCAACCGCACCTGGGCAACAGCCCGTCGCTGTTCGTCAACGCGGCCACCTGGGGCCTGCTGCTGACCGGCAAACTGGTCGCCACCCACAACGAAGCAGGCCTGACCTCATCCCTGAGCCGCATCATCGGCAAGAGCGGCGAGCCGATGATCCGCAAGGGCGTCGACATGGCCATGCGCCTGATGGGCGAGCAGTTCGTCACCGGCGAAACCATCGCCGAAGCCCTGGCCAATGCGAGCAAGTTCGAAGCCAAGGGTTTCCGCTATTCCTACGACATGCTCGGTGAAGCCGCACTCACCGAACACGATGCACAGAAGTACCTCGCCTCTTACGAACAAGCCATTCATTCCATCGGCAAAGCCTCGAACGGCCGTGGGATTTATGAAGGCCCGGGCATTTCCATCAAGCTGTCGGCCCTGCACCCACGTTACAGCCGTGCCCAGTACGAACGGGTGATGGACGAGTTGTACCCGCGCTTGCTGTCCCTGACCCTGCTGGCCAAGCAATACGACATCGGCCTGAACATCGATGCCGAAGAAGCCGACCGCCTGGAACTGTCCCTGGATCTGCTCGAACGCCTGTGCTTCGAGCCGCAACTGAGCGGCTGGAACGGCATCGGTTTCGTGATCCAGGCCTACCAGAAGCGCTGCCCGTATGTGATCGACTACGTCATCGACCTGGCGCGCCGCAGCCGCCACCGCCTGATGATCCGCCTGGTAAAAGGCGCGTACTGGGACAGCGAAATCAAGCGCGCTCAGGTCGAAGGCCTGGAAGGCTACCCGGTCTATACCCGCAAGGTGTACACCGACGTGTCCTACATCGCCTGCGCACGCAAACTGCTGTCGGTGCCGGAAGTCATCTACCCGCAGTTCGCTACGCATAACGCCCACACCCTGTCGGCTATCTACCATATCGCCGGTCAGAACTATTACCCCGGCCAGTACGAGTTCCAGTGCCTGCACGGCATGGGCGAACCGCTCTACGAACAGGTCGTCGGCAAAGTGGCCGAGGGCAAGCTGAACCGTCCGTGCCGCGTGTACGCCCCGGTCGGCACCCACGAAACCCTGTTGGCCTACCTGGTACGTCGCCTGTTGGAAAACGGCGCCAACACCTCGTTCGTCAACCGTATCGCCGACCAGTCCATCTCGATCCAGGAGCTGGTGGCCGATCCAGTGGCCAGCATCGAGCAAATGGCGACGCTGGAAGGCGGCTTCGGCCTGCCGCACCCGCGTATTCCATTGCCACGCGATCTGTACGGCAGCGACCGCGCCAACTCGGCCGGTATCGACCTGGCCAACGAACACCGTTTGGCGTCGCTGTCCTGCGCCCTGCTGGCCACCGCGCACAATCACTGGAAAGCCGCGCCGATGTTGGGTTGCGCCGCCAGTAATGAAGCTGCGACGCCGGTGCTGAACCCGTCCGACCTGCGTGATGTGGTCGGCCACGTACAGGAAGCCACCGTCGATGACGTCGACAACGCGATCCAGTGCGCCATCAACGCCGGCCCGATCTGGCAGGCGACCCCGCCCGCCGAGCGCGCCGCGATCCTTGAACGCGCCGCCGACCTGATGGAAGGCGAGATCCAGCCGCTGATGGGCCTGCTGGCCCGCGAAGCCGGCAAGACCTTCGCCAATGCCATCGCCGAAGTGCGCGAAGCCGTGGACTTCCTGCGTTACTACGCGGTGCAGGCGCGTCACGATTTCACCAACGACGCCCACCGCCCATTGGGCCCGGTGGTCTGCATCAGCCCGTGGAACTTCCCGCTGGCGATTTTCAGTGGGCAAGTCGCCGCCGCACTGGCCGCCGGCAACCCGGTATTGGCCAAGCCTGCGGAGCAAACCCCGCTGGTGGCCGCACAAGCGGTACGTATCCTGCTCGAAGCCGGTATTCCGGAAGGCGTGCTGCAACTGCTGCCGGGCCAGGGCGAAACCGTTGGTGCGCGCCTGGTCGGCGATGATCGCGTCAAAGGCGTGATGTTCACCGGCTCCACCGAAGTCGCGCGCCTGCTGCAACGCAATGTCGCCGGGCGCCTGGATGCCCAGGGCCGACCGATCCCGCTGATCGCCGAAACCGGTGGCCAGAACGCGATGATCGTCGACTCCTCGGCCCTGACCGAACAAGTGGTCATCGACGTGGTGTCGTCGGCCTTCGACAGCGCCGGCCAGCGTTGCTCGGCCCTGCGTGTGCTGTGCCTGCAGGAAGATTCTGCAGACCGCGTCATCGAAATGCTCAAGGGCGCCATGGCTGAATGCCGTTTGGGCAACCCGGAGCGCCTGTCGGTGGATATCGGCCCGGTGATCGACGCCGAAGCCAAGGCCGGCATCGAGAAACACATCCAGGCCATGCGCGACAAAGGCCGCGCGGTGTACCAAGTGGCGATCGCCGACGGCGAAGAGATCAAGCGCGGCACCTTCGTGATGCCCACCCTGATCGAACTGGAAAGCTTCGACGAGCTGCAACGGGAGATCTTCGGCCCGGTGCTGCACGTGGTGCGCTACAAGCGCAAGGAGATCGACCAGTTGATCGGCCAGATCAACGCTTCCGGCTACGGCCTGACCCTGGGCGTACACACGCGCATCGACGAGACCATCGCCAAGGTGATCGACAACGTTCATGCCGGCAACGTCTACGTCAACCGCAACATTGTCGGGGCGGTGGTCGGCGTGCAGCCGTTTGGCGGCGAAGGTTTGTCGGGCACCGGCCCGAAAGCCGGTGGTCCGCTGTACCTGTACCGCCTGCTGTCGACGCGTCCTACCGATGCGATCGAGCAGTCCTTCGTTCGCGGCGATGCATTGTCCGCACCGGACGTGCGCCTACGCGACGCCATGAGCCAACCGCTGACCACCTTGAAAGCCTGGGCCGACAGCCACACGCTCAGCGACCTGAGCGCCCTGTGCAGCCGGTTCGCCACGCAATCGCAAAGCGGTATCACCCGCCTGTTGGCCGGCCCGACCGGCGAGCGCAACAGCTACGCCATCCTGCCCCGCGAGCACGTACTGTGCCTGGCAGAAGTAGAAGGTGACCTGCTGACCCAACTGGCGGCGGTATTAGCCGTCGGCGGTTCGGCGGTATGGCCGGAAACCGAGCTGACCAAAGCCTTGTTCCCACGCCTGCCGAAGGAGATTCAGGCGAAGATCAAGCGCGTGGCCGACTGGACCAAGGACGATGTGCTGTTCGACGCAGTCCTGCACCACGGCGATTCCGATCAACTGCGCGCGGTTTGCCAGCAAGTGGCCCAGCGTGGCGGGGCGATTGTCGGGGTACATGGTTTGTCCCAAGGCGAGACAGCAATTGCCCTGGAGCGTTTGGTGATCGAGCGTGCGCTGAGCGTCAACACCGCAGCGGCGGGCGGTAACGCCAGCCTGATGACCATCGGCTAACTGCCGAAACGCGGTAAACATGTGGGAGGGGGCTTGCCCCTCCCACATTTGGCTGTATTTCAATTCCTCGTCCGCGTTCTGCCCCTCCATCACCCAGATCAATCTTGCTATCCAGCCTCTATTCGCGCACTTAGACTCAGGCTCCTTCCCACACAGGTAAGCCGCCATGTCCGAGACGCTCCTCAGTTCCCGCAATCTGGCTTTCGAGCTGTACGAAGTCCTCGATGCCGAGGGCCTGACCCAGCGCGAGCGGTTTGCCGAACATAATCGCGAAACCTTCGACGCGGCCATCAGTACCGCCCGCACCATTGCCGAAAAGTACTTCGCACCGCATAACCGCAAAAACGACGAAAACGAACCGCGCTACGAAGACGGCAAGGCCATCCTGATCCCGGAAGTCAAACCGGCCGTGGACGCCTTCCTCGAAGCCGGTTTCCTCAATG
Source organism: Pseudomonas sp. K8 (assembly GCF_014889455.1). Lineage (NCBI taxonomy): Bacteria > Pseudomonadati > Pseudomonadota > Gammaproteobacteria > Pseudomonadales > Pseudomonadaceae > Pseudomonas > Pseudomonas sp. K8. The sequence goes on from NZ_VJWO01000005.1 coordinate 106,612, forward strand.
CTGCGCGCAGTTTCGAAGCCGGCGGCATGCAGTTGCCGACATTGCTGTCCCAGGCCTGCTTCGCGCACTTCCAGGCGGCCAACGCGGCGTCAACGTCCTACCCGTTCCTGACCATGGGCGCCGCCAACCTGATCGAAAGTTTCGGCACCGAGGAGCAGAAGCAACGCTTCCTGCAGCCGATGATCGAGGGGCGCTTCTTCGGCACCATGGCCCTGACCGAGCCGCATGCCGGCTCGTCGCTGTCGGACATTCGTACCCGCGCAGAGCCTGCACCGGATGGCAGCTATCGGCTCAAGGGCAACAAGATCTTTATCTCCGGCGGCGACCACCCGCTGTCGGAAAACATCGTGCATATGGTGCTGGCCAAGCTGCCGGACGCGCCGGCCGGGGTGAAGGGCATTTCGCTGTTTATCGTGCCCAAATTCCTGGTCAACGACGATGGCAGCCTGGGTGAGCGCAACGATGTGTTGCTGGCCGGGCTGTTTCACAAGATGGGTTGGCGCGGCACCACGTCCACGGCGCTGAATTTCGGCGATAACGGGCACTGTGTCGGCTATCTGGTGGGCAAACCGCATCAGGGCCTGAGCTGCATGTTCCAGATGATGAACGAAGCGCGCATCGGCGTCGGCATGGGCGCGGTGATGCTCGGTTACGCCGGCTACCTGTATTCCCTGGAATACGCCCGCGAACGCCCGCAAGGCCGCCTGCCGGACAGCAAAGACCCGAGTACCGCGCCGGTGTCGATCATCCAGCACGCCGATATCAAGCGCATGTTGCTGACCCAGAAAGCCTACGTCGAAGGCGCCTTCGACCTCGGCCTGTTTGCCGCGCGCCTGTTCGACGACACCACCACCCTGGCAACCGACGTCGAACGCAAGCACGCTCACGAACTGCTCGACCTGCTGACGCCAATCGTCAAATCCTGGCCCTCGGAGTTCTGCCTCAAGGCCAACGAGCTGGCGATCCAGATCCTCGGCGGCCACGGCTACCCCCGCGAATCCCCGGTGGAACAGTATTACCGCGACAACCGCCTCAACCCGATCCATGAAGGCACCCACGGTATCCAGTCCCTCGACCTGCTGGGGCGCAAGCTCGCGCAGAACGGCGGCGCGGGCCTGAAGCAACTGATTCGGTTGATCGCCGAAACAGGCGCACGGGCGCAGCAATATCCATCGCTGAAGGCCATGAGAGAACCGCTGGAACAGTTGGTGGCGCGCCTGCAAAGCGTGACGATCGGCCTGCTGACGGATCTCGCCCAAGGCAAGGTCAACAGCAGCCTGGCGAATTCGGCGCTGTACCTGAAGGTATTCGGGCACACGGTGATTGGCTGGCGCTGGCTGGAACAGGCGATTCGCGCCGAAGAAGGCCTGGCCAAGGGCAATGCGGCGGACACCGCGTTCTATAAAGGCAAGCTCCAGGCGGCCCGCTACTTCCTGACCTGGGAAGTACCGGGCTGCCATCATGAACTGGCAATACTGGAGGCCCGGGACGATACGTGCCTCGGCATGCAGGATGAGTGGTTCTAAGGCTGTCCGATAGCCTTGGAAATCACCTCGACCGTGGCGCTGACTTGCTCTTGGTAACGGTCGAGTTCCTGCTGGTGACGCTGTTGCATTTCGATCTGCTCGGCGCACAGGTTCAGCGCGGCCAGTACCAATAGCTTGTCACCGATCAGGGTCGGGTACTTTTTCTTGGTGGTGGCCAGGGAGGCCTTGAGCAGGGTCACGGCGTGCATCAGGGTTTGATCTTCCCCGGCCGGAGCCTTGATCGAGTAATCCTCTCCGAGAATCGAAACGACCTTTATCCCTTCGTTCATGCGCTGACAGGCCCTGCGCTCACACGCTCAACCAACGCCTGGATACGCGCAGCGGTGGCGCCGTTCTTTTCTTCCTGTTCCATCAGGTTCAATTGCAGGCTGTCATTCTCATCCTTGGCGCGGGCCAATTGCGCCTTGAGGGATTCATTGGTGCCCAACAGGTCTTGATTCTGCTGTACCAGGTCGCTGACCAGTTGTTCCAGTTGGCTGAGGGATGCTTCTAACATTTTGATTTCCTGGGCTTTTTAAAAGGGCGGTGACGATAAAGAAAATTCACCTCGGATGCCAGGGTTATCCCCGGCGCGCAGCCCGATTGTTAAGGGCCGGGCCGCACTTTCGAGCCTTAGTGACTGCATTTCCCCCATCTGGTTCCTGAATCGGCCCGGCCCCTCGTCCGATGCGATAAAAACACACGCCACTATAGACTTTAGTCGTACTGCCGATAGGTAATACTCACCCTGTCTCATCGCCGCATGGATCGCGCTTCTCCCCAGGACTCCCGCATGTCTCTTCGTAATATGAATATCGCGCCGCGCGCGTTCCTAGGCTTCGCGATGATTGGCGCACTCATGTTGTTTCTCGGTGTGTTCGCCCTGAACCAAATGAGCAAAATCCGCGCGGCGGCAGAAGACATCACGCTGTCCAGCGTCCCGAGTATTCGCGCCCTCGATGAGTTCACCCAGCTGACATTGCGCCTGCGGGTGCTGTCATACCGCTTGCTGACCAACCGCAGGCCGGACGCGCAGCAAAAAACCCTGGAAACCATCGAACAGCGCAACCAGCAGATTCGGACCGCCCAGGGCATCTACGAAAAACTCATCGACAGCAGCGAAGAACGCGCGGCCTACGACGAATACGTGCGCCTGCTAGCCCAGTACCATCAGATCGAAGAGCGCATGAAGAGCATGTCGCGGGCCAATCAGGTCGACGAGCTGCGCGAGTTGCTCAACAGCGAGTTGCTGAGCAACGCCGAGCAGATCAACGCCGTGCTGGCGCGCCTGGCGGACATCAATAACAAGATGGCCCTGGCCACCAATCAGCAGGCCAAAGACCAATACAACCTGGCCTTCGACCTGGTGGTTGGGCTGCTGGTCATCGCCACGACGCTGACCCTGTTGTTCGCCTGGCTGCTGACCCGCAGCATCACCCTGCCGATCGCCCAGGCCCTGGACGCGGCTGAAGAAATCGCCGAAGGCAACCTGACACGCCCGATCAAGGTCGATGGCGACGACGAAGCCGGCCGCCTGCTGGCCGCCATGGCCAAGATGCAGGACAAGCTGCGCGACACCCTGCAACGCATCGCCGGCTCGGCCACTCAGTTGGCTTCTGCCGCCGAAGAGCTCAACGCCGTGACCGACGAAAGCGCCCGTGGCCTGACCCAACAAAACAACGAAATCGAACAGGCCGCCACCGCGGTCAACGAGATGACCAGCGCCGTCGAGGAAGTCGCGCGCAATGCGGTGAGCACCTCCGAGGCCTCGCGCAACGCCACCACCTCCGCCGGTGACGGCCGCGACCTGGTGCAGGAAACCGTCAGCGCCATCGAGCGCATGAGCGGCGACGTGCAAGCCACCGCGACGCTGATCGGCGACCTGGCCAATGAGTCGCGCGACATCGGCAAGGTGCTCGACGTGATTCGCGGCCTCGCCGACCAGACCAACCTGCTGGCCCTGAACGCGGCGATTGAAGCGGCGCGTGCCGGGGAAGCCGGCCGTGGCTTTGCCGTAGTGGCCGACGAAGTGCGTGCGCTGGCCCATCGCACCCAGCAGTCGACCAGCGAGATCGAACGGATGATCGGCAGTATCCAGGCCGGCACCGAGCATGCCGTGGATTCGATGCGCAACAGCACCGAGCGCGCGGAATCGACGCTGAACATCGCCAAAGGCGCGGGGATGTCGCTGGATACGATCAACACGGCGATTGTCGAGATCAATGAACGCAACCTGGTGATCGCCAGCGCGGCGGAGGAACAAGCGCAGGTGGCACGGGAAGTGGACCGCAACCTGGTGAACATTCGTGATCTGTCGGTGCAATCGGCAACCGGCGCCGGCCAGACCAGTGCCGCGAGCAGCGAGTTGTCGCGCCTGGCGGTGGACTTGAACGGGATGGTCGGGCGGTTTCGCCTCTAAGAATGTGGGAGGGGCGGTGCGACGATTCGACTTGCCCCCGATTGCGATTTGTCAGCTAGCTTATCTACAGCTGACCCACCGCAATCGGGGGCAAGCCCCCTCCCACATTTAGATCGGCGCCCGTCGCTAAAACCTTTTTGACAGCGCGGCAATTCAACAGGTTAGAATCGCTGGCACGCAGACTGCATGGTCAGAATGCGTCCGTCTTATTTTGCCCATGGAGTACTGCCTTTGAATGCGACCACCATCAACAGCCTGTTCTTGATCGGCGCGTTGCTGGTGAGTGCGAGCATTCTGGTGAGCTCTCTTTCGTCCCGCCTGGGCATTCCGATCCTGGTGATCATCCTGGCCGTGGGCATGGTCGCCGGCGTCGACGGCGGCGGCATCATCTTCGATAACTACCCGACCGCCTACCTGGTGGGTAACCTCGCCCTGGCCGTGATCCTGCTCGACGGCGGCTTGCGCACCCGGGTGGCGAGTTTTCGCGTGGCACTCTGGCCGGCGTTGTCGCTGGCCACGGTGGGGGTGTTGATTACCACCGGCCTCACTGGCATGGCCGCGGCCTGGCTGTTTGACCTCAACATCATTCAAGGCTTGCTGATCGGCGCGATTGTCGGCTCCACCGACGCCGCCGCGGTGTTCTCGCTGCTCGGCGGCAAAGGGCTCAACGAACGGGTCTCCGCCAGCCTGGAAATCGAATCCGGCAGCAACGACCCGATGGCGGTGTTCCTCACCGTCACCCTGATCGACATGCTCGCCAGCGGCCAGACCGGCCTGCACTGGAACCTGCTGTTGCACCTGGTGCGCGAGTTCGGCATCGGCGGCCTTATCGGCCTCGGCGGCGGCTGGCTGATGCTGCAGATGGTCAACCGCATCAACCTGGCCAACGGCCTGTACCCGATCCTGGTGATCGCCGGCGGCCTGTTCGTCTTCGCCCTGACCAACGCCCTGCACGGCAGCGGCTTCCTCGCCGTGTACCTGTGCGGGCTGGTGATCGGCAACCGCCCGGTGCGCAGCCGTCATGGCATTTTGCATATGCTCGACGGCATGGCCTGGCTCGCCCAGATCGGCATGTTCCTGGTGCTCGGCCTGCTGGTCACGCCCCACGACCTGCTGCCGATTGCGCTGCCCGCCCTGGGCCTGGCGCTGTGGATGATCCTGTTTGCGCGGCCGCTGTCGGTGATGGTCGGCCTGCTGCCGTTCAAGGCGTTCCACGGCCGCGAAAAAGCCTTTATCGCCTGGGTCGGCCTGCGCGGCGCGGTGCCGATCATTCTTGCGGTGTTCCCGCTGATGGCCGGCCTGCCCCATGCACAGCTGTACTTCAACCTGGCGTTCTTTATCGTGCTGGTCTCGCTGCTGGTGCAAGGCACCAGCCTGCCGTGGGTGGCCAAGCTGCTGAAAGTGACCGTGCCACCGGAGCCGGCACCGATTTCCCGCGCAGCCCTGGAAGTTCACGTCACCAGTGAGTGGGAACTGTTCGTCTACCGCCTGGGAGCGGAAAAATGGTGCATCGGCGCAGCCCTGCGCGAGCTGAAAATGCCCGAAGGCACGCGTATCGCGGCGCTGTTCCGTGGCCAGCAACTGCTCCATCCGTCGGGTAGTACGGTGCTGGAAGCCGACGATCTGCTCTGCGTGATCGGTCACGAACACAACCTGCCGGCCCTGGGCAAACTGTTCAGCCAGGCGCCGCAACGCGGTTTGGATTTGCGCTTCTTCGGCGACTTCGTCCTCGAAGGCGACGCCCAGCTGGGCGCGGTCTCGGCGCTGTACGGCCTGCAGCTCGAAGGCATCGACCCGGACATGCCATTGAGCCACTTCATCACCCAGAAAGTCGGCGGCGCGCCGGTGGTCGGCGACCAGGTGGAGTGGAACAACACGATCTGGACCGTCGCAGTCATGGACGGGAACAAGATTGGCAAAGTCGGCGTCAGATTCCCCGAAGGAAGTCGCCCGGGCCCCGGACTCTTCCTCTAAACTGCGGGGCAATACTGCCCCGATTCTTCACCTTGCTCGACCGGTCTCTATGCCAACCCTGCGCACTTTTCTCGCCACTGCCCTGCTGGGCCTGACCCTTTGTGTCGGCAGCGTATACGCCGCCGACCCGCCCAGCGCCGACGCTATCCAGCAAACCCTGGACAAGCTGCCCGACCGCAAGCTGCCCGACGCCGACATGAAGGCGCTGCAGGCGATCCTGCAGCAGACGCTGACCCACCTGGGCAACAAGCAGGATTACGAGCAGCGCCTGGCCGATCTCAAGCGCCAGTTGCAAGACGCCCCACGCCAGACCAGCGAAAACCAGCGCGAACTGACCCGGCTCAAGGCCACCAAAGTCGTCCCGGTGGCCCAGCGCTACGCCACGTTGCCGGTGCCGCAACTGGAACAACTGCTGGTGCAGCGCACCACCCAGCAAGGCGACCTGCAAAAAGACCTGGCCGACGCCAACAGCCTGACCATCGCCGCCCAGACCCGCCCCGAACGCGCGCAGACCGAAATCAGCAGCAGCCAGACGCGCATCCAGCAGATCAACGCGACCCTCAAGGCCGGCAAGGACAATGGCAAAACCCTCAGCGCAGACCAGCGCAACCAGTTGAACGCCGAACTGGCGTCGCTGAATGCACTGATCCCACTGCGCCGCCAGGAACTGGCCGGCAACAGCCAACTGCAAGACCTGGGCAACAGCCAGCATGACCTAGTGGTGGAAAAAACCGCGCGCCTGGAACAAGAGATCCAGGACCTGCAAACCCTGATCAACCAGAAACGCCTGGCCCAGTCCCAGCAGACGGTGACCCAACAGTCCATCGAAGCGCAGAAAGCCGGCAGCAGCAGCCTGTTGGCCACGGAAAGCGCAGCCAACCTGAAGCTGTCCGACTACCTGCTCAAAAGCACCGACCGCCTCAACGACCTGACCCAGAAGAACCTGCAGACCAAGCAGCAACTGGACACCGTGACCCAGAGCGACTCGGCGCTGGACGAGCAGATCAACGTGCTCAAGGGCAGCCTGCTGCTGTCGAAGATTCTGTACAAACAGAAACAGGCCTTGCCGCGCCTCACGGTCGACCGCAACCTCGCCGACGACATCGCCAACATTCGCCTGTACCAGTTCGAGGTCAACCAGCAGCGCGAACTGATCAGCTCGCCCAGCACCTATGTGGATAACCTGCTGGCCAACCAGCCGCCGGATGAGGTCACCCCGCAATTGCGGCGCACTCTGCTGGAACTGGCGATCACCCGCAGCGACCTGCTCGAGCGCCTGAGCCGCGAGCTGAGCGCGCTGCTCAATGAATCGATCACCCTGCAACTGAACCAGAAACAACTGCTGAGCACCGCCACCACCCTGCGTGCGACCCTCGATGAGCAGATGTTCTGGATTCCCAGCAACAAGCCGCTGGACACCGAGTGGCTGGAAACCGTCCCGGACCACCTGAGCAAGCAAGTCACCTCCCTGCCCTGGGCCTCCAGCGTCAGCGAACTGTACGACGGCCTGACCCAGCGCCCGCTGCTGTTCTTGCCGTTGCTGCTGTTGATCGGCGCACTGTTGTGGCGGCGCAATGCCTTGTACGCGCGGCTGAAAAAGGTTCACATGGACATCGGCCACTTCAAGCGTGACAGCCAATGGCACACGCCCCAGGCGATCCTGGTGAATATCCTGCTGGCCATGCCCGTGGCCTTGGGCCTGGCGTTATGCGGTTATGCGTTGCAGATCGACGCCCGCGGGCAAAACGCCAACCTGGGTGCCGCGCTGTTGCAGATCGCCCAGGCGTGGTTGGTGTTCTACACCGCCTACCGAATCCTCGCGCCAGGCGGCGTCGCCGAATTGCACTTCCGCTGGGAACGACCGCAGGTCGCATTCCTGCAAGGTTGGGTACGCAAGCTCGGGCTGGTGGTGCTGGCGCTGGTGGCCGTGGTGGCCATTGCCGAGCACCAGCCGGCAGCCCTGGCCGACGACGTGCTGGGCATCGGCGTGGTGCTGACCTGCTATGCGCTGATGGCCTGGCTGCTGGGTCGCCTGCTGTTGCACAGCACAACCCACGAGAAAGCCTCACTGTTCCGCAAAACCGCGGGCCTGTTGTTTACCGCGCTGCCCATCGCACTGTTTATCGCCGTGTGCTTCGGCTATTACTACACCGCGCTGAAGCTCAGCGACCGGTTGATCAACACCCTGTACCTGTTGATGTTCTGGCTGGTGATCGAAGCCACATTCGCCCGCGGCCTGGGCGTCGCCGCCCGGCGCCTGGCCTATTCGCGGGCATTGGCAAAACGCCAGGCCGCCAAGGAAGCCGGCGAAGGCGAAGCGGTGATCGAAGAGCCGACCCTGGACATCGAACAGGTCAACGAACAATCCATGCGCCTGATCCGCCTGGCCCTGCTCGGCGGCTTCATCGCGGCGCTGTACTGGGTGTGGTCGGACCTGATCTCGGTGTTCTCCTACCTCGACAACGTCACCCTCTACGAATACACCAGCGGCACCGGGGCCAATATCAGCATGGTGCCGATCAGCATCGGCGACATGCTCGGCGCGCTGATCATCATCGGCATCACCTTCGCCCTGGCGCGCAACCTGCCCGGCTTGCTGGAAGTGCTGGTGCTGTCCAAGCTGGACCTGGCTCAGGGCAGCGCCTACGCCACCACCACGTTGCTGTCCTACGTGATTGCCGGCGTGGGGTTTGTGGCGACCCTATCGACCCTCGGCGTGAGCTGGGACAAGTTGCAATGGCTGGTGGCGGCGCTGTCGGTGGGCCTGGGCTTCGGTATGCAGGAGATCTTCGCCAACTTTATCTCCGGCATCATGATCCTGTTCGAGCGCCCGGTGCGGATCGGCGACACCATCACCATCGGCAACCTGTCGGGCACGGTGAGCAAGATCCGCATCCGCGCCACCACCATCACCGACTTCGACCGCAAGGACATCATTGTCCCGAACAAGACGTTTATCACCGGGCAACTGATCAACTGGTCGCTGACCGACACCATCACCCGGGTCACCCTCAAGCTCGGCGTGGACTACGGCTCCGACCTCGACCTGGTGAAAGCCCTGTTGCTCCAGGCCGCGCGCGAAAACCCGCGGGTGCTGAAAGAACCCGAACCCCACGTGTACTTCCTCAACTTCGGCGAAAGCACCCTCGACCACGAACTGCGCATGCACGTGCGCGACCTCGGTGACCGCAACCCGGTGATCGACGAGGTGAACCGTTTTATCAACCGCGAGTTCAAGAACAACCACATCAACATCTCGTTCCGGCAGATGGAGGTTTACCTGAAGAACCTGCACGGCCAGGAGTACAAGCTGGTGCCGGTAGAAGACGAAAAACGCACCATCGCCAACCCGGCCGAGACGCACGACGCACCGGAACCGCCGCCGGGCAAAGGGGTGGACGCCCCCGAGCCGCCGCCCTCCAAGCTCGACTAAAACGCCTATCCCCAGCAGAATGCTCGGACATTCTGCTGGAGATGGCCGGTGAAAGCCCTCGACGAACTGACCTTCGACAATCGCTTCGCACGCCTGGGCGACGCGTTCTCAACCCACGTCCTGCCCGAGCCCCTCGACGAACCGCGCCTGGTCGTGGCGAGCGACGCCGCCATGGCCCTGCTCGACCTCGACCCGGCCGTGGCCGAAACGCCGGTGTTCGCCGAACTGTTCGGCGGCCACAAGCTGTGGGCCGAAGCCGAACCGCGGGCGATGGTGTATTCCGGGCATCAGTTCGGCTCCTACAACCCGCAGTTGGGCGATGGCCGTGGCTTGCTGCTCGGCGAGGTATATAACCGCGCCGGCGAACACTGGGACTTGCACCTCAAGGGCGCCGGGCAGACGCCGTACTCGCGGATGGGCGATGGCCGCGCCGTGCTGCGCTCTTCGATTCGGGAGTTTCTGGCATCAGAAGCCCTGCATGCATTGAACATCCCTAGCAGCCGGGCGCTGTGTGTGATCGGCTCAAGCACGCCGGTTTGGCGCGAGAAGCAGGAACGCGGGGCGATGGTGTTGCGCCTGGCCCGTAGCCATGTCCGCTTCGGCCATTTCGAATACTTCTACTACACCCAGAAGCCCGAGCAGCAGGCGGCACTGGCCGAACACGTGTTGAAGCTGCACTTCCCCGAGTGCCGGGAACAGCCCGAACCGTACCTGGCAATGTTCCGCGAAGTCGTCGAACGCAACGCCGAACTGATCGCCAAATGGCAGGCCTATGGCTTCTGCCACGGGGTGATGAACACCGATAACATGTCGATCCTCGGCATCACCTTCGATTTCGGGCCGTTTGCGTTTCTCGACGATTTTGACGCGCACTTCGTCTGCAACCATTCCGATCATGAAGGGCGCTACTCCTTCAGCAATCAAGTGCCGATCGGGCAGTGGAACCTCAGCGCGCTGGCGCAGGCGCTCACACCGTTTATCAGCGTCGACGCTTTGAAGGAAACCCTCGGCCTGTACCTGCCGCTGTACCAGGCGCACTACCTGGACCTGATGCGCCGCCGGCTGGGGCTGACCAGCGCCGAAGACGATGACCAGAAACTGCTGGAGCGCCTGCTGCAATTGATGCAGAACAGCGGCGTGGACTACACGCTGTTCTTCCGCCGCCTGGGCGATGAACCGGCGGCGCTCGCAGTGGCGCGGTTGCGTGACGAGTTTGTCGACAGGAACGGCTTCGATGCCTGGGCAGACGCGTACAAGGCCCGCGTGGCGCGCGATGGCGAGTACAGCGAAGAACAGCGCCGAGCACGGATGCATGCGGTCAACCCGCTGTACATCCTGCGCAACTACCTCGCACAGAACGCCATCAGCGCCGCCGAGTCGGGGGATTACAGCGAAGTGCGGCGGCTGCATGAGGTGTTGCGCAAACCCTTCGAGGAGCAGGCCGGGATGGAGCAGTACGCGCAGCGGCCGCCGGATTGGGGCAAGCATTTGGAGATCAGTTGTTCTTCGTAGAGTCGACTAGATGAACGTCTCCACGGAAACCCCAAAGCGTTCGGCCAACCATTTAATCTGTCGCAGATTGAGCTTACGCTTACCGCTCAGAATCTCGGAAACGACTGACTGTGTGCCTAAGCCTGGCAGATCACTTTGATTCAAGCCGTGTTCGCGCATCATCGCGCGCAACACGTCAACACCACTGACGATGGGCATCGGACGATGCTCGTGATCGTAGGCTTCGATCCAGTCACTGAGAATATCCACCAAACTCATAAGCGGATTTGATTCGTCCTCCCCGACCAAATCCAGCAACTCGTCGAGGGCAGCAACCAGTGCATCGTAATCCGCCTCGTTTTTTGGCTTGCGCAGTAATGGTGAAACAAATTGCCAATGTTCAGCGGCGAGCTGAATGAGTGCGCTCATCTGATTGTCTCCTTCCACTTGTCTTGTTCGTATTCGCGGTGATCGAGCAGATGCTTGATGTAAATTCGTTGTGCTGGGTACCGCACGAAAGCAATTAACCTCAGTTTATTGCCACCGATGTCGAACACATGGAACTGCCCGACTTTATCCGTCGCAGGAAAAATGCCTTTCATTGACGCGAAATCTCCTGGGCTATTGCGCTTTATCCGTCGGTACCACTCATCCAAAGCACTCGCTGAGCGCGGCCACTTTTCCTTTGCTTCCCAGATCCTTTTCTCACTAATCACTCGCATGCAACATCCTTATCGCATCTTGCTATGAAGGTTAAACCCGAACTCAAACTATCGCAATTTGCTATAACCGCAAACAGACAGATGGCGGGAAACAGAACGCGCTCCAACAGCCTAGATAAGCGGCTTCACATCGACATGGCAGAAACTGTGAGCGGATGAGTCACCGCTCCCACGCCTTGATAAACCCCAGACCTGACTCCAAATAGGATCTATTGGCCAGTCTCAAAGGAGCGCCACCATGTCCAACCCTCTCGTCATTCCCTGCCCGCACTGCAACGGCCTCAATCGCATCCCCGGCGAACGCCTGGGCGATGCGCCGAAGTGCGGGCGCTGCAAGCAGCCGGTGCTGCTGAACAAACCTTTTGAACTGAAACAGGGCGACTACACCAGCCAGATCAAGGGCGACCTGCCGTTGCTGGTGGATGTGTGGGCCGATTGGTGCGGGCCGTGCAAGTCGTTCGCGCCCATCTTCGAACAGGCCGCCGCGCAGCTGGAAGGCAAGTGCCGGCTGGCCAAGCTCGACAGCGAGGCCAATCAGCAGTTGTCGGCACAGTTGGGGATTCGCTCGATTCCCAGTTTGATTCTGTTCAAGAACGGCCGCGAAGTGGCGCGTCAGAGTGGGGCGTTTCCGTTGCCGCAGTTGATGAGTTGGTTGCGCAGCCAAGGGGTCTAGTGTGGGAGGGAGCTCGCTCCCGATGACGGTGTATCAATCAGCTTATGTTGCGCCTGACCCACCGCCATCGGGAGCAAGTCCCTTCCCACATCGGTTTTGTGTGGTGCTTTAGGTCAGGCGTTTTCCAGCAGGTTATGCAACTCCACAAACTGCTGCGTCAGCTTGTGCCGTGGGTCCAGGTGGATCAGCGGCTTGTTCTGCTGGTGCGACTCACGCATGCGTACCGAACTCGCCAGGTACACCGGCAGCACCGGCAAGCCTTCGGCAATCAACTCATCGAGCATCTGCTGCGGCAAGCTCGCCCGCGCCTGGAACTGGTTGACCACGATGCCTTCGACTTCCAGGCCTTCGTTGTGGTCTTCCTTCAATTCTTCGATTTCCGCCAGCAGGCCATACAGCGCCTGGCGCGAGAAACTGTCGCAATCGAAGGGGATCAACACACGATCAGCAGCAATCAGCGCCGAAACCGCATAAAAATTCAACGCTGGCGGGGTATCCAGGTAAATCCGGTCGTAGTCTTCGCTCAGTTCATCCAGCAGCTTTCGCAGCTTGTTGATCTTGTGCTTGGCTTCGAGCTTGGGCTGCAAGTCCGCCAGCTCAGCGGTGGCGGTGATCACGTGCAGGTTGTCGAAGGGCGTTTCGTAGATATCCACCCGGTTTTTCTTGGCGAACGGCCCGGAAGACAGGGTTTGCTTGAAGAACTCGGCAATACCCATCGGTATATCGTCGCCGGTCAGCCCGGTGAGGTACTGAGTAGAGTTGGCTTGTGCATCGAGGTCCACCAACAGGGTTCGATAACCTTCACTGGCGCTGACCGCCGCCAGGTTGCAGGCGATGCTGGACTTGCCAACCCCGCCTTTTTGATTGAACACCACGCGCCGCATGGAAAAACCTCCGTGTACCAATGAATGCCCGAGTGTAGAGGGCAAAAGCGCCGGTTAGCTACCTCGTTCATCCATGCACTGCTGCATTAATGGTCCGGGCTAGCATCTAACGTACAAATGAAAAGGAACAGTCCGACAATCCAGCTCGGTTCTCAGTGAAGGACAATCTGTAAATCTTCCCCAGCAAATTGTAATCGGCCGTGAACAAATATTTACCAAAGTTTGCTAGAACCCCACAGCACCGGGATAATGCGCGCCACTCGGCTGCTGCTCCCTGTCCCGGTATTCGGGGCCAGTGGCCGCGCATGGAAGCCCGCAGGGGCGGGATATCTTCTCAGTGATCAATTTCAATATCAGCCAATGGCGCGCCTGGGCTCCGGGCCTCGAAAGTGCGGACGACTGGCGCGCCTGGTGCCAGGCGCCAGTGTTGCTACCCGCCAGCGAAGCCTCCCCCGACGTCTCGTTTTTACCGGCCATGCAGCGCCGCCGCCTGAGCCGTCTGGCGCGCATGGCTTTCAGCGTGGGCTGGCCGCTGGCCGAGGGCCTGCAAGACCTGCCGCTGGTGTTCGTTTCCCGCCACGGCGAAACCCCGCGCACCCTCGACATCCTCAGCGACCTGGCCAACGACCAGCCGTTGTCGCCGACCCAGTTCAGCCTGTCGGTGCATAACGCGGTGATTGGCCTGTGGTCGATCCTGCGCAATGAAACCAGCGAAATGACCGCCCTCGCCGCCGCCGGCGATGGCCTGGAACACGGCATGCTCGAAGCAGCGGCCCTGCTCAACGAAGGCGCCCCGGCGGTATTGCTGGTGATCAGCGAGGAACAGCCCCCCGAGGCCTACGCCAACTGGATCCACGACGTGCCCTTCCCCTACGCCCTCGGCCTGTTACTGACGCCGGGCGACGAGTGGCAACTGGAACTGCGCACCGGCACGGTCCAACACACTCACACCCAGTGGCCTCACGCCCTGAACCTGCTACGCACCCTGTTGACCGAACAGGGCGCCTGCCAACACGCCTGGAAGAACCGCGTATGGAACTGGCAACGCAAGCCCTGAACGACAAGCCACGGGACGCCTACTACTGGCGCCTGTTCGCCACCGCCGCCAGCTTCGCGCTGTTTGGCGTCGGCGGGTTGTGCCTGCGCTTACTGGTGTTTCCGTTGCTCAATTGCCTGCCGGGGACTGCCAAGCAGCACCAACGGCGCGCGCGGCATACCATCAGTCGCCTGTTCTGGTTGTTCATTCGGTGGATGCAGCGCCTGGGCATTCTCACGTTCAGCGTCGACGGCGCCGACAAACTCGGGCGCCCCGGCCAGATGATCGTCGCCAACCACCCGTCACTGATCGACGTGGTGTTCCTGATCGGCCTGATGCGCCAGACCAACTGCGTGGTCAAGCAGAGCCTGTTTCAAAACCCGTTCACCCGTGGGCCGGTGCGCGATGCCGGCTACATCAGCAATGACGGCAGCGCGGACATGCTCGACGCCGCCGCCGATGCGCTGCGCGAAGGTCAGACCCTGATCATCTTTCCAGAAGGCACCCGCACCACACCCGGCGCGGCGCCTGCCTTTCATCGCGGCGGCGCCGCGATTGCGTTGCGTGGTGCGACAATCATCACCCCCGTGGTAATCAAGGTCAGCCCCACCACCCTGACCAAGGCCGAACCCTGGTATCGCATTCCCAAACGCCGCTTTCACTTCAGTTTACGGGTGGGTGCCGATATAGAACCACAAGCGTTCGCCGCACTCGGCCCCGCGCCCCAGGCCTCACGCAAGCTCAACGATTACCTGCATCACTATTTTATTAAGGAGCTCGCCGAAGATGAGCAACTCAAACAGCCTTGAGCACGACATAAAGACGCTGATCATCGAGGCCCTGGGCCTGGAAGACATCAGCGTCGACGACATCAACAGCGACCAAACCCTGTTCGGCGAAGGCCTCGGCCTGGACTCAGTCGACGCCCTGGAACTGGGCCTGGCGATCCAGAAAAAGTACGGCATCAAGATCGATGCCGACGCCAAGGACACCCGCAATCACTTCACCAACGTGGCCAGCCTTGCGGCGTTCGTCACGGCCAGACAGGCAGCTTGAGACCGTACCATGCAAACTCGTGACGATATTTTCAACACCCTGCGCGCTGCCTTGGTGGAACTGTTTGAACTGGAACCTGGACGCATCACCCTCGAAGCCAACCTGTACCAGGACCTGGAAATCGACAGCATCGACGCCGTGGACCTGATCGATCACATCAAACGCCAGACCGGCAAAAAAATCGCCGCCGAAGAGTTCAAGGCTGTGCGTACCGTGAACGACGTGGTTGAGGCGGTGTACCGTCTGGTCCAACCGGCCGCATGAGCCGGCTGATCGGCCTTGGCCTGTTGCTGGCGGGGTTGCTGTACCCTTTCGCGGTGTATTACGGCACCGAGCACTTTGCACCGTGGCAATTCGGCCTGCTGCTCGGCAGCCTGTGGTTGCTGCGCGCGCTCACGGGTGCGCGGCGCCCCGGCAGCCGCTGGATGGCGGTGGCGATCATCCTGTTCTGCTTGGCCCTGGCCTGGTTCGACAACCCGCACCTGCTGCGCTGGTACCCGAGCCTGGTCAGCGCGTTCATGTTGGCGCTGTTCGGCCTGAGCCTGAAATACGGCCCGCCGATGGTCGAGCGCCTGGCACGCATGACCGACCCGCAACTGCCGCCGAAAGCCATTGTGTATACGCGCCAGGTCACCGTGGTGTGGAGCGTGTTTTTTCTGTGTAATGGCCTGCTGGCCGCCGCCCTCACCCTGTGGGCGCCGCTGAGCTGGTGGACGTTGTACAACGGCCTGATCGCCTACGGGCTGATGGGGCTGTTGTTTGCCGTGGAATGGCTGGTACGACAAAGGGTTCGAGGCCGCGTATGAATGGGTTGAAACTTGAGCACCTGCTGCTTGAGCCGTTGGAACAGCGCTTGGTCACCACCGAGCCTGCGATGAATCACGCCCAGCTGTGGGAGCAATCTCTGCGCCTGGCGGCAGGCCTGCACGCGCGCGGTATCCAGCGCGTGGCGGTGCATCTGGAAGACGCCGGCCTGCTGGCGATCGCCCTGCTGGGGGCCTGGCGCGCCGGGGTCGGCGTGTTGCTGCCCGCCGACCTGCAACCGCAGACTCGCCAACGCTGGGCCGACGCCGTCGACACCTGGCTGACCGACGCCGCGGACCTGGACGCGTTGTATCAGGCGCCGTTGAGCCCGGCCGCCCTCGACCTGGATGCGTGCCAATTGAGCCTGTGTACCTCCGGCTCCAGCGGCGAACCCAAGCGCATCGACAAGACCCTGCGCCAACTGGCCAACGAGGTGCAGGCCCTGGAAACGCTGTGGGGCGCGGACCTCAACGACGCCTGCATCATCGGCAGCGTCGCCACCCAACACATCTACGGCTTGTTGTTCCGCGTGCTGTGGCCGTTGTGCGCCGGCCGCAGCTTCGTGCGCCGCCAGCTGGCCTTCCCGGAGGATTTGCAGCGCGCCAGCCGCGAGCACCCACGGTTCGCCTGGGTCGCCAGCCCGGCGCTGCTCAAGCGGATGGGCGACAACCTCGACTGGCCGGCCCTGAGCCGAGTGTCGCGGGTGTTCTCCTCCGGCGGCGCCTTGCCCCTCGACGCGGCCGCCAGCCTGTACGAACGCTTGCAACAATGGCCGACGGAAATCCTCGGCAGCTCGGAAACCGGCGGCATTGCCTGGCGCCAAGGCGCGCAGCCGTGGCAGCCGTTCGCCGGGGTAGAACTGAGCCAGGACGCCGACGGTGCCCTGCGCATTGCCTCGCCGTACCTGCCCGCCGGGCATATCGAACAGACCGCCGACGCCGCCCGCCTGCATGCCGACGGCCGCTTCGAGCTGCTCGGGCGCCTGGATCGCATCGTCAAACTGGAAGAAAAACGTATCTCCCTGCCCATGCTCGAACAGGCCCTGATGGCGCACCCCTGGGTCGCCGAAACGCGCCTGGGCGTGGTCCAGGAAAACCGCGCCAGCCTCGGCGCCCTCGTGGTGCTGAGCACCGACGGCCTGCATGCCCTGCGCAACCAGGGCCGGCGCACCGTCACGCAAACCCTGCGCCAACACTTGAGCCAGCACTGCGAAGCCCTGGCCCTGCCGCGTCGCTGGCGTTTACTGCGACAGTTGCCGCTGAACAGCCAAGGCAAGCTGCCCCAGGCCGAGATCGAAGCGCTGCTGCTGGCGCCCCGGCCGAAAGCCCCGGAGGTGCTGGAGCAAGTCGAAGCCGATGGCGAATGGACCTTGCAACTGAGCATCCCGCCGGACCTGGCCTACTTCAGCGGCCACTTCCCGGTGACGCCGGTGCTGCCGGGCGTGGTGCAGGTCGAGTGGGCGTTCAACCTCGGCCAGCAACTGCTCGACCTGCCGGCGACCTTTGCCGGCATGGAAGTGCTCAAGTTCCAGCAACTGGTGCGCCCCGGCGACCACGTCGAACTGCACCTGCGCTTCGACCCGCAACGCAGCAAGCTGTATTTCGCCTACCGCAACGGCGTCGCGGCCTGCTCCAGTGGCCGGATTCAACTGGAGCCTGCGCATGCATAACCCCTGCGCCCTGATCCCGGTCTACAACCATGAAACCGCCGTGCCGGCCGTGGTCCACAGCCTGCTCGACAGCGGCCTGCCATGCCTGTTGGTGGACGATGGCAGCAGCCCGGCGTGCGCGGCGGTGCTGGCGCAATTGGCGACCCTCGACAACGTCAGCCTGCTCACCCTGCCGAACAACCAAGGCAAGGGCAGCGCGGTGATGGCCGGCTTTCGCGAAGCGGCGCGCCTGGGCTTCACCCATGCCCTGCAAGTGGACGCCGACGGCCAACATGACCTGCGCGAAGTCGAGAGCTTCATCGACACCTCGCGCCGACACCCCACGGCGGTGATCTGCGGCTACCCCGAATACGACGATAGCGTGCCCAAGGGCCGCCTGTACGCACGCTACCTGACCCACGTGTGGGTGTGGATCAACACCCTGTCGCTGCAGATTCGCGATTCGATGTGCGGCTTTCGCGTGTACCCGCTGGTGCCGACCCTGGCGCTGATGGACTCGGCCTACATCGGCACCCACATGGATTTCGACTCGGACATCCTGGTGCGCCTGGCCTGGCGCAACCAGCCGATGCGCTGGCTGCCGACGAAGGTGCATTACCCCGCCGACGGCCTGTCGCACTTCCGCCTGTTCCGCGACAACGTGCGTATCTCGGCCATGCACACCCGGCTGTTCTTCGGCATGTTGGTGCGCGCACCGATGATTCTGTGGCGACGGTGGCAGGCATGAGCGACAGCAGCAAACACTGGGCCGACCGCGAAGAGCGTGGCAGTTTCTGGCTGATGAAACTCACCGCAGTCGCCGCCAGGCTGCTCGGGCGCCGGCTGTTGAGCCCGCTGCTGTACGGCATCGTGCTGTACTTCTTCCTGTTCGGCCGCACCGCGCGCCAGAGCACCTGGCAATACCAGCAGCGTCTGGCGCAATGGAGCGGCCGCGATGAGCTGCGCCCGACCCGGCGCAAAGTCTTCGGCCAGTTCATGGCATTTGCCGATGCGCTGCTGGACAAGCTCGACGTGTGGAACGGCAAGCTGCGCATCGAGCAGATCGAAATCCACGACCCGGCGCAATTGCGCGGCCAACTGCGCGGCGAGCGCGGGCAGATGCTGGTGGGCGCGCACCTGGGCAACCTCGAAGTGTGCCGCGCGCTCGCGGAGATCGGCGAAAAAGTCACCATGAACGTGCTGGTCCACACCAAGCACGCCGAACGCTTCAACCGCCTGCTGGGCGAAGCCGGCGCGACCCATTTGCGCCTGATCCAGGTCAGCGAGCTGGACCCGGCCACCATGCTGCTGCTCAGCCAGCGCCTGGACGACGGTGAATGGCTGGCGATTGCCGGCGACCGCGTGCCACTGCACGGCGGGCGCACGGTGCGCGTGGACTTCCTCGGCCACGACGCCGCCTTCCCCCAGGGCCCGTGGCTGCTGGCCGGGCTGCTGAAATGCCCGGTCAACCTGCTGATGTGCCTCAAGTACCAGGGCCGCTATCGCCTGAGCATCGAACCGTTTGCCCAACTGATCGAATGGAAACGCAGCACCCGCGAGCAGGTCATCGCCCTGTGGACCGCACGCTACGCCGCACGCCTGGGCCAGTTCTGCCTGGAAGCGCCCCAACAATGGTTCAACTTTTACCCTTTCTGGAAGACCGATGACGACGCATCTTGAGCCAGTAACGTTTGGCGAACGCGCTTTGCGCATTGAAGACGTATTGGCCCTGGCCAATCGTCAGGCGCCCACGCACTTGCAGGATGATGCCGCGTATCGCCAGCGCATCGCCAAGGGCGCGCAGTTCCTCGACTCGCTGCTGGACAAGGAAGGCGTGATCTACGGCGTGACCACCGGCTATGGCGACTCGTGCGTGGTGGCGGTGCCGTTACAGCACGTCGAAGCCCTGCCGCGACACCTGTACACCTTCCACGGTTGCGGCCTGGGCAAGTTGCTCGACGCGCAAGCCACCCGCGCCGTGCTCGCGGCGCGTTTGCAGTCGCTGTGCCACGGCGTGTCCGGGGTGCGCGTGGAACTGCTCGAACGCCTGCACGCGTTCCTCGAACACGACGTGCTGCCGCTGATCCCGGAAGAAGGCTCGGTGGGCGCCAGCGGCGACCTGACGCCGCTGTCCTACGTGGCCGCGACGCTCTCCGGCGAACGCGACGTGCTGTTCCGCGGCGAACGCCGCCAGGCCATCGACGTCCACCGCGAACTGGGCTGGGAGCCGCTGGTCCTGCGGCCCAAGGAAGCCCTCGCACTGATGAACGGCACCGCCGTGATGACCGGCCTCGCCTGCCTGGCCTTCGCCCGCGCCGATTACCTGCTGCGATTGGCCACGCGCATCACCGCGCTGAACGTGGTGGCACTGCAAGGCAACCCGGAACACTTCGACGAGCGCCTGTTCGCCGCCAAGCCGCACCCTGGGCAGATGCAAGTCGCCGCGTGGTTGCGCCAGGACCTCGCCATCGATGCGCCGACTGCGCCGCTGCACCGTTTGCAGGACCGCTACTCGCTGCGTTGCGCGCCCCATGTTCTCGGCGTGCTGGCCGACAGCCTGAACTGGCTGCGCTCGTTCATCGAGATCGAACTCAACAGCGCCAACGACAACCCGATCATCGACGCCGAAGCAGAGCGCGTGCTGCACGGCGGGCACTTCTACGGCGGGCACATCGCCTTCGCCATGGACAGCCTCAAGACCCTGGTGGCCAACGTCGCCGACCTGCTCGACCGCCAGCTCGCCCTGCTGGTGGACGTGCGTTACAACCACGGCCTGCCGAGCAACCTGTCCGGCGCCCCGGCCGACCGCGCGATGATCAACCACGGCTTCAAGGCAGTGCAGATCGGCACCAGCGCCTGGACCGCCGAAGCGCTGAAGAACACCATGCCGGCCAGCGTGTTTTCACGCTCCACCGAGTGCCACAACCAGGACAAAGTGAGCATGGGCACCATCGCCGCCCGCGATGCGATCCGTGTGCTGGAGCTGACCGAACAGGTCGCCGCCGCCACCCTGCTCGCCGCCAACCAGGGCGTGTGGCTGCGCGCCCAGGCCGCCGACGCGCGCCCGTTGCCGCCGGCGTTGGCGGCGATGCACAGCGAACTGGCCAAGGACTTCCCGCCGGTGATCGAAGACCGCGCCCTCGAAGGCGAGCTGCGCCTGTGCCTGCAACGCATCGCCGAGCAACACTGGAGGCTGCATGCGTAGCCCGGGCGTACTGCATTGCGACACTGAAATCCTCGTGCCGTTTTTCGACATCGACACCATGAACGTGGTCTGGCACGGGCACTACGTGAAGTACCTGGAAATCGCCCGCTGCGCCCTGCTCGACAAGATCGGCCATAACTACACAGCGATGCTCGAGTCGGGCTACGCCTGGCCGGTGATCGACATGCAACTGCGCTATGTGCGCGGCGCCACCTTCGGCCAGACGCTCAACGTGCGCGCCAGCCTGGTGGAGTGGGAGAACCGTTTGAAGGTCAATTACCTGATCACCGACCGTACCAGCGGCGAGCGTTTGACCCGCGCCAGCACGGTACAAGTAGCGGTACAAATCGCCAGCCGCGAGATGCAACTGGCGTCCCCTACCGTCTTCATCGACGCGATCGAAAGGGCCCTGAAATGCTGACCCCTGTAGGAGCGAGCTTGCTCGCGAAGATCGTCAACGATAACGCTGGCCACCTGACACCCCGTGGCGCCCTCAGGTTTTTCGCGAGCAAGCTCGCTCCTACAGTGTTCGCGTTGTTTGGTTTTTCGGCGGCGGCCCATGGGTTCGACTTACAGCAACTGAGCGATCAGTTGGCCAAACCCAGCGTGATCCACGGCAGCTTCATCCAGGAAAAACACCTGCGCGCCCTGCCGCAGCCCTTGGTCAGCAAAGGCACCTTCGTCCTGGCCAAAGACCACGGCCTGCTGTGGCTGCTCAAAACCCCGCTGCAACAGGATTACCGCATCAGTACCCAAGGCATTGCGCGGCGTGACGCCAACGGCTGGCAGACGCTGCCGAACAAGAGCGCCGGGGCCGAGCAGAACCGCCTGTTCCTCGCCGTGCTGCAGGGCGACAGCAGCGGCTTGCAGCGTGACTTCGACCTGCAACTGCAGGGCGAAGCCGAGCAGTGGCAGTTGACGCTGACCCCGCGCTCGCTGCTGCTCAAGCAAGTGTTCAAGCAGATCAATATCGACGGCGGCACGCTGGTCCACAGCATCGAACTGCTGGAAACCCAGGGCGACAGCACCGTGCTGCGCATGCAGGACAGCAGCGCCGACCTTCCCCTGAGCGATGCGGAGCAACACGACTTTGCCCAGTGAGCGTTTATTGCCGCGCCTGTTCCTGACCCTGCTGGTGGCCGTGCTGGCCCTGGCCGGCTGGCAATGGCGCCATGGCGCGCCGTTGTCGGCCAACCTGATGGAACTGGTGCCGGGCAACACGCCGGACGCCCTCGAACTGCAAGCCGAACAGCGCATGCAGGAACCGTTGAACCGCGAAATCCTGGTCCTCGTGGGGCACGCCGACCGCCAGCAAGCGGTCAACGTGGCCGAGCAACTGGGCGCGCGCTGGCAAGCCAGCGGCCTGTTTGAAAAGGTCCAATGGAACCTGCAAGCCGACCTGCCGGCACTGCGCGCGCAATTGTTGCGCGGGCGTTTGTCGATGCTCGCGGCCAAGGACCGCGAGCAACTGATCGACCACCCCGACGCCTTCATCCAGCAGCGCGTGCAAGCATTGTTCGACCCGTTCACCGGGTTCAGCCTGGTGCCGAGCCAGGACGACTGGCTGGGCCTGACCGGACGCATTCAGAACAGCCAGCCGCAGAGCGGCGCGGTGCAATTGGATATCGGCAGCGGCGCATTGATTGCCGATGCCGACGGCAAGAGCTGGGTGCTGTTGCGTGCGCGCACCACCGGCAATGCCTTCGATATGAAACTGCCGCTGCAGGTCGCGGACCTGCTCCAGGCCAGCCGCGCCCAGGCCACCGAGCACGGCGCGCAACTGCTCGCGGCCAGCGGTTTGCTCTACGCTGCCAGCGGGCAACAGCAAGCCAGCCGCGAAATCACCTGGGTCGGCGGCGGCGCCACCCTCGGCATTCTGCTGCTGTTGCTCCTGGCGTTCCGCCGCTGGCGCGTGCTGCTGGCCTTCGTGCCGGTGCTGGTGGGCATGCTGTTCGGCGCGGTGGCCTGTGTGGCGCTGTTCGGGCATATGCATGTGCTGACGCTGGTGCTCGGCTCCAGCCTGATCGGCGTGGCAGTGGACTACCCGCTGCACTATTTGTCGAAAAGCTGGAGCCTGCAGCCATGGCGCAGTTGGCCGGCGTTGCGCCTGACCCTGCCGGGCCTGAGCCTGAGCCTGGCGACCAGTTGTATCGGTTACCTGGCGCTGGCCTGGACTCCGTTCCCGGCGCTGACCCAGATCGCCGTATTCTCCGCTGCCGGCCTGGTCGGTGCGTACCTGTCGGCCGTGTGCCTGTTGCCAGCGCTGCTCCAGGGTGTCGACCTGCGCCCGGCGCAATGGCCGTTGCGCATCGCCGAGCGCCTGTGGCTGATGCGTTCCGGGTTGATCAAGCGCGTGCCGAGCGCGGTGCTGCTGGTGTGGGTGCTGCTGTTTTGCGCCGGCGGCTTGTGGCAGTTGAACAGTAAAAACGATCTGCGCCAGTGGATCGGCGCCCCGCCGCAATTGCTGCAGGAAGCCCAGGCCGTGGCGCGGATCACCGGGTTCCAACCCACCAGCCAGTTCTTCCTGGTGCGCGCCGACAATCAGCAGCAGTTGCTGGAACGCCAGGCCGCCCTGGGCCAGCGCCTGGAACAGCTGGTGAATATGGACAAACTCCAGGGTTATCTGGCGCTGAACCAGCTGGTCAACCTGCCCGCCGAGCAACAACAGCTGCGCGAGGCGCTGAATGCACTTCCCGCGCACTGGCAACCGCTGCTGGACCTCGGCGTGCCCGTCGGCGCGCTGCAAGCCGAAGTCGCTCAACTGCAAGCGCTGCCTACCCAAGACATCGACGCTGCGCTGCTCGGGCCACTGGCCGAACCCTGGCGCACGCTGTGGCTGGGCCCGGTCGACGGCGGTGTGGCAGCCATGATCAGCCTGCAAGGCTTGAGCGACCCGGCGCTGCTGCAGGTGCAGGCCGTGGATTTGCCGGGGGTGCAACTGGTGGATCGCCTGGGGGAGTTGAACCGGGTGTTCGCCGCCACGCAGATCAGCGCGGCTGAATTGAAGTTGATGTCGTGCGGGCTGATCGTGCTGTTGTTGATCGTGCCCTTCGGCTTTGGCGGCGCGCTGCGCATCGTCGCCCTGCCGTTGCTGGCCGCGCTGTGCAGCCTGGCCAGCCTCGGTTGGCTGGGCCAGCCGCTGACGCTGTTCAGCCTGTTCGGCCTGCTGCTGGTCACCGCCATCAGCGTCGACTACGCGATCCTGATGCGTGAACAGATCGGCGGGCCTGCGGTCAGCTTATTAGGAACACTGCTGGCGGCACTGACGACCTGGTTGTCGTTCGGCCTGCTGGCGCTGTCGAGTACACCCGCGGTGAGTAATTTCGGCCTGTCGGTCAGCCTGGGCCTGGCCTTCAGCTTTATGCTGGCGCCCTGGGCCGGCCGACAGAAGCACGCCTCATGAATGTGATTATCGCCAAAGCGGCAAGGAGCCCTCGTGCCCATAGTTGAAATGGAACGTCGCCAGGTGGTGGTGATCGGTGCCGGCCCGTCCGGTGCCATCGCTGCCGCGCTGTTAAAGCGTAAAGGGCATGATGTATTGATTATCGAGCGCCAGCATTTCCCACGCTTTTCGATCGGTGAAAGCCTGCTGTCGCACTGCATCGACTTTATCGAAGAGGCCGGCATGCTCGACGCCGTGCAGGCGGCGGGTTTCCAGGTGAAAACCGGTGCCGCATTCGCCTGGGGCGAGCGCTACAGTGCGTTTGATTTCGGCGATACGTTCAGCCACGGCAAACCGACCACCTTCCAGGTGCAGCGCGGCGAGTTCGACAAGTTGCTGGCCGATCAGGCGGCGCTGCAAGGCGTCGACATCCGTTACGGCGAAACCATCGTCGGCGTGGATTTCAGCGGTGAAACCCACTACCTGCATGTGCGCCGGGAGAACGGCAGCGAGTACCACATCAAAGCCAAGTTCGTGCTCGACGCCAGCGGCTACGGCCGCGTCCTGCCGCGCCTGCTGGACCTGGAAGCGCCGTCGGATTTCCCGTTGCGCCAGGCGGTGTTCAGCCATGTCGAGGACCGCATCGAACACCCAGGCTTCGACCGCACCAAGATCCTCGTGACGACCCACCCGACCCAGCGCGACATCTGGTTCTGGACCATCCCGTTCAGCAACGGCCGCTGCTCCGTGGGCGTAGTGGCGGCCAAGGAACATTTTGCCGGCCGCGACAACGACCTGGATGCGTGCCTGCGCGGGTTCATCGACGAAACCCCAAGCCTCAGCAGCGTGCTGCAGAACGCCGTATGGGACACCCCCGCGCGTACCATCGGCGGCTACTCGGCCAACGTCAAAACCTTGCACGGCCCGGGCTTCGCGCTGCTGGGCAATGCCGCAGAATTCCTCGACCCGGTGTTCTCCTCCGGCGTGACCATCGCCATGCGTTCGGCGAGCATGGCCGCGGGTGTGCTGCATCGTCAGCTCAACGGCGAAACCGTGGACTGGCAGCGCGAGTTTGCCGAGCCGTTGAAGCGCGGCGTCGACACCTTCCGCTGCTACGTCGAAGGCTGGTACGCCGGGACGTTCCAGGATGTTATTTTTCACGCCGGCAGCTCGCCGGAGATTCGCCGGATGATCAGTTCGATCCTCGCCGGCTACGCCTGGGACGAGCGCAACCCGTTTGTCAGCGAGCCCAAGCGGCGGTTACGGATGTTGTCGGAAATTTGTGCAGGGGATGCCGTGTGAGCAGTCAGTACTTGAGTAAGAACTACGTCGAAGAAACCAAGTTCGGCTTCTGGTTCCTGCGCAGCCACACCTGGCAGCACCATGTGTTGCGCGTGGCGATCAACGACCTGCGCAGCCTGTTCAGCGAACCGTTGCCGGTGGCGCCGGTACTGCTGGACGCCGGCTGCGGCCAGGGCAAATCCTTCAAGCTGTTGCAGCAAGTGTTTGCGCCGTCCCGCCTGATCGGGCTGGATGCCGACCCGCACAGCCTTGAGCTGAGCAAGGCGGAAGCCGCGCACCAAGGGCTGGACGTCGAGCTGATCGGCAGCGACTGCGCCACCCTCGACGTCGCCGACGCCAGCGTCGATATCCTGTTCTGCCACCAGACCTTCCATCATCTGGTTGAGCAGCACCGTGCATTGAAAGAGTTCTACCGGGTCCTCAAGCCCGGCGGCTATCTGCTGTTTGCCGAGTCCACCGAAGCCTATATCGACACCTGGGTGATTCGCTGGTTGTTCCGCCACCCCATGCAGGTGCAGAAAAGCGCCGAAGAGTACCTGCAGATGCTGCACGAGCAGGGCTTTGAATTCGGCGCGCAGAACGTCTCCTACCCATACCTGTGGTGGAGCCGGGCCAGCGATTTCGGCCTGCTGGAACGCTGGGGCCTGCGCAAGGCACCGCCGGTGGGCCAGCGCGAAGAAACCCTGGTCAACTGCGTGGCACGCAAACCCCTGGCGAGCGCGGCACCATGATGCGTGCGCTGCTGATCGGCTGCCTGTTGCTGCTGAGCGCCTGCGCCAGCCAACCGCCCTTGCCGGCAAAAAACCCGGCCCTGGCCTTGCCGATGCAACTGCACGTGCAGCGCCTGGCGGACGGCCAGAGCCAGGACTGGTTGCTGGTGATCCAGCACGAAGGCAACGCGATCCGCTGGTCGATGATGGACCCGCTGGGCATCCCCCAGGCCCGGCAGAAGCTGATCGACGGCCAGTGGCAGGCCGACGGGTTGCTGCCGCCCAATCCCCAGGCGCGCGAGCTGTTCGCCGCGTTGCTGTTTGCACTGACTTCGGCGGATGACCTCCGCGCGCTGTACCCGAACGCCCAAGCGATGGACCTGACACGCACCCTGCCGGGCCATTGGCAAATCGTCTATCAGTCATCCGAGGTGTTCAGCGTGAACATGCACGGGCAACCGCTGAGCTATCGCATCACCCCGCTGGGAATGGCGCGATGACCGCGTATCTGAATGCCCTCGGCGTGATCTGCGCTCTCGGGCGCGGCCAGGCCGACGTCAGCCGCAGCCTGTTTGCCGGCGACTGCTCCGGCATGCGCGCCGAAAGCGGTTGGGTGCCGGAGCGGGTATTGCCGGTTGCCGGCGTACCGGGCGCACTGGCGACCATCCCGCCCGAGCTGGGCCAGCAGAGCAGTCGCAATAACCAGTTGCTGCTCGAAGCCGCGTTGCAGATCGACGGAGAGATCCGCCAGGCGATCCAACGCTACGGCGCGGCGCGGGTCGGCATTGTGCTCGGCACCAGCACCTCGGGCATCGACGAAGCCAGTCGCGGCATTGCCCGTTACCTGAGCGATCACCGCTTCCCCGACGACTACGACTACCAGCAACAGGAACTCAGCGCCCCGGCGAACTTCCTCGCCGACTGGCTGCAACTGAGCGGCCCGGCCTATGTGATTTCCACCGCCTGCACCTCCAGTGCCCGCGCGCTGATGAGTGCCCGGCGCCTGCTGGAGCTGGGCCTGTGCGATGCGGTGATCTGCGGCGGCGTCGACAGCCTGTGCAAGCTGACGCTTAACGGCTTTACCGCGCTGGAAGCGGTCTCGAGCGAGCGTTGCAACCCGTTTTCGGTGAACCGCAACGGCATCAACATCGGCGAAGCGGCGGTGTTGTTTTTGATGACTCGCGAGCCCGCCCCCATCGCGCTGCTGGGCAGTGGCGCGAGTTGCGATGCACACCATATTTCCGCGCCGGAGCCCACTGGCAAAGGCGCGTTGCTGGCGATGCGCAAGGCCCTGGCCAGCGCGCGCTTGAAGCCGGAGCAGATCGGCTACCTGAACCTGCACGGCACCGCCACCCAACACAACGACGCCATGGAAAGCCTGGCCGTCGCCAACCTGTTCCCCGACGGCGTGGCCTGTTCATCGACCAAACCGATGAGCGGCCACACCCTGGGCGCGGCCGGCGCACTGGAAGCAGCGTTCTGCTGGCTGAGCCTGGCCCACGGCCGGCTGCCGCCCCACGTATGGGACGGCCAGGCCGACCCGGCGCTGCCCGCCTTGCAGTGGGCACGCCGTGGTGACACCTTGAAAAAACGCTGCCTGATGAGCAACTCGTTTGCCTTCGGCGGCAATAATGTCAGCCTGATTATCGCAGAGGCCCCATGATCGATTGGCCACTCGCCGCACTGCTGCCCCACGCGGGCGACATGATCCTGATCGACCAGGTGCTGTCGTTCGACGAAGAGCAGATTCACCCCCGCCTCACCGTCAAGCCCGGTGGCTTGTTCAACCGCCCCGACGGCAGCCTGCCGGCCTGGGTCGGCATCGAGCTGATGGCGCAAAGCGTTGCCGCCTATGCCGGTTGCCGCGCGCGCCAGAACGGCCAGGCGGTGGAACTGGGCTTCCTGTTGGGCACGCGTAAGTTCGAGTGCAACGTGGAGCACTTCCCGGCCGGTGCCGAGTTGACCATCCACGGCCTGCGCTCCCTGGAAGACGACAACGGCATGGGTGTGTTCGAATGCCACCTGACCGGCGACGGTATCCACGCCAGTGCCCGCTTGAACGTATTTCGACCGCCCCAGGCGGCCACCTATTTAGATGAATCGAAGGACGAAACGCCATGACTGAATCCGTACTGGTCACCGGCTCCAGCCGTGGCATCGGCCGCGCCATTGCCCTGCGCCTGGCGCAGGCCGGGCACGACATCGTGTTGCATTGCCGCAGCGGTCGAGCAGAAGCCGACGCGGTGCAGGTCGAGATCGAAGCCCTGGGCCGCAAGGCGCGGGTGCTGCAATTCGACGTTTCCGAGCGGGCCGAGTGCAAGGCAATCCTCGAAGCCGACGTGGAACGACACGGCGCGTATTACGGCGTGGTGCTCAACGCCGGCCTGACCCGCGACGGCGCGTTCCCGGCCTTGTCGGAAGACGACTGGGACGTGGTGATGCGTACCAACCTCGACGGTTTCTACAACGTGCTGCACCCGGTGATGATGCCGATGATCCGTCGTCGCGCGGCCGGGCGTATCGTGTGCATCACCTCGGTGTCCGGGCTGATCGGCAATCGCGGCCAGGTCAACTACAGCGCCTCCAAGGCCGGCCTGATCGGCGCGGCCAAGGCCCTGGCCATCGAGCTGGGCAAGCGCAAGATCACCGTCAACTGCGTCGCACCGGGCTTGATCGACACCGCGATGCTCGATGAAAACGTGCAGGTCGAAGAGCTGATGAAAATGATCCCGGCGCAGCGCATGGGCACACCGGAAGAAGTGGCCGGCGCGGTGAATTTCCTGATGTCGGCCGAAGCCGGCTATATCACCCGCCAGGTCTTGGCCGTGAACGGAGGTCTGTGCTGATGAAGCGCGTGGTCGTAACCGGCATGGCCGGCATCACCTCCCTGGGCAGCGACTGGAACACCATCGCCGCCAACTTTCGCGCCAACCGCAGCGGCATCCGGCGCATGGACGAGTGGGACCGTTTCAGCGAATTGAACACGCGCCTGGCCGGGCCGATCGACGACTTCGTCGTGCCCGCGCACTGGACGCGCAAACAACTGCGCAGCATGGGCCGCGTATCGCGCCTGGCGGTGTGGGCGGCGGAGCAGGCGCTGAAAGACGCCGGCTTGCTCGGTGACGAGTCGATCAAGGACGGGCGCATGGGCGTGGCCTGCGGCTCGTCCACCGGCAGCACCGACGAGATCAAGGCGTTCGGCAACATGCTGCTCAACTCGGTGGCCGAGGGGCTGAACGCCAACTCCTATGTCCGCATGATGCCCCACACCACGGCGGCGAATATCAGCATCTTCTTTGGCCTCACCGGGCGCTTGATTCCCACGTCCAGCGCTTGCACCAGCGGCAGCCAGGGCATCGGCTATGCCTATGAGGCGATCAAGTTCGGACGCCTGCCGCTGATGCTTGCCGGCGGCGCCGAAGAGCTGTGCCCCACCGAAGCCATGGTGTTTGACGCACTCTACGCCACCAGTCTGAAGAACGATGCGCCACAGACCAGCCCGCGCCCCTACGACAGCGGCCGCGACGGCCTGGTGATCGGCGAAGGCGGCGGCATGCTGGTACTCGAAGAACTGGAACACGCCCTGGCCCGTGGCGCGCATATCCACGCCGAAATTGTCGGTTTCGGCAGCAACGCCGACGGCCAGCACACCACGCGCCCGGAACAGAAAACCATGCGCCGCGCCATGGAGCTGGCCCTGGAAGACGCCGGGCTTGAGCCCTCGGTCATCGGCTACGTGAACGGCCATGGCACCGCCACCGACCAGGGCGACATCGCCGAAACCCTGGCCACCAACAGCCTGTTCGGCAGCCGCATGCCCATCAGCTCGCAGAAGAGCTTCCTCGGCCACACCCTGGGCGCGTGCGGGGCGCTGGAGTCGTGGTTCAGCATCGAGATGATGAACCGCGACCAGTACGTACACACCTTCAACCTGGACTCCGTCGACCCGCAGTGCGGCGAGCTGGATTACCTGCAAGGTGAGTTTCGCGAGATGCACCACGACTACGTGATGAACAACAACTTTGCCTTCGGCGGCGTCAACACCTCGTTGATCTTCCGCCGCTGGTCCTGACTTTTTACATCGATTGGAGAAAACGGAATGTCTTCCTTGCTACGCGCCACCCTGATCACCCTGGCCCTGCTGACCGGCGCCGGTTGCACCAGCAAACCGGTGCTCAACACCCAGCACGACTTGCCGGCGGGTGCCCAGGTCAGCGAAGAACAAGTCAAACAGGTGATCGTCACCGCCCTGCAAAAACGCGAATGGACCGTGCAACGCCTGAGCCCGCAACTGGTGCAGGCCGAGATCACCGTGCGCAATCAGTTCTACGCCGCCATCGACATCCGCTACACCCGCAACAGCTACGCGATCACCTACCGCGACAGCCGCGACCTGGGCTACAAGGACGGCAAGATCCATCGCAACTACAACCGTTGGGTGAGCATGCTGGATCGGGACATCATGGCGGGGTTGCGTTCGGCGGGGATGCAGTAACCCCGGAAACGACAAAGGGCGCCGTTCGGCGCCCTCTTCACAAACCGCTGGGCTTGTCATCGCCGTGTCCTGCCTGGCTCTGCAAGCGCTGGCAAAACACAGCTGAACTCACCGCACCCCAAGCGCGCTGCGAACCGCCGCCTTACGCGTCAACAACTCCACGAACGCCTGCGCCATCGGCGTTTGCGCGCCCTTGCGCTGCACCAGCCACACCGCCGTCACCGCCTCCTGGTCGAGCAGGGTGCGATAGACCACGCCATCGATGCGGATGCGCTGGTAGGACGCCGGCAGCACCGACACGCCCACCCCCGCCGCGACCAACCCGATGATCGTCATCGCCTCCCCGGCCTCCTGGGCAAAGCGCGGGCTGAAGCCGGCGTCGCGGGCCAGGTTGAGCAGTTGCGCGTAGAGGCCACTGCCGTAGCTGCGCGGGAAAAACACGAACGGCTCCTCGGCCAACTGCGCCAGGTGCAAGCCCCGCTCGCTGCCTTGCACCAAGGGATGATCGGCGTTGAGCACCGCCACCAGAGGTTCGCGCATCAACTCCACCACACTCAGCGAGTCCGGCAACGGCAACGGGCGCATCAAGCCGACCTGGATCGACTCATCCACCAGCGACTCGGCCACCTCTGTGCTGCTCATTTCCTGCAAACTCAGGTGGACCGCCGGGAACGCCTGGCGAAACGCAAAGATCGCCTGGGGGATGCTCGAATTGAACGGCGCCGACGACGTGAAGCCGATCTTCAGTTCGCCCAGCTCACCCAACTGCGCCCGGCGTGCCACATCCGCGGCCTTATCGACTTGCGCCAGCACCAGTCGCGCCTCGTGCAGGAACAAGCGCCCGGCTTCGCTCAGTTCGACCCGACGGTTGGTCCGCTCGAACAAACGCGCGCCCACCTCGTGCTCCAGCGCCTGGATCTGCTGGCTCAGAGGCGGTTGCGAGATGCCCAGCACCTGCGCGGCCCGGCCCAAATGCAGCTCTTCGGCGACGGCAATGAAGTACCGCAGGTGACGTAATTCCATAGCAGCCTCATTAGGTCGTTAAAGCTATCAAACAGGTCGAACAATATATTGGAAAGAATCATTAGGCAGCTATATTCTTTTTTGCATTGCCGGTCCTGGCAGGCTTTTCCTCCCCGAGGTCCCCGTGAAATCTGCTGTCGCTCCATTCGCTCAAGAAGTCCCGTCGACTGCCCTGGATAAAAGGGTGGAGCAGCTCACTGACACGTACATCGAAAAAGGCACACCGATGTTCATGCGGACCGTGCTGGCGCTGTTCTGCGGCGGCTTCGCGACGTTTGCCCTGCTGTATTGCGTGCAGCCGATGATGCCGGCGTTGTCCCACGAATTTTCCATCAACGCGGCGCAAAGCAGTCTGGTGCTGTCGGTGTCCACGGCGATGCTCGCCCTGGGCCTGCTGATCACCGGGCCGATTTCCGACACCCTGGGGCGCAAGCCGGTGATGGTCGCCGCGTTGTTCTGTGCCGCCCTGTCCACCATCGCCAGCGGCCTGATGCCGAGCTGGGAAGGGATTCTGCTGATGCGCGCGCTGCTGGGGCTGTCGCTGAGTGGTCTGGCCGCCGTGGCGATGACCTACCTGAGCGAAGAGATCCACCCGCAGCACATCGGCCTGGCCATGGGCCTGTACATCGGCGGTAACGCCATCGGCGGCATGAGCGGGCGCCTGATCATCGGCGTATTGATCGATTTTGTCAGTTGGCACACCGCCGTGCTGATCATCGGCGCCCTGGCCCTGATCGCCGCGACGGTGTTCTGGAAAATCCTCCCCGAATCGCGCAACTTCCGCGCCAGCAGCCTCAAGCCGCGCAGCCTGGTGGACGGCTTCGTCATGCACTTCAAGGACGCGGGCCTACCGTGGTTGTTCCTCGAAGCCTTCCTGCTGATGGGCGCGTTTGTGACGATGTTCAACTACATCGGCTATCGCCTGCTGGCCGACCCGTATGACCTGAGCCAGGCCGTGGTCGGCCTGCTGTCGCTGGTGTACCTCTCGGGCATCTACAGCTCGGCGAAAATCGGCGCGCTGGCCGACCGCCTCGGCCGCCGCCGTGTGCTGTGGGCCACCATCGTGTCGATGCTTGGCGGCATCGGCCTGACCCTGTTCACTCCGCTGTGGCTGGTGATACCCGGCATGCTGGTGTTCACCTTCGGCTTCTTCGGCGCGCACTCGGTGGCCAGCAGCTGGATCGGCCGTCGCGCGGTGAAAGCCAAGGGGCAAGCGTCGTCGCTGTACCTGTTCTGCTACTACGCGGGGTCAAGCGTCGCCGGCACCACGGGGGGGTTCTTCTGGCATTTGGCCGGGTGGAACGGGATTGGCGGGTTTATCGTCGCGCTGTTGCTCGGCGCGTTGCTGGTGGCGTTGAAGTTGGCGAAATTGCCGCCGCTGGCCTCGGCTTGAGGCGCAGCGCCCTAGAACGACATCCGCACCATCACCCGCTTGCCCCGGCGCTCGTGCATAACCACGGCGCCGATGTGCATCACCAGCATCAGCAACAAGGCCACGCAGGACAGCACATGCACGCGGGAGTACCAGACGATGCTGGCCGGGTCACTGTGAAACGGTGCGAAGGAGACCAGGTTAAAGAGGTTGATCGGGCGATCCATCATCAGTACCCCTGTTGCCAGCACCATTGCCAACACCACATACATGGCCTTATGCACCCATAGCGCCAGGTATTCCCGTGGTGAACGCCTGACGGAAAAATCCAGGCCGTGGGTAAAGGAGCAACAAACCCGCACAACAAACACCGGGATGTACAGGGTGGTCAATGACACATTGAAAAAAAACACCCACGCTTTGACCGAGGCCGGCACGGCGAATATCGCCACGACAGAACCTGACAATAGCGTCCACACGATGATGACAGCCGAAACCCAATGCAGCAGTTTCTGGCACGTTGAATAGTCAGCGGTATTCATCCAGCGATCACCTGACAACGGACGCCAATCACTGGCGAGTGGAAAAGTTGGGCAGGATTTTTTCTTGGGCGGACAACGGCAGCCGTAGGAGAAGTCCTAAAGACCACAGACTACCAAGGCAGGACTTAACAAGAGCTGAAGCGCAACGAGCCCCCGCCTGCCGGGCAGACGGGGGCTCGATTCAGGCGGGGACGCTGTTACTCGTGATACTGCGCCGACAACTCATGCACCGCGCGCAAGAACGCGCCGGCATGTTCCGGGTTCACTTCCGGCGTAATGCCGTGACCCAGGTTGAACACATGCCCGCTGCCCTTGCCGTAGCTGGCCAGGATGCGCCCGACTTCAGTGCAGATGGCTTCTGGCTTGGCGTACAGCACGGTCGGGTCCATGTTGCCTTGCAGCGCAACCTGGTTGCCGACGCGACGGCGGGCGTCGCCGATGTCGCAGGTCCAGTCCAGGCCCAGGGCATCCGCGCCGGCATCGGCGATGCTTTCCAGCCACAGGCCGCCGCCCTTGGTGAACAGGATCACCGGCACTTTACGGCCTTCGTGTTCGCGGATCAGGCCGCTGACGATCTTGCGCATGTAGGCCAGGGAGAACTCCTGGTACGCCGCCGCCGACAGGTTGCCGCCCCAGGTGTCGAAGATCTGCACCGCTTGCGCGCCGGCCATGATCTGGCCGTTGAGGTACGAGGTGACCGACTGCGCCAGCTTGTCCAGCAGCAGGTGCATGGCCTGCGGGTTGTCGTAGAGCATGGCCTTGGTCTTGCGGAAGTCTTTCGACGAGCCGCCTTCGACCATGTAGGTGGCCAGGGTCCAGGGGCTGCCGGAGAAGCCGATCAGCGGCACGCGGCCATTGAGCTCGCGGCGGATGGTGCTGACGGCGTCCATCACGTAACCGAGGTCTTTGTGCGGGTCCGGGATCGGCAGCGCTTCGATGTCGGCCAGGGTGCTGATGACTTTCTTGAAACGCGGGCCTTCGCCGGTCTCGAAGTACAGGCCTTGGCCCATGGCGTCAGGAATGGTGAGGATATCGGAGAAGAGGATGGCCGCATCCAGCTCCGGGTAGCGGTCCAACGGCTGCAGGGTGACTTCGCAGGCGAACTCCGGGTTCATGCACAGGCTCATGAAGTCGCCGGCCTGGGCGCGGCTGGCGCGGTATTCCGGCAGGTAGCGACCGGCTTGACGCATCATCCACACAGGGGTGACGTCTACGGGCTGCTTGAGCAGGGCACGAAGGAAACGGTCGTTCTTGAGGGCAGTCATGTCGGCATCCGCAAAAAAAGTACGGGCATTTTCTCAGAGCGCGACGCAAAAGGCACGGGATGAGCCGTGCCTTTTATCTATCGGGTTGATTTACGACAATCTCTTGGGCATATCAAAACCAAATGTGGGAGGGGGCTTGCCCCCGATTGCAGTGTGTCAGTCTCAGTATCTTTAACTGGACTACCGCTATCGGGGGCAAGCCCCCTCCCACATGTTGATCCCATTTCAACTCGGGATCGGGGTCAGACCTGCAGGTAGTCCAGGATACCTTCGGCGGCGTTGCGGCCTTCGAAGATCGCCGTCACTACCAGGTCAGAGCCGCGCACCATGTCGCCACCGGCGAAGATCTTCGGGTTGCTGGTCTGGTGCTTGTACTGGCCTTGTTCCGGGGCGACGACGCGGCCCTGGCTGTCGGTCTGGATCTGGAACTGCTCGAACCACGGCGCCGGGCTTGGGCGGAAGCCGAAGGCGATGACCACGGCGTCGGCCGGGATGATCTCTTCGGAACCCGGGATCGGCTCGGGGCTGCGACGGCCACGGGCGTCCGGTTCGCCGAGACGGGTCTCGACCACCTTCACGCCTTCGACGCGGTCTTCACCGACAATCGCGATCGGCTGGCGGTTATAGAGGAATTTCACGCCTTCTTCCTTGGCGTTCTTCACCTCTTTGCGCGAGCCCGGCATGTTCGCTTCGTCACGACGATAGGCACAGGTCACCGACTTGGCTCCCTGGCGGATCGAGGTACGGTTGCAGTCCATCGCGGTGTCGCCACCGCCCAGCACCACGACCTTCTTGCCTTTCATGTCGATGAAGTCTTCCGGCGACTTTTCAAAGCCCAGGTTGCGGTTGACGTTGGCGATCAGGAAGTCGAGCGCGTCGTACACGCCCGGCAGGTCCTCGCCGGCAAAGCCGCCCTTCATGTAGGTGTAGGTGCCCATGCCCATGAACACTGCATCGTATTCGGCGAGCAGTTGTTCCATGGTCACGTCTTTGCCGACTTCGGTGTTCAGGCGGAACTCGATGCCCATGCCGGTGAACACTTCACGACGATTGCTCAGCACGGTTTTTTCCAGCTTGAACTCGGGGATGCCGAAGGTCAGCAGGCCGCCGATTTCCGGGTTCTTGTCGAACACCACCGGGGTCACGCCGCCACGCACCAGCACGTCGGCACAGCCCAGGCCCGCCGGGCCCGCGCCGATGATCGCGACGCGCTTGCCGTTCGGCTTGACCTTGGACATGTCCGGGCGCCAGCCCATGGCGAAGGCGGTGTCGGTGATGTACTTCTCCACCGAACCGATGGTCACCGCGCCAAAACCGTCGTTGAGGGTGCAGGCACCCTCGCACAGACGGTCCTGCGGGCACACCCGGCCGCAGACTTCCGGCAGGGTGTTGGTCTGGTGCGACAGCTCGGCGGCGGCGAGGATGTTGCCCTCGGCCACCAGTTTCAGCCAGTTGGGAATGAAGTTGTGTACCGGACACTTCCATTCGCAATACGGGTTACCGCACCCCAGGCAGCGGTGGGCCTGGTCGGCCGACTGCTGGGGTTTGAAGGGTTCGTAGATTTCCACGAACTCTTTCTTGCGTTGACGCAACAGTTTCTTCTTCGGATCTTTGCGCCCGACATCGATGAACTGGAAGTCGTTATTCAGACGTTCAGCCATGTTAAAACCTCATCAAACTCTTCAGGCGCATATCACTGCGGGTTGGCACGGATGCTGGAAAGCAACGATTTCAGGTTGGCAGCCTTGGGCTTGACCAGCCAGAAACGACGCAGGAAATCATCAAGGTTCTCGGCGAGGTTACGACCCCATTCGCTGCCGGTTTCCTCGACGTACTCGTCCAGCACGTGCTGCAAGTGGTTACGGTGGGATTCCATCGCTTCGCCGCTGATCCGCTGGATCTCGACCAACTCGTGGTTGACCCGGTCGACGAAGGTGTTGTCCTGGTCGAGCACGTAGGCGAAACCGCCGGTCATGCCCGAACCGAAGTTGTAACCGGTCTTGCCCAGTACCGCGACAAAGCCCCCGGTCATGTACTCGCAGCAGTGATCGCCAGTGCCTTCCACCACGGTGTGGGCACCGGAGTTACGCACGGCGAAACGCTCACCGGCGGTACCCGCGGCGAACAGCTTGCCGCCGGTGGCGCCGTACAAGCAGGTGTTGCCGATGATGGCACTGTCCTGGGTCTTGTAGACGCTGCCTTTAGGCGGAACGATCACCAGCTTGCCGCCGGTCATGCCCTTGCCCACGTAGTCGTTGGCGTCACCTTCCAGGTACATGTGCAGGCCACCGGCGTTCCACACGCCGAAGCTCTGGCCCGCGGTGCCCGTGAAGCGGAAGGTGATCGGCGCCTTGGCCATGCCCTGGTTGCCGTGCTTGCGCGCGATTTCGCCGGAGATGCGTGCGCCGATGGAGCGGTCGCAGTTGCAAATGTCCAGGCTGAATTCACCGCCGCTGGCGTCGTTGATCGACGAAGCGGCCATCTCGACCATCTTCTCGGCCAACAGACCTTTGTCGAACGGTGGGTTGCGGTCCACCTGGCAGAATTGTGGCTTGTCTGCCGGGATGTGATCGCTGCCCAACAGCGGCGTCAGGTCCAGGTGTTGTTGCTTGGCGGTCTGGCCTTCGAGGATGTCCAGCAGATCGGTGCGGCCGATCAGCTCTTCGAGGGAGCGCACGCCCAGCTTGGCCAGCCACTCACGGGTTTCTTCGGCGACGTAGGTGAAGAAATTCACCACCATGTCGACGGTGCCGATGTAGTGATCCTTGCGCAGCTTCTCGTTCTGAGTGGCGACGCCGGTGGCGCAGTTGTTCAGGTGGCAGATGCGCAGGTATTTGCAGCCCAGGGCGATCATCGGCGCGGTGCCGAAGCCGAAGCTTTCGGCGCCGAGGATCGCGGCCTTGATCACGTCGAGGCCGGTTTTCAGGCCGCCGTCGGTTTGCACCCGGACCTTGCCGCGCAGGTCGTTGCCGCGCAAGGTCTGATGCGTCTCGGCCAGGCCCAGCTCCCACGGTGCGCCAGCGTACTTGATCGAGGTCAGCGGCGAAGCGCCGGTGCCGCCGTCGTAGCCGGAGATGGTGATCAGGTCGGCATAGGCCTTGGCCACACCGGCGGCGATCGTGCCCACGCCGGCTTCGGCGACCAGTTTCACCGAGACCAGGGCCTGTGGGTTGACTTGTTTGAGGTCGAAAATCAGCTGCGACAAGTCTTCGATCGAGTAGATGTCGTGGTGCGGCGGTGGCGAGATCAGGGTCACGCCCGGCACCGCATAACGCAGCTTGGCGATCAGACCATTGACCTTGCCGCCTGGCAACTGGCCGCCTTCACCGGGCTTGGCGCCCTGGGCGACTTTGATCTGCAGCACTTCGGCGTTGACCAGGTATTCCGGAGTTACCCCGAAACGGCCAGTCGCCACTTGCTTGATTTTCGAGCTCTTGATGGTGCCATAGCGCGCCGGGTCTTCGCCGCCTTCGCCGGAGTTGGAACGCGCACCCAGGCGGTTCATGGCTTCGGCCAGGGCTTCGTGCGCCTCGGGCGACAAGGCGCCCAGGGAAATACCGGCGGAGTCGAAGCGCTTGAGGACCGATTCGAGCGGTTCGATTTCGCTGAGGGCCAGCGGCGTATCCAGGGTTTTCACCTTGAACAGGTCGCGGATCATCGACACCGGACGGTTATCCACCAGCGCGGTGTATTCCTTGAACTTGGCGTAGTCGCCCTGCTGCACGGCAGCTTGCAGGGTGCTGACCACGTCCGGGTTGTAGGCGTGATACTCGCCACCGTGTACGAACTTGAGCAGGCCGCCTTGCTGGATCGGCTTGCGCGCACTCCAGGCTTCGGCCGCCAGGGCTTTCTGCTCGGCTTCGATGTCGACGAAACGCGCACCCTTGATGCGGCTCGGTACGCCACGGAAGCTCAGCTCGCAGACT
The DNA here is from genome assembly GCF_014889455.1 of Pseudomonas sp. K8. Taxonomy (NCBI): domain Bacteria; kingdom Pseudomonadati; phylum Pseudomonadota; class Gammaproteobacteria; order Pseudomonadales; family Pseudomonadaceae; genus Pseudomonas; species Pseudomonas sp. K8. The sequence continues at coordinate 145,500 of NZ_VJWO01000005.1, forward strand.
TCTTCCGACAGGCCAATAGCCTCGAACAACTGCGCGCCACGGTAGGAAGTGACGGTGGAGATGCCCATCTTCGACAGGATCTTCAGCAGGCCCTTGGTGATGCCTTTGCGGTAGTTCTTGAACACCTCGTAGAGGTCGCCCAGCACTTCACCGGTACGGATCAGGTCACCGAGCACTTCGTAGGCGAGGAACGGGTACACCGCCGAAGCGCCGAAACCGATCAGCACCGCGAAGTGATGCGGGTCACGGGCGGTGGCGGTTTCCACGAGGATGTTGGAGTCGCAGCGCAGGCCTTTTTCGGTCAGGCGGTGATGGACCGCGCCGGTGGCCAGGGAGGCGTGGATCGGCAGCTTGCCCGGTGCGATGTGACGGTCGGTCAGCACGATCTGGGTACGCCCGGCGCGCACGGCTTCTTCGGCCTGGTCCGCGACATTGCGCACCGCGGCTTCAAGGCCGAGGCTCTCGTCGTAGTTCAGGTCGATGATCTGGCGGTCGAAGCCCGGACGCTCCAGGGTCATCAGCGAACGCCACTTGGCCGGGGAAATGACCGGCGAGCTGAGGATCACGCGGGAGGCGTGCTCAGGCGATTCCTGGAAGATGTTGCGCTCGGCGCCGAGACACACTTCCAGAGACATCACGATGGCTTCACGCAGCGGGTCGATCGGTGGGTTGGTCACCTGGGCGAACTGCTGGCGGAAATAGTCGTATGGCGTGCGAACGCGCTGGGACAGCACGGCCATCGGCGTGTCGTCGCCCATCGAGCCGACCGCCTCGTAGCCTTGCTCGCCGAGCGGACGCAGCACCTGGTCGCGCTCTTCGAACGTGACCTGGTACATCTTCATGTACTGCTTGAGCTGGTCGATGTCGTAGAACGCCGAACCGTGGTCGTTGTCTTCCATGGTCGCCTGGATGCGCAGGGCATTCTTGCGCAGCCATTGCTTGTACGGGTGACGGGACTTCAAGCGGTTGTCGATCGCATCGGTGTCGAGGATCTGCCCGGTTTCGGTGTCCACGGCGAGGATCTGGCCAGGACCGACGCGGCCTTTGGCGATCACATCTTCCGGCTGGTAGTTCCACACGCCGATTTCCGACGCGAGGGTGATGAAACCGTTGGTGGTGGTGACCCAACGCGCCGGGCGCAGACCGTTACGGTCGAGCAGGCACACCGCGTAGCGGCCGTCGGTCATGACCACGCCGGCCGGGCCGTCCCACGGTTCCATGTGCATCGAGTTGTACTCATAGAACGCCCGCAGATCGGGGTCCATGGTCTCGACGTTCTGCCACGCAGGCGGAATGATCATCCGCACGCCACGGAACAGGTCGATGCCGCCGGTGACCATCAGTTCGAGCATGTTGTCCATGCTGGAGGAGTCGGAGCCGACGCGGTTGACCAGCGGGCCGAGCTCTTCCAGGTCCATCAAATCGTTGGCGAACTTGGTGCGACGGGCCACGGCCCAGTTGCGGTTGCCGGTGATGGTGTTGATCTCGCCGTTGTGGGCGAGGAAGCGGAATGGCTGGGCCAGCGGCCATTTCGGCAGGGTGTTGGTGGAGAAGCGCTGGTGGAACACGCAGATCGCGGTTTGCAGGCGCTCATCGCTCAGGGCCGGATAGAAGGCGGTCAAGTCCGCCGGCATCATCAGGCCTTTATAAATGATGGTCTTGTGCGAAAAGCTGCAGATGTAGTGGTCGGTGTCGGCGGCATTCGACACGGACGAGCGACGACGCGAGGTGAACAGCTTGATCGCCATGTCCTGGTCGCTCAGGCCGTCGCCCGCGATGAACACTTGTTCGATCTGCGGCAGGCGCTCCAGGGCCAGGCGGCCGAGCACGCTGGTGTCGATCGGCACTTTGCGCCAGCCGACGAGTTGCAGGCCGGCCGCGAGGATTTCGCGGTTCATGTTCTCGCGAGCGGCTTCGGCTTTGACCGGGTCCTGGTTGAAAAACACCATGCCCACGGCGTACTGCTTGGGCAGCTCGACCGCGAAATGCTGTTTGGCGATGGCGCGCAGGAACAGGTCGGGCTTTTGAATGAGCAAGCCACAACCGTCACCGGTCTTGCCGTCGGCGTTGATCCCACCGCGGTGGGTCATGCAGGTCAGGGCCTCGATGGCCGTTTGCAAAAGGGTATGACTGGGTTCGCCCTGCATATGGGCAATCAGGCCGAAACCGCAGTTATCCTTGAATTCATCGGGTTGGTACAGACCTGCTTTCATAGACACTTTCTCACCAGGCTGCCTCTTATATCGAGGCAAATTTCTTTTCAATTCAACCAGTTACCTTCCACGCCGAACGTTCGCCGGCTTTGCAGGGGCAAAAGGGAGGTCATTGTACACACCGACACAGACGCTCACAAATTTAGCGACGAGATGTCGCAAATCTATGTCGCATTTATGAAAGGTTTAAAGCGATATGCTGTGCTAGTCAAAACTTTTTTAATTTTGACCGCTACGACTCAAAAGCCACTGTGACGCAGACACCACAATGCGCGCGGCCTTGAGGGCTGCACGCACTTGCGGTTTTTTTTGAGGTGCCGGGAGGGCGGCCTGGGTAAGGCCGCCGAATCTTCAGCGAGTTGCTGCCAGTTCTTGTTGAACGCTGGCAACAGTGCGAGGCCAAGGTTTACCAGCCTGAACCTTCGCTGGCAAGGCTTTGATAGCGGTATCGGCGGCGGCACGGCTGGAGAAGCTGCCGTAAGTGATCACGTAAAGCGGCTTGCCGTTGAGCACCTTCTTGAAATAACGGTACTCGCCGCCCTGCTCTTTGACGAAGGCTTGAGCATTGGCTTCAGAGCTGGTGCCGAGGATCTGCACCACGAAGTTACCGCTGGGCTGGCTGGTGTACCAGCTGCTGCCGGTGGCGCCGGCCTTGGCGACAGTCACCGGTTTTTCCGCCGGTTTGGCGGCCGGAGCTGGCTTGGCGACAGGCGCTGGCGCGACCGGCTTGGCGACGGGCGCCGGTTTGGCGGTCGCGACCGTAGGCGCAGGTACAGGCACAGGCGTTGGTTTTGCCGCCGGTTGACCGGCAGGCACGCCCGCTGGCGGCGCGGTGGTAGTCACGGTCGGCGGTGTGCTGCTGGAGCCTTCCACTGGCACACCGTCGTCGCCTTCGGAGATACCGCCGGCCGCTTCGGCGAGCGGGCCGCGCATGACAGGCTGGCCGACCATCGGCAGGTTGGTCGGTTGGCCGGAGTTGGCGAACTCGACATTCGGCGTGGGTTTACCCAGTGGTAACTGCGCCTGTTCGGTTGGCGCGCCGGCAGGCGTCGGTGCCTTGCTGCGACCCGGGATCAACCAGGCGGCGGCGACAGCGACCACGACAACGGCGGAAATAGCCAATACGTGCTTTTTAGGCATAGTGAACCCCATCTTTGGACGCTTGACCGCAGAGCGGCTGGCAATCATGGCTTCAATCATCGCATCGCGGGCAACCTGGTTGATGGTGCCAGGCCAGCCGTCGGAGCTTTCGTGAATATCAGAGATCTGCTGAGCGGAGAAAAGTTCGATGCCCTGCCCGGCGCCTTCGAGGCGTTGTGCCAGGTATTCACGGGTTTCTTCCTCTTCATACGGCTGCAATTCGATGACGTGAAACAGCTCCTGCTCGCCGCTGATCTGCTCCAGAGCGGCGATCAGGGACGATTCACCGAACAGGAACACATGCGGACGACCTTCCGGCGTACCCGCTGCCAGCGCCAGCAGCGCTTCGAGGGCCGACTCGTCAAGCTGCTCGGCGTCGTCCACCAGCAGGTAGACTTCCTGGCCGGTCAGGCCCAGTTGCACCACTTGCTTGAGAATCGCATTCGGCTCGGCGCTGGCAACGTCCAGGGCCTGGGCCACCTGACGCAGCACGCCCGCAGCATCGCCGGCGCCACGCGCCGACACCACTACGCTTTGCACCGATTGCTTGTTAGTGCTGGCGACCAGCGCCTGGCGCAGCAGGGTCTTGCCGCTGCCCAGCGGGCCGGTGACGACCAGCAACAGCTGGCTGTAGCGCGCGAGGTGATGCAACTGCCCGAGCACCGACTTGCGCTGCGCAGGGAAGAATTTGAAACCAGGCACCCGTGGAGCGAAGGGGTCGTGGCTTAACTGGTAATGGCCGAGGAACGCCTCGTCGGCATGCAAACTAGTCATCGGGCTCTTATTAACCTTTAAGCTGGGCCAGGGCGCGGTAATCCGCTCCCAGCGTGGCCTGTAGAATCTCTTTCGGATAATCGTCGGTCACCACCGCTTCGCCCATGCGGCGCAGCAGCACCAGTCGCAGTCGACCGTCGATCACTTTCTTGTCTATCGCCATATGTTCGAGGAAATCCGCCTCGCTCATTTCCTCGGGCGGGATCACCGGCAACCCGGCGCGCTGGAACAGGCGGATGCCCCGATCCCGGTCCTGGGCGCTGATCCAGCCCAGGCGTTGCGACATCTCCAATGCCATCACTGTGCCAGCCGCTACGGCTTCCCCATGCAACCACACACCATAGCCCATGTGCGTTTCGATCGCATGGCCGAAGGTGTGGCCCAGGTTCAAGGTGGCCCGTACACCGGACTCCCGTTCGTCGGCATTCACCACCAGCGCCTTGGCCGCACAGGAACGGGAGATCGCTTCGGTCAGCGCCACCTGGTCCAGCGCGCGCAGGGCGTCGACATGTTCTTCCAGCCAGGTCAGGAACGGCTCGTCGCAGATCAGCCCGTACTTGATGACTTCCGCCAGGCCCGCCGACAGCTCGCGCGGGGGCAAGGTGTTGAGGGTCGCGGTGTCGATCAGCACAGCCTGGGGCTGGTAGAACGCGCCCACCATGTTTTTGCCCAGCGGATGGTTGATGCCAGTCTTGCCACCCACCGACGAATCGACCTGGGACAGCAAGGTGGTCGGCACCTGGATGAAATCCACGCCGCGCTGGTAACAGGCGGCCGCAAAACCGGCCATGTCACCAATCACGCCGCCACCGAGGGCGACCACGGTGGTGCGCCGGTCATGGCGTGCGGTCAGCAGGCCATCGAAGATCAGTTGCAGGGTTTCCCAGTTCTTGTGGGCTTCGCCGTCGGGCAGCACCACGGAGATCACCGAGTACGCCGCCAGGCTGCGGCTCAGACGCTCAAGATACAGCGGCGCGACCGTTTCGTTGGAGATGATCGCCACTTGCCGCCCGGCAATATGCGGTGCGAGCAACTCGGGCTGGTCGAGCAGACCTTCGCCAATATGGATCGGGTAGCTGCGCTCGCCTAGATCGACCTTAAGTGTCTGCATGTGTCCCCGCGTTGAAGATGTATTAACGACCGGCAACGTCGTGATCCGACGTCGCCTGATGGCTCTACGCCACACCCCACAGGGTGATGACGCGCCGCCGAGAATAGCGCATTTCGGGCCTGGCTTTAACGGGGTGGCAGCCGTTGCAGGCGCTCGAGAATGTCGAGCACCACCATCCGAGGTGGCCGCTCATCGGTTTCCACCACCAGATCGGCGATTTCCCGATACAGCGGATCGCGCAGCGCCAGCAGATCCCGCAGGGTCTTCGCCGGGTCGGCGGTGCGCAGCAGTGGGCGATTGCGATCACGCGCGGTGCGCCCCACCTGCTGCTCGACCGACGCATGCAGATAGACCACCCGACCACCGGCATGCAATGCCCGGCGGTTCTCCTCGCGCATCACAGCACCGCCGCCGGTCGCCAGGACCACGCCATCGCAAGCGCACAGCTCGGCAATCATCGCCTGCTCACGGTCACGAAAGCCCAGTTCGCCTTCCTTATCGAAGATCCACGGGATATTGGCACCCGAGCGCACTTCAATTTCCTTATCGGAGTCTTTGAATGGCAGGCGCAGCTCTTTGGCCAGCAAACGGCCGATGGTGCTTTTTCCAGCACCCATCGGTCCTACAAGAATCAAATTTCGCACAGAATCAACGACTCACAGCAATCGCCTGGTTATTCATAATACGCGGAGTCAGGAATACCAGCAGCTCGGATTTTTTTTCTGCCAGCACATCGCGCCGGAAAAGGCGGCCAAGATACGGCACATCGCCCAAAAATGGCACTTTATCTAGCACTTTGCTTTGGGTATTGGAGAAAACTCCGCCGACGACGATGGTCTCGCCGTCCCTGACCAGCACCTTGGCGTTGACCTCGTTTTTCTTGATCGGCGGTACGTCGTTGAGCTTGTTCAGGTAATCCGGCTCATCCTTGGTGACTTTGACCTCCATGATCACGCGGTCGTCGGGGGTGATTTGCGGGGTGACTTCCAGGGACAGCGAAGCCTCCTTGAACGACACCGAGGTGGCGCCGCTGGAGCTGGATTCCTGATAGGGAATCTCGGTGCCCTTGAGGATGCGCGCGGTCTCCTTGTCGGACGTGACCACCTTGGGCTGCGAGACAATCTCGCCGTTGCCGGTTTTTTCCATCGCGGTCAGTTCCAGGTCCAGCAGCAGGTTGTCGGTGATAAACGCGACACCCAGGCCAGAAGTGTTGGTGAGCGCCCCCAAATCGACAAAGGGCGAGCCGGACGGGTTTTCCACAGGCTCGGTGCCTGGCTCCGGAGGTTTCTCGACACCGCCAGCGCCCCAGTTGCCGCGATTGACCCGCCCTCCCCAGCGCACGCCCAGGCTTTTGTCGTAGTCGACATTGGCCTCGACAATCCGCGCCTCGATCATCACCTGGCGCACCGGAATATCCAGCTGCGCCACGATGCGTCGCAGCTCTTCCAGGCGTTCGCCGGTCTGGTAGGCAATGATGTTATTGGTGCGGTCATCCACCGCCACCGAGCCGCGTTCGTCGGTGGCGCCTTCCAGGCCGGTCACCGACTGGAACAACTTGGCCAGGTCCGCAGCCTTGGCGTAATTGACCTGCAACAGTTCGCGCCGCAATGGCGCCAGTTCAGCCATCTGCTTGCGCGACTCCAGCGTCAGCAGCTCGCGCGCGGCCAACTCGTCGGCGGGCGCCACCAACAGCACCCCGGCCTTTACCCGCTGGTCCAGCCCCTTGCTTTGCAACACCAGGTCCAGCGCCTGATCCCAAGGCACGTCCTTGAGCCGCAGGGTGATCGAACCTTGCACATCGTCACTGGCGACCAGATTCAGGCCCGCCACATCGGCAATCTGCTGCAACACGGCGCGCAGCTCGATGTTCTGGAAGTTGAGGTTCAGCTTGTCGCCAGTATAGGTACCTGATGCCGCACCGCCGGGAGGCGGCAGCTGGATCAGATCCACACGATTGGGCACAGCAGCAGCCATCGGTGCCGTGAACGCTATCCATAGCGCCACACCGAAGGACGAGAAAGTCCTTTTCATTGTTTGATTCCGTTATGAGTTGACGTTCAGCACGAGGGTCCGCGGGCGTTCCAGCCACGCGCCCTGTTCATCGGGAAACAATTCGAGCAATTCCACATGGCCCTCATCAATAGCCGTGACCCGACCGTGGTCCGGCCCCAAGTAATCGCCGACCGCCAGCCTGTGGACGCTGGCGGCGGCACGCAGCAGGGCGAAGGTCTGCGCGCCTCGGGACAGCGTGCCGACCATTTCGAACTGGTCGACGGCGATACCTTCCAGGGCGCCGCGGGCACGCCCGAGGTCCGGTGCGAGCGCGGGCCGGCCAGGTACGTGACCGACCTGCAAGGCACGCGGCTGGAACGGATCACGCAAGGCCAGCGCGTCATAGACAAAGCGCGGCCCCGGCTCGACGGCCGGGGCCGACTGACCGCCCGACGACGGATTGCGATAGGTCTTGGCCACCAACTCCAGGCGCAACCCTGCCCCATCAGCCCGAAGCGCGACATCATGCACCGTGATGATGCGCGGCAAGCCGCCCAAAGCGCTCACAAACATCGCCAGGTCGTGATAAGCCCCGGTGACGCCCAGGCGTAACGGCTGCTCGATATAGAGCGGCCGGGGCTGCTCATCCAACACCACGATAGCGTCGACGAGCACCCCATTGGCCGCCCCCAGGCGAGCGATATCTTCGAGCAATGCGGGCACCTCGGATGCACTGGGCAACTGCTGCATCAGCCCGGCAAAACGCGCCTGCATCGCCTGAAACCGCTGGCTGCGCGCCTCCAGGCTGGCGGCAAGGCCAGCCTTCTGGGCCACCTGTCGCTGCAAGACGACGCCCTGCGCCTCGACCGCCTGCAACCGTTGCCGCGAGGGGCTCAGGTACGTCCCATCGCCCACCCACAGCACCAGGCCGGCGAGCGCGCAGCCGAGCACGACCTTGGCGGGCAAGGGCCATTTCGCAGCGTTGTGGGTGAGAGCGGAAAAGTCGAGCCTGGGCAGGCTCACGGTTGGGCCTCGACGGACTCTCCCTGGCGCACCATCAATTGAAATTCGTTGCCGCCCTGGCCATCTTCCATCCGCACATGTTGCAGCCGAGTGGCATGGGCGCCTTCGGAGGCTTGCAGGCGGCGCATCAGTTGGGCGATGTCCTGGCTGGAATCGGCGCTGCCACGGATGCTGACCGTATCGCCCTTCGCCACGACCTCGTGCAAATGCACGCCGTCTGGCATCGCGCGGGCCAACTGATCCAAGAGCTGGGCACCGGCCGAGCGGGCTTCGTTCAAGTCCTGCACGACCTTCATGCGCTCCGCCAATTGCTGGCTTTGTTCCTGCAGGTCATCGATGGTCTTGATGCGCGAGTCGAGGACGGCAGCGTCCTTGTCCAGGTGGCTATTGCGCGTCACTTGTCGATCGATCGCCCGGTCGATCACCTGATCGGCCAACCACACGGTTGCGAACGCCACGCAGACAAACGCCAGCAGCAGCCCCAGAAAGAATTTGCGCCGCCGTTCCGCCAGCGCCTGGCGCCAGGGCAAAAGGTTGATTAGTGTCTTCAAGCGAAACTCCTCAGGGCCAACCCGCAAGCAATTCCCATCCCGCGGGCATCCGCGGCCCATTGTGCGCCATCGACTCGATGGCCCGGCGTGAAGCTGGCGAAATCCTGACTGCAAGCGCGTGCGAATGCAAATGCTTCCACATCCACCACCTTCGGCACCAGCCCAGCCAGGGTCAAAACCGCGACCCGAGCCTCTACCTGGGCCTTATGGCACGCCGCGAGCAATACATCAACCCGTGCCAGGTTCTGGGCCGATGGCCCGCGAACCTGGAAATCCAGGGCCATCTCATCCAGCGGATAAGGGATGTACTGGTCGGCCTCCATTTGGATCATCCAGGTCATTTCTTCCTCACTGAGCCCCGCGTCCAACTCGATCACCCGGGTAATCACCGAAGCTCCCGCCACGGCCACGGCCGCTTGGCGGGCCGAGGTGCGCGAGCGGGCCAATGCCTGGGACAACGTCTGCCCCACGCCGTCGAGGTCGAGCACGCTGCTGTCGACTACCGCCTGGGGCGGTAGCGCCTGTGTGGCGTAGCTTTGCACGCTGTAACCGGCGGGCGAGTGGCCGAGTTCGATCAACCGGATGCCGGTGTCCTGGATGTCGACACCCAGGACGGTATCGACTTTTCGCCTGAAAAATCCCTTTTCCATAAAACTCCCTAAAACTTTCCCTGTCATACCGCCTGATTGGCGCGTGGCAGCGTGCATTCGGTCGCCTTGTTTGCGAGGCGCGAATGACGCCCCAAGCCGAAAATGCTTTAATGCCCAGCGTTTTTTCCCGCTTTTTATCTGCAGCCAGGGTCGATTCATCGTTTGCCATGCATGCCCCGGCGCCTAACCCATTCTTTTCTCTGGAAATCCAAAAGCCTTGATTCGTCTGCTGAAGTTTTTCGGGTACTCCATTGTCGCCATCGTTTGCGGGCTGCTGCTCGTCCTCAGCGGCGCCTACCTCTACCTTAGTCCGGGATTGCCCTCCGTAGAGGCCCTGAGAAGCATCCAGTTGCAGATTCCTTTGCGGGTCTATAGCAGCGATGAAAAACTGATCGCAGAGTTCGGCGAAATGCGCCGTACCCCGATTCGTTTCGCGGATATTCCACCCAACTTCATCAACGCCCTGCTGTCGGCCGAGGACGATAATTTCGCCAACCACTACGGCGTCGACCCCAGCAGCCTGGTGCGGGCCGCCACGCAATTGGTAAAAAGCGGACACATTCAATCCGGCGGCAGCACGATCACCATGCAGGTGGCGAAGAACTTCTTCCTCACCAGCGAACGCAGCTTTTCACGCAAAGCCACCGAGATCCTGCTGGCACTGCAGATCGAGCGGCAGCTGACCAAGGACGAGATCCTTGAGCTGTACGTCAATAAAATCTACCTGGGCAACCGCGCCTACGGCATCGAAGCCGCGTCCCAGGTCTACTACGGCAAGTCGATTCGCGACGCCAGCCTGGCGCAGATGGCCATGATTGCCGGCCTGCCCAAGGCGCCCTCGCGCTTCAACCCGCTGGCCAACCCGGCACGCAGCAAAGAGCGGCGCGACTGGATTCTGGGGCGCATGTACAAGCTGGGCAAAATCAGCCAGAGCGCCTATGAAAGCGCGGTGGCCGAGCCGCTGAACGCCAGTTACCACGTACCGACCCCGGAAGTGAACGCCCCTTATATCGCGGAGATGGCACGGGCCGAGATGGTCGGCCGTTATGGCAGCGAGGCCTACACCGAAGGCTTCCGTGTGACCACGACCGTTCCGAGCGACTTGCAGGAAATCGCCAACAACGCGGTGCATGAAGGCCTGATCTCCGACGACCAGCGCCATGGCTACCGCGGCCCCGAATCGCGCCTGCCGGGCAAGACCCTGAGCGCCTGGACCACCGAACTCGGCAAACAGCGCACGATCAGCGGCCTGGAACCGGCCATCGTCACCCAGGTGAAGAAGGACGGCGTGCAGGTACTGACCCGCACCGGCGAAGCGCATGTGGCGTGGGACAGCATGAAATGGGCGCGCCCATTCCTGAACACCAACAGCATGGGGCCGATGCCCAAGCAGCCATCGGACGTGGCGCAGGTGGGTGATTTGATCCGCGTGCAACGCCAGAAGGACGACAGCCTGAAATTCAGCCAGGTGCCGGTCGCCCAAGGCGCCCTGGTCTCCCTCGACCCGCAGAACGGCGCGATCCGTGCCCTGGTCGGCGGCTTCGCGTTCGAGCAGAGCAACTACAACCGTGCCACCCAGGCCAAGCGCCAGCCGGGTTCGAGCTTCAAGCCGTTCGTCTACAGTGCCGCCCTGGACAACGGCTACACCGCCGCCAGCCTGGTCAACGATGCACCGATCGTGTTTGTCGACGAGTACCTGGACAAGGTCTGGCGTCCGAAGAACGACACCAACACCTTCCTCGGCCCGATCCGCATCCGCGAGGCGCTGTACAAGTCGCGCAACCTGGTGTCGATCCGCTTGCTGCAGGCGATGGGCGTGGGCAAGACCATCGACTACATCACCCGCTTTGGCTTCAACAAGGCGGACCTGCCGCCGAACCTGTCCCTGGCCCTGGGGACGGCGACCCTCACGCCGATGGAAATCGCCACCGGCTGGAGCACGTTTGCCAACGGCGGCTACAAGATCACGCCGTACCTGATCGACAAGATCGAAAGCCGCAATGGCGACACCCTGTTCACCGCCAACCCGCCACGGGTGCCGGGTGATGTGGTCAATGGCGTGGCCGCCAGCGATGGGCTGGCCGCACCGAGCAACGGCGGTATCACCATCGAACCGACCCCAGGCGTCACGCCGGCGGCGAACCCGAGCGCCGCGCCTGAACCGCAGGCGCCGGCAGTGGCCGAACGCGTGGTGGATGGCCGCACCACCTACATCCTCAACAGCATCCTGGAAGACGTGATCAAGAAAGGCACCGGCCGCCGAGCACTGGCCCTGGGCCGCGCGGACATCGCGGGCAAGACCGGTACCACCAACGAATCCAAGGACGCCTGGTTCTCCGGCTACAACGCCGACTACGTGACCACCGTATGGACCGGCTACGACCAGCCGGAAAGCCTCGGCCGCCACGAGTTCGGCGGTACCGTCGCGCTGCCGATCTGGATGAGCTACATGGGCGCCGCCTTGAAGGACAAGCCGCTGCATACCCAGCCGGAACCGGAAGGCATCCTCAGCCTGCGGATCGACCCGATCAGCGGCCGCGCAGCATCGCCGAGCACGCCGAATGCGTACTTCGAGTTGTTCAAGAGCGAGGACACGCCGCCGTCGATCAACGAGCTGGGCAATGGCGTGGCGCCGGGCAGCCCGCTGCCGGCGGATGAGGCGGCACCGATCGATCTGTTCTAAACCAATGCGGTCAACCCTGTGGGAGGGAGCTTGCTCCCGATGGCGGTGTGTCAGGCACCAGGTTCATTGACTGACAGTCCGCCATCGGGGGCAAGCCCCCTCCCACATTTGGTTCTGCGCAGGCCTTGGGTTTATAGCCAGACAGCAAAAAGCCCCGACTCGCAAGAGCCGGGGCTTTTTGTTGGTGCGCTACAACGGCTTAGCCGTTGAACACATCATCCACGCTTTGCAGCGGGTAGTTTTTCGGATACGGCAGGGTGGCCACACCGGTCTCGATCGCAGCTTTGGCCACGGCGTCGGAGATCACGGTGATCAGGCGCTTGTCCATTGGTTTCGGAATGATGTACTCACGACCGAATTCCAGCTTGGCGCCACCGTAGGCATCGCACACGTCCTGAGGCACCGGCAGCTTGGCCAGTTCACGCAGGGCGTTGGCGGCCGCTACTTTCATTTCTTCGTTGATGCGCTTGGCGCGAACGTCCAGGGCACCGCGGAAGATGAATGGGAAGCCCAGCACGTTGTTGACCTGGTTCGGGTAGTCCGAACGGCCGGTAGCCATGATCACGTCGTCGCGGGTGGCGTGTGCCAGTTCCGGCGCGATCTCTGGGTCCGGGTTGGAGCAGGCGAACACGATCGGGTTGGCTGCCATGGCCTTCAGGCCTTCAGCGCTCAGCAGGTTCGGGCCGGACAGGCCGACGAATACGTCGGCACCGTCGAGGGCCTCAGCCAGGGTGCGCTTGGAGGACGGATGCGCAAACATCGCCTTGTACTGGTTCAGGTCGGTACGCTCGGACTGGATCACGCCCTTGCTGTCGACCATGTAGATGTTTTCCAGCTTGGCGCCCATGCTGACGATCAGCTTCATGCACGAGATGGCCGCAGCGCCAGCGCCCAGGCAGACGATCTTGGCGTCAGCCAGGGTTTTGCCAGCGATTTCCAGGGCGTTGATCATGCCGGCCGCGGTAACGATCGCGGTGCCGTGCTGGTCATCGTGGAATACCGGAATGTCGCACTGTTCGATCAGAGCCTTTTCGATCTCGAAGCACTCAGGTGCCTTGATGTCTTCCAGGTTGATGCCACCGAAGGTGATGGAAATGCGCTTGACGGTGTCGATGAAAGCCTGCGGGCTCTCGGAATCGACTTCGATGTCGAACACATCGATGCCGGCAAAGCGCTTGAACAGCACGCCTTTACCTTCCATGACTGGCTTGGAAGCCAATGGGCCGAGGTTACCCAGGCCAAGAATCGCGGTGCCATCGGAAATCACTGCAACCAGGTTGCCTTTGCCGGTGTATTTGTACGCCAACTCAGGGTCACGGGCGATTTCACGGACGGGCTCGGCAACGCCAGGGCTGTAGGCCAGCGACAGGTCGCGAGCGGTGGCAGTGGCTTTGGTGAGCTCTACACTCAGCTTTCCTGGACGAGGAAGGGCATGATATTCGAGAGCGGCAGTTTTCAAATCAGACATATCGGCATTCCGCTTTTACTGTTGGTCGACGGACCGCCGAGGATACTCGTGTCGTAAAGCCCCTACAAGACTGGGCAGTCACCGGTGTCAAGCGCCGTACACTACGACTTTCGGCCAAGAGCCACGGGACACAAGGGCTCAACTGTTCACAATCGACTTGAAAAATGTCTACAATTTTTCCTCGAGTGTCGATTTCAACCACCGCAATCGCGCTGGAGTGCCTGCTTAGCCGAGCAAAGCCTGATGACCGAGGCGGGCCTGGCCCCCGCCAGCCAAATCGCGGGCACAAAAAAGGCGCCCGCAAGGGACGCCTTTTTCAACAGCTGGCAAAAGCCCATAGGGCCTTTGAGCCTTACTCTGCTGGAGTAGCAGGCTTCTTGCCGAAAGCACCAAAGCGATCTGCGAAGCGCTGTACACGGCCGCCAGTGTCCAGAGTTTTCTGCTTACCGGTGTAGAACGGGTGGCACTCGTTGCATACGTCAGTGCCCAGTGGCTTGCACAGGTTCGAACGGGTTTCGAACTTGTTGCCGCAGCTGCAGGTGACTTCGATGGTTTCGTACGCTGGATGGATACCGGCTTTCATGGTGACTTCCTCAGGCTAGCGTGCCGCCACTCGACACCATTGTCGAATACCGCACGTAATTAGGCCGCGGATTCTACCAGACCTTTTTAAACGCGCAAGCGCCGCTCCGCATCGATTCAGCACACCAAAGCCCCTTTCATCCGAAAACCGCGGCATACCCAACGCATCCCTCGTCTGCTAGGCTCCCGCCCTTCGTCATCACCCTCCTTTATAGAGAACCCCTGCGTGCCCGACGCCATTTTGCGCCTAGCCCTGCCCTCGCCCCTGCGCCGCCTGTTCGACTACCGGGCCCCGGCCGGCGTGCTGCGGGCGCAGTTGCAGCCAGGCATGCGGGTGCGGGTGCCGTTCGGGCGCAGGGAAATGATCGGCATCCTGGTGGAGGTGGCCGATCACAGTGAAGTGCCGGCGGAAAAGCTCAAGCCGGCCGTGGCCATCCTCGACACCACGCCGCCGCTGCCGCCGGCGTTGTTCAAGCTGTGCCTGTGGACCGCCCAGTATTACCAGCACAGCCTGGGCGACACCTTGAGCTGGGCGCTGCCGGTGCTGCTGCGCCAGGGCGAACTGGCCGAAGCGCGCCAGGAACGCTTCTGGTCGACGGTGCCCGGCGCCCGTCTCGACGACCCGCGCATCGCCCGCGCCCCGCGTCAGCGTGACGCCCTGGCGACACTGGCGCAGCATCCCCATGGCGTGGCCCATCAGCTCTTGAGCAAGCTGATGCTGAGCAAAGACAGCCTCGACCTGCTGCTCGCCAAAGGCCTGGTGCAGGTCGAGATCCGCAAGCACGCCCCGGACCCGCGCCATGAACACTGGCTGGCCCAACCGGAATTGCCGCTGAACCCCGAGCAACGTGCGGCCTATGAAGCCATTCGCGCAGGTTTTGACTGCTTTCACGCGTTCCTGCTGGCCGGCGTGACCGGCAGCGGCAAGACCGAAGTCTATCTGCAGTTGATCCGCGAAACCCTGCAAGCGGGCAAACAGGCGCTGGTGCTGATCCCCGAGATCAACCTCGGCCCGCAAACCCTGGCGCGTTTCGAGCAGCGTTTCAACGCACGCATCGCCCTGGTGCATTCGGCGGTCAACGACCGTGAGCGCCTGGAGTCGTGGCTGGCGGCGCGGGACGGCGAGGCCGACATTATTATCGGCACCCGCTCGGCGCTGTTCACCCCGATGAAAAACCCCGGGCTGATCATCATCGACGAAGAACACGACGGTTCGTACAAACAGCAGGAAGGTCTGCGCTACCACGCCCGCGACCTGGCCCTGGTGCGGGCGCGTCAGGAAGACATTCCGATCGTGCTGGGTTCGGCCACGCCGTCCCTGGAAAGCCTGCATAACGCCTACACCGGCCGCTATGGCCTGCTGCGCCTGAATGAGCGCGCAGGCGGCGCCAAGCAACCGCGCTTCCTACGCCTGGATGTAAAAAGCCGGCCATTGGACAGCGGTATTTCCGGGCCGATGCAACAAGCCATCGGCCAGACCCTCGCCGCCGGCCAGCAAGTCCTGGTGTTTCTCAACCGTCGCGGCTTCGCGCCGACCTTGCTGTGCCATGACTGCGGCTGGATGTCCGAATGCGAACGCTGCGATGCGCGCATGACCGTACACCAGCGCCATGGCGAGTTGCGCTGCCATCACTGCGGCCATGTGGAACGAGTACCGCGCCATTGCCCGCAATGCGGCAAAGTCGACCTGCGACCGGTCGGCGCGGGCACCGAACGCGCCGAAGAACGCCTGGGCATTCTGTTCCCGGACTACCCGGTACTGCGGGTCGATCGCGACAGCACCTCGCGCAAGGACGCGATGAACCAGCTGTTCGCCACCATCCAGAAGGGCCAGCCGTGCATCCTGGTAGGCACGCAGATGCTGGCCAAGGGGCATCACTTCCCACGGGTGACCCTGGTGTCGATCCTGGATGCCGACGGCGGCTTGTTCTCCGGCGACTTCCGCGCCAGCGAGCGCATGGCGCAGTTGATCGTGCAGGTCGCCGGCCGTGCCGGGCGCGCCGAGGAGCCGGGCAAGGTGATCATCCAGACCCACCTGGCCGACCATCCGCTGCTGATCCAACTGACCGAACAAGGTTATTTCGCGTTTGCCGAGCAGGCCTTGAGCGAACGCCGCGCCGCCGGCCTGCCGCCTTTTGCCCACCTCGCGCTGCTGCGCGCCGAGGCGCACAAGCCAGGGCAGGCGGAAGGTTTTCTCGATGAAGCCTGCAGCACTGCCGAGCGCCTGCTCGGCGAGTTGGGCCTGAGCGGCATCGAATTGCTCGGCCCGGTGCCCGCGCCCATGGAACGCCGCGCCGGACGCTACCGCGCTCAGCTACTCTTGCAGGCAACGTCCCGCGCACCGCTGCATCGGCTGTTAAGTAGCTGGTTACTTGCGCTGGAGCAAATGCCCAGCGGTCGCCAGGTGCGATGGTCGTTGGATGTGGACCCGGTCGACTTGTACTAGCCCTGTAAGAGCGAGCTTGCTCGCGAAAACCCCGAGAGCGCCGCGTAAACCCGAATATCCGCGTTATCGTTGACGATTTTCGCGAACAAGCTCGCTCCTACAGTGGGCAGGATGCCCTTAAAAAGCCCCGCAGGTCTGGAACGGTTGGCAAGCCCGCCCTCGCCACGGATAATGCCCAGTTTTTCCACCTGCGCATCGCGCGCCACCGCTTGCGGTCGAAAGAGAACACCATGAAAGACACCATTCGCCAGCTGATCCAACAAGCCCTCACCCAACTCGTCAACGAAGGTGTGTTGCCTGAAGGCCTGACGCCGGCGATCCAGGTGGAAAACACCCGCGACAAGACCCACGGTGACTTCGCCAGCAACATCGCGATGATGCTGGCCAAGCCGGCCGGCATGAAGCCGCGCGACCTGGCGGAGAAAATCATCGCCGCGCTGCCGGCCGACCCGCAGGTGAGCAAGGCCGAAATCGCCGGCCCGGGCTTTATCAATGTCTTCCAGAACACCGAGGCCCTGGCTTCGCGCCTGGACGCGGCGCTGGCCGATGCCAAAATCGGCGTGCGCAAGGCCGGCCCTGCCGAGCGCGTGGCCATCGACCTGTCGGCGCCCAACCTGGCCAAAGAGATGCACGTCGGCCACCTGCGCTCGACCATCATCGGCGACGGCGTGGCGCGGGTGCTGGAGTTTCTCGGCGACACCGTGATCCGTCAGAACCACGTCGGTGACTGGGGCACCCAGTTCGGCATGCTGATGGCCTACCTGCAGGAAAACCCGATCACCAGCAACGAGCTGTCGGACCTGGAAAACTTCTACCGCGCCGCGAAGAAGCGTTTCGACGAATCCGAAGCGTTCGCCGACCGCGCCCGCGGCCTGGTGGTCAAGCTGCAAGCCGGCGACAAGGAATGCCTGGAGCTGTGGTCGCGTTTCCGCGATATCTCGCTGGCCCACTGCCAGCACATCTACGAACTGCTCAACGTCAAGTTGACCATGGCCGACGTCATGGGCGAAAGCGCCTACAACGACGACCTGATCAACGTGGTCAACGACCTCAAGGCCAAAGGCCTGCTGGTAGAAAGCAACGGCGCGCAGTGCGTGTTCCTCGAAGAATTCAAGACCGCCGAGGGCGAGCCGCTGCCGGTGATCATCGTCAAGGCCGATGGCGGCTACCTCTACGCCACCACCGACCTGGCCGCCGTGCGCTACCGCAGCGGCGTGCTCAAGGCGGATCGCGCGTTGTATTTCGTCGACCAGCGCCAGGCCCTGCACTTCCAGCAGGTGTTCGAAGTGGCGCGCCGCGCCGGTTTCGTCACGCACCCGATGCACATGGAACACATGGGCTTCGGCACCATGAACGGCGCCGACGGCCGCCCGTTCAAGACCCGCGACGGCGGCACCGTGAAACTGATCGACCTGCTGAACGAAGCCCAGGAACGTGCCTACAACCTGGTGAAGGAAAAGAACCCAGAGCTGGCGGACGCCGACCTGCGCAACATTGCCCGCGTGGTGGGCATTGGCGCGGTGAAATACGCCGACCTGTCCAAGCACCGCACCAGCGACTACAGCTTCAACTTCGAGCTGATGCTCAACTTCGAAGGCAACACCGCGCCGTACCTGCTGTACGCCTACACCCGCGTGGCCGGGGTGTTCCGCAAGCTGGGCAAGGACTTCAGCGAAGTGCAAGGGCAGATCGTATTGCAAGCGCCCCAGGAACAGGAACTGGGCGCCAAGCTGGCGCAATTCGGCGAAGTGCTGAACAGCGTCGGCGAGAAAGGCACGCCGCACATCCTCTGCACTTACCTGTACGAAGTCGCCGGGCTGTTCTCCAGCTTCTACGAGAACTGCCCGATCCTCACCGCCGACGACGAAGCCCACAAGCAGAGTCGCCTGCGCCTCGCCGCACTGGCTGGACGGACCCTCAAGCAAGGCCTGGAACTGTTGGGCCTGGAAACTCTGGAGCGTATGTAAGTTGGCTGCCAAGAAAAAACCTGCACCCAAGCGCGGCGCCAGCCGCTACCAGGCACCGGCGAAGAAGCCCATTCCGGGCTGGTTGTGGATGGCCATCGGCCTCACGGTCGGCGCGTTTATCGTATTTCTGATGAAGCTGGACCCCGGCCAGGGCGATGACGTCAAACGGGTCAAACAGGAGCAGCAAAAAGCCACGAAAATGGCCGAGGCCAACAAGACCGCGCCAAGCCCGACCGCGCCGGTGAAGCCCAAGTACGACTTCTACACCCTGCTGCCGGAATCGGAAGTGATCGTGCCGCCCGACGCCGTGCCGGAGAAAACCCTGCCGACGCCGCAAGTACCGACCACACCGGTCACCCCGGCGGAAGCGGCCAAAATCGACACGGCACGGGCCCAGGCCGCGCTGGCCGGGATCACCCCGCCGCCACCGCCGCTGGTTGCGACCACCAAGGCCGCGCCGGTGACCAAGTTCTTCCTGCAGGCGGGCTCGTTCCCGAAACAGGCGGACGCCGATCGCGTGCGTGCACAGATCATCCTGCTGGGCCAGGCGGTCACGGTGGAGTCCGGCACGGTGAAGGAGGCGACGTGGTATCGCGTGTTGGTGGGCCCGTTCAGCAACCGCGAGCAACTGACCGTGGCACAGAAACAATTGGCCGGCGCGGGCTTTAGCAACCTGTTGTTACAACAGCGCCAGAGCCGCTGACCTAAAGCCAACACCAATCAAAATGTGGGAGGGGCGGTGCGACGATTCGACTTGCCCCCGATAGCGATAGATCAGTCAATATTTTCGGCGACTGGTACACCGCGATCGGGGGCAAGCCCCCTCCCACATTGGTTTTGGGCGGTTCTCGAGAGGGTGTCAGACCAATAGACACCATTCGTCCGTACCAACCTCCCAAGGTTGAAATCATCCCCGCTACCCCCATATCAGTTCCCACCAGGGCATTTTCGCCCCGCTGCGTGGAGACTCTCCCCTTGACCACCATCGTTTCAGTACGTCGCCACGGCAAAGTCGTCATGGGCGGCGACGGCCAGGTTTCCCTTGGCAATACCGTGATGAAAGGCAACGCGAAGAAAGTGCGTCGCCTGTACCACGGCCAGGTGCTCGCAGGCTTTGCCGGCGCCACCGCAGACGCCTTCACCCTGTTCGAGCGTTTCGAAGGCCAGCTGGAAAAACACCAGGGCCACCTGGTTCGCGCCGCCGTCGAACTCGCCAAAGAATGGCGTACCGACCGCTCCCTCAGCCGCCTCGAAGCCATGCTGGCCGTTGCCAACAAAGACGCGTCGCTGATCATCACCGGTAACGGCGATGTGGTTGAGCCTGAACACGGCCTGATCGCCATGGGCTCCGGCGGTGGCTATGCCCAAGCGGCAGCCAGCGCACTGTTGAAGAAAACCGACCTGTCGGCCCGCGAAATCGTCGAAACCGCCCTGGGTATCGCTGGCGATATCTGCGTGTTCACCAACCACAACTTCACCATTGAGGAGCAGGACCTCGCCGAGTAAGCCGTAGGCTTATTCCCGCTTGAGGACCGCCAAACATTATGTCCATGACTCCCCGCGAAATCGTCCATGAACTCAATCGCCATATCATCGGCCAGGACGATGCCAAGCGCGCCGTTGCCATCGCGCTGCGTAACCGCTGGCGCCGGATGCAACTGCCGGAAGAACTGCGCGTTGAAGTAACGCCCAAGAACATCCTGATGATCGGCCCGACCGGCGTCGGTAAAACCGAAATCGCCCGGCGCCTGGCCAAGTTGGCCAATGCCCCGTTCATCAAGGTCGAAGCGACCAAGTTCACCGAAGTCGGCTACGTGGGCCGCGACGTCGAGTCGATCATTCGTGACCTGGCCGACGCTGCCTTGAAGCTGCTGCGCGAACAGGAAATGACCAAGGTCAGCCACCGCGCCGAAGACGCCGCCGAAGAACGTATCCTCGACGCCCTGCTGCCACCGGCGCGTATGGGTTTCAACGAAGAAGCCGCGCCAGCCTCGGACTCCAACACCCGCCAGCTGTTCCGCAAACGCCTGCGTGAAGGCCAGCTGGACGACAAGGAAATCGAGATCGAAGTCGCCGAAATGTCCGGCGTCGACATCTCCGCGCCGCCCGGCATGGAAGAAATGACCAGCCAGTTGCAGAACCTGTTCGCCAACATGGGCAAGGGCAAGAAGAAAAGCCGCAAGCTCAAGGTCAAGGAAGCGCTGAAACTGGTGCGCGACGAAGAAGCCGGGCGCCTGGTGAACGAGGAAGAACTCAAGGCCAAGGCTCTGGAAGCGGTCGAGCAGCATGGCATCGTGTTTATCGATGAGATCGACAAGGTGGCCAAGCGCGGTAACTCCGGTGGCGTCGACGTGTCCCGCGAGGGCGTACAGCGCGACCTGCTGCCGCTGATCGAAGGCTGCACCGTCAACACCAAGCTGGGCATGGTCAAGACCGACCACATCCTGTTTATCGCCTCCGGTGCGTTCCACCTGAGCAAGCCAAGCGACCTGGTGCCGGAGCTGCAAGGCCGCCTGCCGATTCGCGTGGAGCTCAAGGCGCTGACCCCGGGCGACTTCGAACGCATCCTCAGCGAGCCGCACGCCTCGCTCACCGAGCAATACCGCGAGCTGCTGAAAACCGAAGGCCTCGCCATCGAGTTCCTGCCGGACGGCATCAAGCGCCTGGCGGAAATCGCCTGGCAGGTCAACGAGAAGACCGAGAACATCGGCGCCCGTCGCCTGCATACCTTGCTGGAGCGCCTGCTCGAGGAAGTGTCGTTCAGCGCCGGCGACCTGGCCGGCGCGCAGAATGGCGAAGCCATCCAGATCGACGCCGCCTACGTCAACAGCCACTTGGGCGAATTGGCGCAGAACGAAGATCTGTCTCGCTATATCCTGTAAGCCTCACACAGCACTGCTTTGCTTCAATGTGGGAGGGGGCTTGCCCCCGATGGCGGTGTGTCAGTCAGCATCCATCTGTCTGACCGACCGCCATCGGGAGCAAGCCCCCTCCCACATTTTGAAGCCGGTTTATTCAGGATCTCATCAATGTCGAAATTTCCTACTGCTGTAAACCTGCACAAAACCTCCAACACCCTCGGCCTCACCTACGGGCCCGACGAGGCCTACCAGTTGCCCGCCGAATTCCTACGGGTACATTCGCCTTCCGCCGAAGTCCAGGGCCACGGCAAACCGATCCTGCAATTCGGCAAGCTCAACGTGCGCTTGAACAAGATCGAACCGGCCGGTCAGTACGCACTGAAATTGATCTTCGACGACGGACACGACAGCGGATTGTTCACCTGGGACTACCTCTACCAACTGGCCGTGCGTCAGGACGCGCTGTGGGCCGATTACCTCGCCGAACTCAAAGCGGCCGGAAAAACCCGCGACCCGGATCAGTCAGTCGTGCGGCTGATGCTCTAGTCCAGGCTTCTTGCGCTTTAGAGGGCATTTTCTAATTCCATCTGCTTGAATGCCCACTCCTGTGGCCAACGATTGGCCCGCTTGCGAAAAAAATTAAACTCGGGTAACCAATGGAACTGGCAAGTTCCCTGCATTTGACGATGCGGTATCAACGGTCACCCGAGTCGCAGTACCTGGCTTGTGTTGTGTATCGAAACGTGGTGCGCAGCGGTACCCGGTACTCGTCTTTCGGACAATGGAGCGTCGTAGATGAGTAACAAGAATAACGATGACTTGAAACGCCAGGCCTCGGAAAACACCTTGGGGCTGAACCCGATCATCGCGTTACGTAAAAAGGACTTATTGGCCTCGGCGAAGATGGTGCTGAGCCAAGCCATCAGACAACCGTTGCACAGCGTCAAGCATGTCGCCCACTTTGGCGTCGAATTGAAAAATGTGATGTTCGGCAAGTCCGCGCTGGTGCCCGAAAGCGATGACCGTCGCTTTCACGACCCGGCCTGGAGCCAGAACCCACTCTACAAGCGTTACCTGCAAACCTACCTGGCGTGGCGCAAGGAACTGCACGACTGGATCGGTGACAGCAACCTGTCGGAACAGGACATCAGCCGCGGTCACTTCGTGATCAACCTGATGACCGAAGCCATGGCCCCCTCCAACACGGCAGCCAACCCGGCGGCGGTCAAGCGCTTCTTTGAAACCGGCGGCAAAAGCCTGCTCGACGGCCTGTCCCACCTGGCCAAGGACATGGTTCACAACGGCGGCATGCCGAGCCAGGTCAACATGGGCGCGTTTGAGGTCGGCAAGTCCCTGGGCACCAGCGAAGGTTCGGTGGTGTTTCGCAATGACGTGCTGGAGCTGATCCAGTACAAGCCGATCACCGAACAGGTCCACGAACGCCCGCTGCTGGTGGTGCCGCCGCAGATCAACAAATTCTATGTCTTCGACCTGAGCCCGGATAAGAGCCTGGCGCGCTTCTGCCTGCGCAACGGCCAGCAGACGTTTATCGTCAGCTGGCGCAACCCGACCAAGGCCCAGCGCGAGTGGGGCCTGTCGACCTATATCGAGGCGCTCAAGGAAGCGGTCGATGTGGTCACCGCGATTACCGGCAGTCAAGACATCAACATGCTCGGCGCCTGCTCCGGCGGCATCACCTGCACCGCCCTGCTCGGCCACTACGCGGCGCTGGGGGAGAAGAAGGTCAACGCCCTGACCCTGCTGGTGAGCGTGCTGGACACCACCCTGGACACCCAGGTGGCGCTGTTCGTCGACGAGCAGACGCTGGAAGCGGCCAAGCGCCACTCCTACCAGGCCGGCGTGCTGGAAGGCCGCGACATGGCCAAAGTATTTGCCTGGATGCGCCCCAACGACCTGATCTGGAACTACTGGGTCAACAACTACCTGCTGGGCAACGAGCCGCCGGTGTTCGACATCCTGTTCTGGAACAACGACACCACGCGCTTGCCGGCGGCATTCCACGGCGACCTGATCGAACTGTTCAAGAACAACCCACTGGTGCGCGCCAATGCCTTGGAAGTGTGCGGCACGCCGATCGACCTCAAGCAGGTCACGGCCGATATCTACTCATTGGCCGGCACCAACGACCACATCACGCCGTGGCAGTCCTGCTACAAGTCGGCGCAGTTGTTTGGCGGCAAGGTGGAGTTTGTGCTGTCGAGCAGCGGGCATATCCAGAGCATCCTCAACCCGCCGGGCAACCCCAAGGCCCGCTACCAGACCAGCGACGGCCTGGCGGGCAAGCCGCTGGAATGGCAGGAAAATGCGACCAAGCACACCGACTCGTGGTGGTTGCATTGGCAGGCGTGGCAGGCGGAGCGGGCGGGCAAGTTGAAGAGGGCACCGACGACATTAGGCAATAAAACCTACGCCGCAGCCGAAGCGGCACCGGGTACCTATGTGCATGAACGCTAGAGCACACTTTTTCGGGATTGAAATGAGATCAAATGTGGGAGGGAGCTTGCTCCCGATAGCGGTGTATCAGTCACCAGATCCATTGACTGACCGAACGTCATCGGGAGCAAGCCCCGTCCCACACTGACCTCACTCGGACTGCAATACTTCACAGGGCTTGAGCATGCCGCAACCGTTCATCTTCCGCACCATCGACCTGGATGGCCAGACCATCCGCACGGCGGTACGCCCGGGCAAGTCGCACTTGACGCCACTGCTGATCTTCAACGGCATCGGCGCCAACCTCGAGCTGGTGTTTCCGTTCGTCCAGGCCCTGGACCCGGACCTGGAAGTGATCGCCTTCGATGTGCCGGGCGTGGGCGGCTCGTCGACACCCAAGCGGCCGTATCGCTTTCCCGGCCTGGCCAAGCTCACCGCGCGGATGCTCGATTACCTGGACTACGGCCAGGTGAATGCGGTGGGCGTGTCCTGGGGCGGCGCGTTGGCGCAGCAGTTTGCCTACGACTACCCGGAGCGCTGCAAGAAGCTGATTCTCGCCGCGACCGCCGCCGGTGCGGTGATGGTGCCGGGCAAGCCGAAAGTGCTGTGGCTGATGGCGAGCCCGCGGCGCTATATCCAGCCGTCTCACGTGGTGCGTATTGCACCGATGATTTATGGCGGTTCGTTCCGCCGCGATTCGAACCTGGCCGCCGAACACGCGAGCAAAGTGCGCTCGGCCGGCAAGCTGGGTTACTACTGGCAACTGTTCGCCGGGCTGGGCTGGACCAGCATCCACTGGCTGCACAAGATCCGTCAGCCGACCCTGGTGCTGGCCGGGGACGACGACCCGCTGATCCCGCTGATCAACATGCGGATGCTCGCCTGGCGCATTCCCAACGCACAGCTGCACATCATCGATGATGGCCACCTGTTCCTGATCACCCGCGCCGAAGCCGTGGCGCCGATCATCATGAAATTTCTCGAGGAGGAGCGCCTGCGCGCGGTGATTCATCCCCGTCCGGCGGTGTAAGGACCACACCGCCGCGCAACTTGCCGAGAACCGACTATGGTTCTGAATTGGCGTGCCTGTTGATGACTTGACGAAGGAGTGTTGGCTCATGCGAGAACGACCCGTGACGAACCCGGCGCCCACCCCTGCCGTGTTCATCAATGCGCAAAATGCGATCACCGGCCTGCGCGGCCGGGACTTGCTGTCGACCCTGCGCAGCGTCGCCGCCCACGGCTTGCGCAACCCGGTGCATACCGCTCGTCATGCCCTGGCCCTGGGCGGTCAACTGGGGCGCGTGTTGCTGGGCGAAACCGTGCATGAACCCAACCCCCACGACAGCCGCTTCATCGACCCGACCTGGGCCCTCAACCCGCTGTACCGACGCAGCCTGCAGGCGTACCTGAGCTGGCAGAAGCAAACCCGCAGCTGGATCGATGACAGCACCCTGAGCGCCGATGACCGCGCCCGCGCGCACTTCGCGTTCACCCTGATCAACGATGCGGTATCGCCCTCCAACACCTTGCTCAACCCGCTGGCCATCAAGGAACTGCTCAACTCCGGCGGTAACAGCGTGGTGCGCGGCGTGAGCAACCTGTTCGAAGACATGCTGCACAACAACGGCCTGCCGCGCCAGGTCAGCAAACACGCCTTTGAAGTGGGCAAGACCGTCGCCACCACGCCAGGCTCGGTGGTGTTTCGCAATGAGCTGCTGGAGCTGATCCAGTACAAGCCCATGAGCGAAAAGCAGTACGCCAAGCCCCTGTTGATCGTGCCGCCGCAAATCAACAAGTACTACATCTTCGACCTGAGCCCGGCCAACAGCTTCGTGCAGTACGCCCTGAAAAACAGCCTGCAGACCTTCATCGTCAGCTGGCGCAACCCGGATGTGCGCCACCGCGAATGGGGCCTGTCCACCTACGTGGCCGCGCTGGAGGAAGCACTCAACGTCTGCCGCGCGATCACCGGCGCCCGCGAGGTCAACCTGATGGGCGCCTGCGCCGGCGGCCTGACCATCGCCGCGCTGCAAGGCCACCTGCAAGCCAAGCGCCAGTTGCGCCGCGTCGCCAGCGCCAGCTATCTGGTGAGCCTGCTCGACAGCCAGATCGACAGCCCCGCCACCCTGTTCGCCGACGAGCAAACCCTGGAAGCCGCCAAGCGCCGCTCCTACCAGCAGGGCGTGCTGGACGGTCGCGACATGGCCAAGGTATTTGCCTGGATGCGCCCCAACGACCTGATCTGGAACTACTGGATCAACAACTACCTGCTGGGCAAGGAACCGCCGGCCTTCGACATCCTGTACTGGAACAACGACAACACGCGCCTGCCCGCCGCCCTGCATGGCGACCTGCTGGACTTCTTCAAACACAACCCGCTGAGCCATCCCGGTGGCCTGGAAGTGTGCGGCACGCCCATCGACTTGCAGAAGGTCACGGTGGACAGCTTCAGCGTGGCCGGGATCAACGACCACATCACGCCATGGGACGCGGTGTACCGCTCCACGCAGTTGCTGGGCGGCGAGCGGCGCTTCGTGCTGTCCAACAGCGGGCATATCCAGAGCATCCTCAACCCGCCGGGCAACCCCAAGGCCAACTACGTCGAGAACCTCAAGCTGAGCAGCGACCCACGCGCCTGGTACTACGACGCCAGCCACGTCGAAGGCAGCTGGTGGCCCGAGTGGCTGGCGTGGATTCAAGCGCGCTCGGGCGTACAACGCGAAACCCTCACCGCCCTGGGCAACCAGAATTACCCACCGATGGAAGCAGCGCCAGGCACTTACGTGCGGGTCCGCTGAGCTCAACGATCCTATTTAAGAAGACCGGATGAAAACCCGCGACCGTATCCTTGAATGTGCCCTGCTGTTGTTCAACCACAAGGGCGAACCGAACGTGTCGACCATGGAGGTGGCCAATGAAATGGGGATCAGCCCCGGCAATCTCTACTACCACTTCCATGGCAAGGAACCGCTGGTGCTCGGGCTGTTCGAGCGTTTCCAGAGTGAGCTGGCGCCCCTGCTCGACCCACCGCCGGGCGCGCAACTGGAGGCCCAGGATTACTGGCTGTTCCTGCACCTGATCGTCGAGCGCATGGCCCATTACCGGTTCCTGTTCCAGGACCTGTCGAACCTGGCGGGACGCCTGCCGAAACTGGCAAGGGGCATTCGCCACCTGCTCACGGCGCTCAAGCGCACCCTGGCGTCATTACTCGCACGGCTGCAGGCGGCGGGGCAGTTGGTCAGCAGCACCCAGGCGCTGGGCCAGTTGGTGGAGCAGATCACCATGACCCTGCTGTTTTCCCTGGACTACCAACGCATTCTCGACCGTGAAGGCGAGGTGCAGGTGGTGGTCTACCAGATCATGATGCTGGTCGCGCCGCACCTGTTGCCAGCGGCGCGGGAAACCACGGAGCGCCTGGCGCTGCGCTATATGGACGATCCGGGTTAAACGTGTGCCTTACAGGCACTGCGTCATTGAGGCTCACCGAACTGTCGAGTGAACTTGAACAGCTCGCAGTCACTTCTGATCCCCAACTTTCGATAAGCCGATTGTTTTTGCGTACTGATCGTACTTGCACTGCGCGAGAACCGTGCGGCAATCGAATGGACTGACCGATCATAAAAGCGCCCGACCTTCACAGGCCGGGCGCTTTTTCAGGTGCCCCGAAAAGATCAGGACTGACTGGATGGCGTCGGGGTTACCGATGCGGCAGTCGGTGCAGGCGCAGCGGTCGGCGCGGCTGCCGAGTTGGCGCTGGAAGCGGCGAGTGCCGCAGGCGCAGGCTTGGCGGCCACGGCCGGCTTCGCTGCTGCGGGCTTTTTCGCGGCGACCGGCTTCTTCGCGGCGGCAGGTTTGGCGGCGGCAGGTTTGGCCGCTGCAGGTTTGGCGGCGACCGCTTTAGCGGCGGGTTTGGCAGCGGCTTTAGCGGCCACTGGTTTAGCGGCTGGCTTGGCCGCAGGTTTGGCCGCTGCAACTTTCGCCGCTGGCTTGGCCGCAGGTTTAGCCACGGCTTTGGCTGGCGCTTTGGCCGCAGGTTTGGCGGCCGGCTTGGCGGCGGCTTTGACCAGTGGCTTGGCGGCCGTTTTCGCAGCCGGTTTGGCGGCAGCGGTTTTAGCGGCAGGCTTGGACGCAGCAGCCTTCACCGGGGCGACTTTGGCACCGGTGAGTTTTTCGATTTGCTTGGTCAGGGTCTCGACCTTGCTGTGCAGTGCTTTCACTTCAGCACGGCTGGGTACGCCCAGTCGCGAAATCGCACTGTTAAGGCGCTTGTCGAAAGTTTCTTCCAACTTGTTCCAAGTCTCGGAAATGCTCGACTTGGCGGAACCGGCGCTGGCCTTGGCCGCATCGACTTTTTTACCCACGGTGCTTTTGGTCAACTTCTCGGCCTTCTCGCCGTCTTTAACCAACGTCTCGAAGAGTTTGCTGCCGTCACTGTCGATCTTCGAGTAAACGCCTAAACCAGCCAGCCAGATCTTGCGGGAATATTCTTCAACTTTCCCGACCCACGAGCTGCCTTCTTTCTGAGTAGTCTTTTTAACAGCCATCCCGATGTCTCCTTAGTGTTTACGCGCGACACGTTCGAGCAATGCCGTCAGCTCTTCGAGCTTAGCAGAGAGTGTCTCCACGTCATGTTTAGACGCAATGCCGATTCGATTCAAGGCACTTGCAACACGAGTGTCAAAAGCTTTTTCAACTTTATCCAGTTGAACTTCAACCCGGCCTTTGACGCTGGAGAGATTACTCTTTACTTGGTCAATCTGACTGTTGGCAGCATCAAGTTGTTCAACCGCAACTTTTTTACCTTTACTTTCAACATGTTGCCCGGTCTTTACCAGCTCTTTGAAGTACTCGCCGCCCTCGTTTCCGACCCTGGCATAGGCGCCCAGGCCTGCCAGCCAGATCTTGCGGGCATAGGTTTTAACCTCGTCCAGGGCGTGGCTCGGGGCGTCGATTTTTTTCTTCAGGGTAACTTTGGCCATGGAACACCTCACGCAAAAAGGGTGGAGGAACGGCCCGCAGAAGTTGAGGGCTTGGGCACAAAGTAGGCAGAAAAATTAGAATCGGCACCCTAACAACAGTCGGATCAGGCCAAGGCTTTATCCAGGGCTTTCTCGATTTCAGTCTTGATGGTGCCACTCATGGCCGACATCAGCAGGCCCAGTTCCACATCGATACGCAACAGATCAGCGGCAACCTGCACCGTGCCTTTAACCCCCGAACGCTTGAGGTTCAACGTATCGCCAGACCACGAAGGCTCCAGGCCATATTGATCCTGGAGTTTCTGTGCCAGCTTCTCGGCCTTCGCCCGTGCGCCTTCTTTACCCAGGGTGTGTACACGTTCAACAGTGATACGGGCCATTGCAACGACTCCTCTTTATAACGACTTGAACACCTGCCATGCGGCAAAAGGTCTCGGTGAGCACCTATCTTACCTTCAGCCTTGCCAAGACAAAGCAGGCCTTGGGGATTATCATGTCCCGCATTCTCTTTTGGTGACAGCGATATGACTGATCAGCGCAAAGGCAGCGATGCCGAACCCACCACTCACTTCGGCTTCAAGAACGTCCCGGAAAGCCAGAAAGCGCAGAAAGTCGCTGAAGTGTTCCACTCCGTTGCGGCCAAGTACGACCTGATGAACGACGTGCTGTCCGGCGGCATGCACCGCCTGTGGAAGCGCTTCACCATCGAATTGTCGGGCGTGCGTACCGGCAACCGCGTGCTGGACATCGCCGGCGGCACGGGCGACCTGGCGGCCAAGTTCTCCAAGCTGGTCGGCCCGACCGGCCAGGTGGTGCTGGCGGATATCAACGGCTCGATGCTCAAGGTCGGCCGCGATCGCCTGCTCGACAAAGGCGTGGCCGGCAATATCGAATTCGTCCAGGCCGATGCGGAAAAGCTGCCGTTCCCCGACAACCATTTCGACTGCGTGACCATCGCCTTCGGCCTGCGCAACGTGACCCACAAGGAAGACGCGATCCGCTCGATGCTGCGCGTACTCAAGCCCGGTGGCCGGCTGTTGGTGCTGGAGTTCTCCAAGCCGACCAACGCATTGATGTCCAAGGTCTACGACACCTACTCGTTCGCCTTCATGCCGTTGATGGGCAAGCTGATCACCAACGATGCCGAGAGCTATCGCTACCTGGCCGAATCGAT
The DNA here is from genome assembly GCF_014889455.1 of Pseudomonas sp. K8. Taxonomy (NCBI): domain Bacteria; kingdom Pseudomonadati; phylum Pseudomonadota; class Gammaproteobacteria; order Pseudomonadales; family Pseudomonadaceae; genus Pseudomonas; species Pseudomonas sp. K8. The sequence continues at coordinate 175,571 of NZ_VJWO01000005.1, forward strand.
CCGCATGCACCCCGACCAGGAAACCCTGAAGTCGATGATGGTGGACGCCGGTTTCGACCGCGTGACCTACCACAACATGACCTCGGGCATCGTCGCCCTGCACCGCGGCATCAAGCCCTGATGCTGTTCCAAGGCCTGCTCGCCAGCGTCGAACACGGCGTCAACCGCGTGCTGCGCCTGGACAGCACCGCCCTGGCGCGGCTGGCGCACTTGAACGGCAAGATCATCGCCGTCGACTGCACGAGCCCCGCCTTGCAGCTGTTTATCCTGCCCAGCGACGAAGGCCTGTTGCTCGCGACCCATTGGGCCGCCGAGGCCGACTGCACCCTGCGTGCGCCGGCCTCGAGCCTGTTGCACCTGGCGCTGAGCCGCAACAAGACCGCCATCCTCCACGGCCCCGAAGTGGCGCTGGAAGGCGACAGCGCGGTGCTGATGGACCTGGCCGCCGTGCTGCAGGACCTGGAACTGGACTGGGAATACGAACTGTCGCGCTGGATTGGCCCCGTGCCCACCCAGTTGATCAGCGGCCACCTGCGCAGTCGCACGCGCTGGTACCAGCAGGGGTTCGCCAGCCTCAACCAGAACCTCGCCGAATACCTGAGCGAAGAATCGCGCACCCTGGTCGGACAACGGGAAGCGCAAGCGCGCTTTCGTGAACTCGACAAGGCCAAAATCGACCTGGAACGCCTTGAGGCCCGCTTCGAGCGCCTGAGCCGTTCCCTTGATCCAAGCGATAACGCATGAAGCTGCTCGCCGTCCGCCGTTTGTTCCGTATCCAGCGCGTCGTAATCCGCTACCGCCTCGATGACCTGCTGTTCGCCCTGCCGTTGCCGTGGTTCCTGCTTGCCGTGCGCTATGTGCTGCCGTGGCGCTGGTTCCCGCGCAAGCCGCTGGACCTGAGCCGTGGCGCGCGCCTGCGCCTGGCCTTGCAGGATCTGGGGCCGATCTTTATCAAGTTCGGGCAGATCCTCTCGACCCGTCGCGACCTGCTGCCCGAAGACATCGCAGACGAACTGATGCTGCTGCAGGACCGCGTGCCGCCGTTCGATTCGCAGCAGTCGATGAAGCTGATCGAAGAGCAGTTGGGCCGGAAGATCAGCGACGTGTTCAGCCGTTTCGACGTCGAGCCCCTGGCCTCGGCCTCGGTGGCGCAAGTGCATGCGGCGCAGCTCAAGACCGGCGAAGAAGTGGTGGTGAAGGTGATTCGCCCGGGCCTCAAGCCGATCATCGGCCAAGACCTGGCGTGGCTGTTCATTCTCGCCCGCGCCGCCGAACGCTTCTCCGCCGACGCGCGCCTGTTGCACCCGGTGGACGTGGTCGCCGACTACGAAAAAACCATCTACGACGAACTCGACCTGCTGCGCGAAGCGGCCAACGCCAGCCAGCTCAAGCGCAACTTTGAAGGCTCACCGCTGCTGTATGTGCCGCAAGTGTACTGGGACTGGTGCCGCCCGAAAGTGTTGGTGATGGAGCGCATCTACGGCGTGCAGGTCACCGACCTCGCGACCCTGGCCGACCAGCGCACCAACATGAAGATGCTCGCCGAGCGCGGCGTGGAGATCTTCTTCACCCAGGTGTTCCGCGACAGTTTCTTCCATGCCGACATGCACCCCGGCAATATCTTCGTCAGCACCCTCAACCCGTGGAGCCCGCAGTACATTGCGATCGACTGCGGCATCGTCGGCAGCCTGACCCCGGAAGACCAGGACTACCTGGCGCGCAACCTGTTCGCCTTCTTCAAGCGCGATTACCGCCGCGTGGCGCAGTTGCACATCGATTCGGGTTGGGTGCCGGCGGAAACCAAGCTCAACGAATTCGAAGCGGCGATCCGCACCGTGTGCGAGCCGATCTTCGAAAAGCCGCTGAAAGACATTTCCTTCGGCCAGGTGCTGATGCGCCTGTTCCAGACCGCGCGGCGCTTCAATATGGAAGTGCAGCCGCAGTTGGTGCTGCTGCAGAAAACCCTGCTGAACATTGAAGGCCTGGGCCGCCAGCTGTACCCCGATCTCGACCTGTGGAACACCGCCCAGCCGTTCCTCGAACGCTGGATGCGCGAGCGGGTCAGCCCGAAAACCCTGCTGGGCAACCTGCAGAGCCAGGTGGAGCAACTGCCGCACCTGGCCAACATGACCCGCGACCTGCTGGAACGCATGTCCCAGCCCCACGCCAAAGACCCGACGCCGCCGTGGCACACGCGCAAGGACGACTGGTTCCTGCGCCTGCTGGGCGCCGCGCATCTGGTCGGCGGGGTGATGCTGGCTATCGGCGGGCCGCTGAATCAACTGGGCCACTGGCCGGCCGGCATCATGGTCGCCGTGGGTGTTTATCTGATCGTGCGTCGGTAGCCAATCCGGTTATACACTGTCGCAAATTGCCGGAGCCGAAGATGAAAGACTGGCTGGATGAGATCAAGTGGGACAGTGACGGCCTGGTGCCGGCCATTGCCCAGGACTACAAGACCGGGCGCGTGCTGATGATGGCCTGGATGAACCGCGAGGCCCTGAGCCTCACCGCCGCTGAGCAGCGCGCCATTTACTGGTCACGTTCGCGTGGCAAACTGTGGCGCAAGGGCGAAGAGTCCGGGCACGTGCAAACCCTGCACGAGATACGCCTGGACTGCGACGCCGACGTGGTGATCCTCAAGGTCGAGCAGATCGGCGGCATCGCCTGCCACACCGGCCGCCACAGTTGCTTCTATCGCGTGTTCGAGAACGGCGAGTGGAAGGTTGTGGAGCCGGTACTCAAAGACCCGCACGCCATTTATTCGGCAGGACACTGACCATGAGCGATACCCTGAACCGTGTGGCCCAGGTGCTGGAAGAGCGCAAAGGCGCGGATGCCGAAAGCTCCTACGTCGCCAGCCTGTACCACAAGGGCCTGAACAAGATCCTGGAAAAACTCGGCGAAGAATCCGTCGAGACCATCATCGCCGCCAAGGATGCCGAGATCAGCGGCGACTGCAGCGATGTGATCTACGAAACCGCCGACCTATGGTTCCACAGCCTGGTCATGCTCGCCCAACTGGGGCAGCATCCGCAGGCCGTGCTGGATGAACTGGACCGTCGCTTCGGCTTGTCCGGGCATGCCGAAAAGGCCTCGCGCCCGTCCGCCTGAATAACTTTTACAGAGGAATTGCAGCATGGGCATTTTTGACTGGAAACATTGGATCGTCATCTTGGTGGTGGTCGTTCTGGTATTTGGCACCAAGAAACTGAAAAACCTCGGCACCGACGTGGGCGAGTCGATCAAGGGCTTTCGCAAGGCCATGAACGATGACGAAAAACCCGCCGAACCCGCCGCCAACCCGGTGCCGCCGGCCCAACCGGTCCACCCGCAGGCGACCCAGCCGATCACCGAGCGTCGCACCTTCGACGTGCAGGCTGAAAAAGTCGAAGAGCCGATCCGCAAAGACTCGTGAGCACTGACTAATGTTTGGTATCAGCTTCTCTGAACTGCTGCTCGTCGGCCTCGTGGCCTTGCTGGTACTCGGGCCGGAACGCCTGCCCGGCGCCGCGCGCACGGCCGGTTTGTGGATCGGGCGTCTGAAACGCAGTTTCAACGCCATCAAACAGGAAGTTGAACGGGAAATCGGCGCCGACGAAATCCGCCGCCAACTGCACAACGAACACATCCTGTCGTTGGAGCAGGAGGCGCGCAATATTCTGACGCCGGTGCAGGAGCAGGCCAAGCCGGTGACACCGGTGGCCGAACACAGCATTGCGCCCACGCCCGTTGTTGAAGCAGCGCCCGCTACCCCGACCGCTCCAACCGAGCCAGCGCCGACGCCAACCGCGCCGCCCGCTCCCCATGACCCTACATTGCCGCCGCGAGCCCCATGAGCGCTGATAAACCGGAAAACGACCAGCACATGCCACTGGTCTCGCACCTCACCGAGCTGCGTACCCGCCTGCTGCGTTGCGTGGCGGCGATCTTCGTGATCTTTGCCGGGCTGTTCGCCTTTACCCAGCAGATCTACACCTTCGTCTCCACGCCACTGCGCCATTACCTGCCGGCCGGCGCGACGATGATCGCCACCGACGTGTCGTCGCCGTTCCTGACGCCGTTGAAGCTGACGATGATGGTCTCGCTGTTCCTGGCGATCCCGGTGATCCTGCACCAGATCTGGGGCTTCATCGCCCCCGGCCTGTACAAGCATGAGAAGCGCATCGCGGTGCCGTTGCTGGTATCGAGCATCCTGCTGTTCTACACCGGCATGGCGTTCGCTTACTTCCTGGTGTTCCCGCTGATCTTCAAGTTCTTCGCCGCCGCCACCCCGGCCGGCGTAGAGATGATGACCGACATCACCAGCTACCTCGACTTCGTGATGACGCTGTTCTTCGCCTTCGGCGTGGCCTTCGAAATTCCGGTGGCCGTGGTGTTGCTGGTGTGGATCGGCGTGGTCAACGTGCAGTACCTGAAGAAGATCCGTCCCTACGTGGTCATCGGCTGCTTCGTGGTCGGCATGATCCTGACCCCGCCGGACATCTTCTCCCAGACCCTGCTGGCCGTGCCGATGTGGATGCTGTTCGAGATCGGCATCCTGTTCAGCAGCCTGATCACCAAGCGTGGCGAACACCCCGACGACCAAGCCGCCGACGACAACGACCAGCCGCCAGCGACCCAGCCGTGAACCTGTTGCTGCTTGAAGAGGCCGACTTTATCGCGGCCGACCGGGTGGTCCTGCGTGACCGGCGCCTGGTGCATATGCAGGACGTCCACCGCGCGACGGCGGGCGACAACCTGCGGGTCGGGCGTATCGGCGGGCTGATGGGCAATGCCCAAGTGCTGCGCCTGGAAGCCCACGAAGCCGAGCTGCAAGTGGCCTTCGACCTGCCGCCGCCGGCCAAACTGCCGCTGACCCTGCTGCTGGCCCTGCCACGCCCGAAAATGCTGCGCCGGGTGCTGCAGACCGTCGCCGCCATGGGCGTGCCGAAGGTCGTGCTGGTCAACAGCTACCGCGTGGAAAAGAGCTTCTGGCAAACCCCCTTCCTGGAGCCCGAGGCGATTCGCGAGCAATTGATCCTCGGCCTGGAACAGGCGCGCGACACAGGGCTACCGGAAATCGTCATCGAAAAACGCTTCAAGCCCTTCGTCGAAGACCGCCTGCCCGCCATGACCGCAGGCACCCTCGGCCTGATCGGCCATCCCGGCGATTACCCGCCGTGCCCGCGCGGTCTGGACGAGCCGGTAACCCTGGCCATCGGCCCGGAAGGCGGCTGGATACCCTACGAGGTCGACCTGCTGAGCAAGGCCGGCTTGCAACCGGTGCAACTGGGCGCGCGCATCCTGCGCGTGGAAACCGCCGTCACCGCCCTGCTCGCCCGGCTATTCTAGCCAACCAATTCCTACAGATTCTTGCTGCGCTGCCGATAACCGTCGAATAAGTCCAAGCCTTGTTCCACGGGAGTTCGCAGCATGCATCGTTGGTTAGCCGAAAAGCTGGGGAATGTCAGCGTCAACCACAAACTGGGCGTAGGCTTTGGCCTGGTGTTGCTCCTCACCTTGTTGATCACCTTCACCGGCTGGACCGGCCTGGGCGATGTGGCCAGCCGCGGCGACAAACTGGGGTATATCTCCAGCCTCAATGTCTTGACCAAAGACCTGCGTATCGCCCGCCTGGACTATGAAATGCGCCGTGGCGAACAAGGCACGGCGGCCGTCAGCGAGCTGCTGAACCGCCTGGACAGCGGCATGAAGACCGCCCGCACGCTGATCGAACAACCTGCCGACATCGCCCTGATCGATGAGCAATTGGCCGCCGTGGAGCAATACAAGCGCGCATTCAGCGATATGGCGCAAGCCGGCGCCAGCCGCGAAGATGCGCGCAGCAAGCTGGGCAATACCGCCGACAATGCGGTGCTCAAGGTGACTGAAGTCGAGAAATCCCTGCTGCAAAGCGACAGCGTCACCCAGTTCAATAGCGTGGTCGACCTGAGCAAGCTGATCCAGCAAGCGCGCTTCCAGGTCCGCGGTTACACCTACAGCGGCAAGGTCGAGGCTGAGCAACCCGCGCTCGACGCCATCGACAACGCGCTGAAGAAGATCACTGAACTGCAAGGTTCATTGCAGGAGCAATACCAGGCCAACCTGCAGCAGGCCAGTGTCTCGCTGCAAGCCTATCGCGCCGCCGTCAGCCAGTTCCGCGACTCCCAGGTGGCCACCGCCGTCGCACTCAAAACCATGAGCGCGCAAGGCGATGTCCTGCTGAACCGCAGCGATAAACTGACAATTTCCCAGACCGCGGTGCGCGACACCGATGCCGCCCAGGCCAAGTACCTGCTCCTGCTGGCCACCGTGCTGGCATTGATCTTTGGCCTGGTGGCCGCCTGGGCGATCACGCGCCAGATCGTCATCCCGCTGAATCAGACCCTCAAGGTGGCCGAGCGCGTTGCCTCGGGCGACCTGAGCCACGACCTGACGTCCACTCGCCAGGACGAACTGGGCCAACTGCAACGCGCCATGCAAAGCATGACCGTAGGCCTGCGCGAATTGATCGGCGGCATCAGCGACGGCGTCACCCAGATCGCCAGCGCCGCCGAGCAATTGTCGTCGGTCACCGAGCAGACCAGCGCCGGGGTCAACAATCAGAAAATCGAGACCGACCAAGTCGCCACGGCCATGAATGAAATGGCCGCGACCGTGCAGGAAGTTGCGCGCAACGCCGAGGAAGCGTCCGAAGCCGCAGTTGCAGCGGACCAGCAGGCCCGCGAAGGCGACAAGGTGGTCGGTGAAGCCATCGCCCAGATCGAACGCCTGGCCACCGAAGTCGGCAACTCCACCGAGGCCATGGGCCATCTCAAGCGCGAAAGCGACAAGATCGGCAGCGTGCTCGACGTGATCAAGTCGGTGGCCCAACAAACCAACCTGCTGGCGCTGAACGCCGCGATTGAAGCAGCGCGTGCCGGTGAAGCCGGGCGCGGCTTCGCGGTGGTGGCCGATGAAGTGCGCAGCCTGGCCCAGCGCACGCAAAAATCCACGGAAGAGATCGAAGAGCTGATCGTCGGCTTGCAAACGGGCACCCAGCAAGTGGCGACCATCATGGACAACAGCCGTGGGCTGACCGACAGCAGCGTCGAATTGACGCGCCGCGCCGGCAGCGCCCTGGCGAACATCACCCGTACCGTATCGACGATCCAGGCGATGAACTCGCAGATCGCCACCGCCGCCGAGCAACAAAGCGCCGTGGCCGAAGAGATCAACCGCAGCGTGCTGAACGTGCGCGATGTGTCGGAACAGACGTCCTCGGCCAGTGAAGAGACCGCCGCTTCCAGCGCCGAACTGGCGCGCCTGGGCATCTACCTGCAAACCCTGGTCGGACGTTTCCGCATCTGACCGGGCTGGGCGGCGACCCATCCGGGTCGCCGCACTTCAGCATCTTGTGAAATTTCCTACACGCTTATCAGCCCGCCCTCACCCCAAATCGTTTTAGCGTTTGCCTTGTTGCGCAGCGCTTTTTCAGATTTGGAGGTTCATCATGTTTCCTCGGCTGACCCGCTTGCTGGTCAACGCCAGCGTCCGACTCAAACTCGCCCTGGGTTTTGGCCAGGTGCTGGTCCTCAGTTTCATCATCGCCATGACAGGCTGGCAGGCCTTGAATGCCGCACTGTTCCGCTCCAGCAACCTGACGGTGCTGGGCCAACTGGCCGCCGACGCGGAGGCCATGCGCGCCGACCGCATCGTGTACCGAACGCTCACCGACACGGCCAGCCTGGGCAAAATGACGCGGCAGAGCGAAAAAATCGACCAGCACCTCGACTACCTGTCAAAACACATGAAAGACCCGACCGACCTGCAGCGTCTCGAGGAAGCCGAACGCCTGGTAGCCGCCTTCAAAGCGGTGCTGGTGGAATTGCCGCCGTTGATCGAACAGCGGGAAAACGCCCGGCCGCCGCTGCAAAAAGCCGCCCTGCAAGCCAGCGACACCCTCGCGCAACTGTCCAGCGAACTGCCTGACCAGCAAGACCAGCAGGCGCTCGACGCCATCGAAGATCTGCGCCAGGCCATGGAACAGGCCGAAGATCGCGCGCGCAGCCCCGCCTGGGCCGCCGAGTCGTTGCAGGCCTATGCCGAAGCGGTGGGCAAGGCCCTCGACGCCCTGGACGTCGCTCAAGTCGCCGTCACCAACCTGCCCGTGGACGCCACCCTGCTCAAAACCGACCTCGCGCAATACCGTGCGCTGCTGACCACGCTCAAGCAGGCACAACTCGACACCGAGACCGTGCAAAACCGCTTTGAACAACAACTCAATCAGTTGCTGGCGCAAAGCGATCTGGTCAGCCAGGGCCAGGCGTTCAAACGCGACCGGGAAGCGCAGCACACCCGAACCCTGCTGATCAGCGTCACCCTTGCCGCCCTGCTGCTGGGGGCCTTGGCGGCCTGGTGGATCGCCCGGCAAATCGCCGTGCCGTTGCGCGAGGCCTTGGCCGTCGCCAACCGCATTGCCGCGGGCGACTTAAGCGAAAACCCCGCCGTGGAGCGCCGCGATGAACTGGGCCAGTTGCAGCAGAGCATGGCGCAGATGATCCGCAACCTGCGTGGCCTGATCAGCGGCATCGGCGACAGCGCCCGGCAAATCGCCAGCGCGGCTACGCAGCTATCCACCGTCACCGAGCAAACCCGCGCCGGGGTCAACAATCAAAAGGACGAAACCGACCAGGTGGCCACGGCCATGAATGAAATGCTCGCCACCGCCCAGGAGGTCGCCCGGCATGCCGAGCAAGCGTCGATCGCGGCGAGCGAAGCCGACCAACAGACCCACCTCGGCGACAAAGTGGTTGCGCAGGCGGTGGAGCAGATCGGCCACCTGGCCAGTGAAATGGCACTGTCCAGCCGGGCGATGCTGGCGTTGCAGCAGGAGAGCCAACAGATCGGCAGCGTGCTCGACGTGATCAAGTCAGTCTCCCAGCAGACCAACCTGCTGGCCTTGAACGCCGCCATCGAAGCGGCGCGCGCGGGCAGTGCCGGGGAAGGTTTCGCGGTGGTCGCCGATGAAGTGCGCAGCCTGGCCCTGCGCACGCAGGAATCGGCCGAGGAAATTGAAGGACTGATCTTGCGTCTGCATACCGGCACCCAGCAGGTGGCGGACATCATGGACAGCAGTCGCAGCCTCACGGACAACAGCGTCAGCCTGACCCGCGACGCCGGCGACGCCCTGGCGGCCATTGCGCGCACGGTGTCGGTCATCCAGGAAATGAACCCGCAGATTGCCGCCGCCGCCGAGGAACAAAGCGCGGTGGCCGAGGAGATCAATCGCAGTGTGTTGAAGGTGCGCGATGTGTCCGAGCAAACCGCCACCGCCAGTGAAGAAACGGCGGCGGCGAGCGCTCAGTTAAGCCAGTTGAGCCTGGATTTGCAGACACTGGTCGGCAAGTTCAGGCTCTGAGGCTCACAGCACCTGGCGCAGGAAGGCCTGGGCTCGCGGGTCTTTCGGTGCGTCGAAGAACTCGGCCGGGGACGCGTCTTCGAGCAGCTTGCCGTGATCGAAGAACAACACCCGGTCCGCCACTTCACGGGCGAAGCCCATTTCGTGAGTGACGCAGACCATGGTCATGCCTTCCAGGGCCAGGGTTTTCATGACGTCGAGCACTTCGCCGACCATTTCCGGGTCGAGGGCCGAGGTGGGCTCGTCGAACAGCATCACCTTGGGCGCCATCGCCAGCGCGCGAGCTATCGCCACCCGCTGCTGCTGGCCACCGGACAGACGCGAGGGAAACTCGTTGGCCTTTTGCGCGATGCCGACCTTTTCCAGCAACGCCAGGGCCTTGGCTTCACGCTCTTTTTTGCCGCGCTTGCGCACGACTTTCTGCGCCAGGCACAGGTTCTCCAGCACGGTCATGTGGGGGAACAGGTTGAAGTGCTGGAACACCATGCCGACTTCGCGGCGATAGGCGTTCACGTCGGTTTTCGGATCGGCCAGTTGCAGGCCGTCGATGCTCACCGACCCCGAATCGAACTCTTCCAGGCCGTTGAGGCAGCGCAGGAAGGTCGACTTGCCGGAGCCGGACGGGCCGATCACCACCAGCACTTCGCCCTTGGCGACCTGGGTGGTGACGTGGTCCACCGCGCGCACCACATGGCCACGGGTGTCGAAGACTTTTACCAGATCGCGGACTTCAATCACTTTGCGCGAGCCTCCGCTCAAGCCGGCTGGCCATTTTCGACAGCGGCAGGTTGATCAACAGGTACAGGCCTGCCACGCAGAACAGGATTTCAAACGGCGAAAACGAAGTGGTGATGACTTCGCGGCCGCTCTTGAGCAGCTCGGTGATCGCGATCACCGACACCAGCGAAGTGTCTTTCACCAGGCTGATAAACTGCCCGGCCAGGGGCGGCAGCACGCGCTTGAACGCCTGCGGCAGCACCACATGGCGCATCGACTGGCTGGCACTCAAGCCCAACGAGCGCGCGGCTTCGTTCTGGCCACGGGTGATCGACTGCACACCGGCGCGGACGATTTCCGCCACATAGGCCCCGGTGAACAGCGACAGCGCGGCGATCCCGGCAAACTCCCGGGACAGGTTGAGCACCGTGCCGATAAAGAAATAGAAGATGAATATCTGCACCAACAGCGGCGTGCCGCGCACCAGTTCGACGTAGATCGTCGACAGATCGCGCAAGGTCGGGTTGCTGGACAGCCGGCACAGGCCCGTCGCCAGGCCAATCGCCAAGCCCAGCACGCCGGACACGAAGGACAGCCACAAGGTGGTCCACAAGCCCCACATCAACGGGCCCAGCGCCCACTGCCGGGTCACGCCCACTACATCGCCTTCCGCCACGTCATCGCCGCGCGCCACTTTCAGGCTGTTGTCGGCCACGCTGAGCTTTTGCTCCGTGCCCGCGTCGTTGCGCAGGGTGACTTCGGCCACATCGCCTTTGCGCACCAGCTCGACAACGGTGGAGATATCCGCCGCGCGCTGCGATGTTTCGGCCTGATAGGCGAAATATTGCGGTACGCGGTTCCAGCGCCATTCGTAGGACATCAGCGACGTGGCGTAGTACAAGGCGCCCGCCAGGCCGACGAGCACGACCACGGTCAGCAGGTGCCAGGGCCATTGGGCTTTTTTCTGTTTCATTACTCAACATCCAAAAGGGTCGGGTAAGCCCCCGCCTTTGTGGCGGGCGGGCTTGCCCTAATGCCATTCAGTCAAGGCATTTTGTAGGAGCGAGCTTGCTCGCGAAAAACTCAAAGACACCGCGTTTATTCAGTAAGCCCGCGTTATCGTTGACGGCCTTCGCGAGCAAGCTCGCTCCTACAGAAAGCAGGAGCCACAGGAGCCGGCGTTATTCCATGTCCTTGAGCCACTCGGAGCTCTTGAACCACTTGTCATGGATGCGATCGTAGGTGCCGTCGTTCTTGATCTGGTGCAGGAAGTTGTTGATGAAGTTGATGCTGTCGTAATCGCCTTTCTTCAGACCGAAGGCCAGCGGTTCAAAGGTGAAGGGTTCTTCGAGGAACACCAGCTTGCCATTACCGACTTTCTTCTCGGCGACCACGTTGTACGGCGCGTCATACACAAAGGCATCGGCCTTGCCGTTGACCACGTCCAGCACGCCTTCCTGTTCGTTGTCGTAGCCGTGGTACTTGGCCTTGGAGATCAGCTTCTTGGCGACCATCTCGCCGGTGGTGCCGAGCTTGGAGGTCAGGCGGTACTTCTCGTCGTTCAGGTCTTTGTAGGACTTGATGGTGCCTTCCAGGTCCTTGCGGATCAGCAGGGTCTGGCCAACCACGATGAACGGTTCGCTGAAGTTCAGGCGCAGGTTGCGTTCCTGGGTCAGGGTCATGCCGCTGCCGATCATGTCGAACTTGCCGGTGAGGAAGGCCGGGATGATGCCGTCGTAGCCGGTGGACACCAACTCCAGCTTGACGCCCATGGACTTGGCCATGGCCTTGAGGAGGTCGACTTCGAAGCCGATGATTTCACCACGCTTGTCGGTCATTTCGAACGGCATGTAGGTCGGGTCCATGCCGACTTTCAGCGTGCCGCGCTTGACCGCATCATCGATGGCCCCGGCCTGAGCCACATTGGCCGCGACCAGCGCGGTGACGCCGAGCAGCAGCATCGAAAGATACTTTTTCATCATCAAGTCCCCTGAACGATTCTTATGAAGTCGGCGCGCAAAAAGGGCTGCACCATTTCGGGGTGCGATCCTAACCCACTCGCTGCCCGGCACAAAGGTTTCACCGGTAATAGTTGTCGAGGTATGTCGGAATAGCCCTACAGCACTGCGGCAAAGCGCAGACGTAGACACTTCATTGTCGGGCGAGGGCAATTGATTGATGTGTAAGTAGGTATGACTTTCAGTCGACCTCGGCCATCCAGTCGGTGTCCTTGAACCACTTGTCGTACAGCCGATCGTAGGTGCCGTCCTGGGCCACTTGGTTGAGGAAATGGTTGATCCAGTTCAGGCTGTCGTAATCGCCTTTTTTCAGGCCGAACGCCAGGGGCTCGTAGGTGAAGGGTTGCTCCAGCGCCAGCAATGCCTGGTTTTCCGGCCGGGTCATGGCGATCAGGTTGTAAGGCGCATCATGAATAAACGCATCGGCCACCCCGCTCACCACCTGGCGCACCCCTTCCTCCGGCGTGGCGAAACTGCTGAGCCGAGCCGCCCCCAGAAACCGCTGCGCCGCCGCCTGCGCGGTAGTGCCTTCGGTGGTGGCGATGCGGTAACCGGCCTCGTCCAGGTCTTCAATGCTGGCGACCTTGCCGGCCAGGCGCGGGTGCAGCAACACCGTTTGGCCGACCACGATAAACGAGTCGCTGAAATTCAGCTTGAGGTTGCGCTCCTGCGTGACGGTCATGCCGCTGCCGATCAGATCGAACTTCCTCGCCATCAGCCCCGACAGCAACTCGGTGTACGGCACCGCCACCAGTTCAAGCTCGACCCCCAGGGCGCGGCTCATCGCATGCAGCAAGTCGACTTCAAAACCGACGATACGCCCCTGTTTATCGGTCATCTCGAACGGCACGTAAGTGGGCGTGGTGCCGACCTTCAGCACGCCACGCCGAACGGCGTCGTCCAGCGCGCCGGCCTGCACCAGAGCACCGTGAATCAATGCGACAGCGCCCATCAGCAATGCCGAACAATACCTTTTGATCATGAATCCCCCTGTGCTCGAGTCAAATTTCGGGGGGCGATGCTAACTCAGACACAGGCACGGCAATACGCCTTGAACCAGGGACTTTTGTTTCGAAATAACAAGGAGTTAGAGCACAAAGGAAGAGACGGGAAACGCTGTAGGACCAGCGCTTCAAGCGCCCCCGAGGAGAACCCTCGGGGGCGTCTGAATCAGGCCGGTTGAGCCTGGGACGACAACGGTTGCAACGGCAGCAATGGCGCGTGCGGGTCGGACTTGAAGGACTGACGCCAGGCGCCCAGCCACTCGGCATGCCCTTCGCTCCAGACCTGCTCGTGCAGGCGGGCCAGGGCCACCGGGTCACTGAGCAGGGCCAGGCGTTCGGCGTTGTTGAGGCCGGCCGGGCCGACTTTCAACGCATAGCGCACGCGCTCGCCACGCAGGTACTCGATCGGCTCCGCCTCACGGTGACGCGAGGTCGCCAGGGCGCAAGCCAGGGCGTTCTGCTGCGGGTCGACCACCGAACGCACGAACCCGTCATTGAGGGCGTGCCAGCGGTTTTCGTGGGTGTACTTCTCGGTCGACAGCAGCGCCTGCGGCGGATTGTATTCCTCAGGGATCAGGAACAGGCTCTCGTCACGGGACTTGAGGCCCAGCTTGACCCGGCTGGAAATCACCGACACCGGGATCGACAGCATCAACGAACCGACGATCGGGACCAGCCACCACAGGAAGCTCGGGTTCAACCACACCACCAGCAGCGCCCAGAGGAAGCCGAGCAAGGTTTGCGGACCGTGGCGCTTGACCGCTTCACCCCAGGGGGTGGAGTCGTCGTCACGCTGCGGCGAATTCCAGGTCGCGGCCCAGCCGAGGAACGCGGCGAGGACGAAGCGGGTGTGGAAGATCATCCGCACCGGCGCCAGCAGCATGGAGAACAGCATCTCCAGCAGCATCGACATTGTCACCTTGAACTTGCCACCGAACTCTTTCGCGCCCTTGGCCCAGATCAGGATGACGCTCAGCAACTTGGGCAGGAACAGCAGCACGATAGTAGTGGAGAACAGCGCCACGGCCTTGTCCGGATGCCATTGCGGCCACAGCGGGTACAACTGGCGCGGTGCCATGAAGTACTGCGGCTCCATCAAGGTGTTCACCGCCAGCAACGCCGTCGACAGCACCAGGAAGAAGAACCACAACGGGGCCGACAGGTAGGACATCACGCCGGTGAGGAACACCGCACGGTGGACCGGGTGCATGCCCTTGACCAGGAACAGGCGGAAGTTCATCAGGTTGCCGTGGCACCAGCGACGGTCGCGCTTGAGTTCATCCAGCAGGTTCGGCGGCAGTTCTTCGTAGCTGCCCGGCAGGTCGTAGGCAATCCACACGCCCCAGCCGGCACGGCGCATCAGCGCGGCTTCGACGAAGTCGTGGGAGAGGATCGCACCGGCGAACGCGCCTTTACCCGGCAACGGCGCGAGGGCGCAGTGCTCGATAAACGGCTTCATACGGATGATTGCGTTGTGACCCCAATAGTGGGATTCACCCAGCTGCCAGAAGTGCAGGCCGGCAGTAAACAGCGGGCCGTACACGCGGGTGGCGAACTGCTGCATGCGCGCATACAGGGTGTCCATGCCCGACGCCCGTGGCGCGGTCTGGATGATCCCGGCATCCGGCGTGGCTTCCATCAGGCGCACCAGGCTGGTCAGGCATTCGCCGCTCATCACGCTGTCGGCGTCGAGAACGACCATGTACTTGTAGTCACCGCCCCAACGACGGCAGAAGTCGTCGAGGTTGCCGCTCTTGCGTTTGACGCGACGGCGACGGCGGCGATAGAAGATCTTGCCGAAGCCACCGGCTTCGCGGCACACGTCGAGCCAGGCTTGCTGTTCGGCGATGCAGATGTCGGCGTCGTTACTGTCGCTGAGCACGAAGAAGTCGAAGCGGTCCAGGTCACCGGTCGCCGCGACCGACTCGAACGTCGCGCGCAGGCCAGCGAATACGCGGGGCACGTCTTCGTTGCAGATCGGCATCACCAGCGCGGTGCGCGCATTCTTCGGAATCGGCTCGTGGCCGGCACTTTTACCGGAGATCCGGTACTTATCGTGGCCGGTCAGCAGCTCGAGGAAGCCCATCAACGCGGTCCAGAAACCGGCCGACACCCAGCAGAACAAGATCCCGAACATGATCAGGATGCTGGTTTGCAGGGCGTATGGCAGCACTTGGGTCGCGGTCTGCAGCAAGGTCTGGTTGCGGATCTCGTCGAAGTCGACCAGCGACCAGCCCTGGTACGGCATGATGCCTTTCATGTACCAGCCGGCCACGATGGTCTGGCCGAGCATCAGCACCAGCAGGATGTAGCGACGGATCGAACCGACCGTGCGCCAGCGCGCCGCCGGCAGCACGCGTTCGTCTTTCGGCGGCTTCGGTGGGTTGGTGCGGCCGGTCAGCCGGCGCCAGCCGCGCACCAGGATATTGGTGCGCCACGGCTCCGGTACCACCTTGGTCCGACGGATCGGCGGCGTCGCCTTGAGGCACACCCGGCCGCTGGCGTCGAGCGCCAGCATTTCGGCGTCCTCCAGCTCTTCGGCCGTGCTGAGGGTCAACCGGCGGCCAACCGACGCCTGGGCGGCGTCGACCGGCGCATCGAACGCCTTGGACGACAAACGTTCGTGCAGTTCGCTGAAGGATGTGCAGCCCGCCAGTTCGGCGCGCTGCTCTGCGGTCATCGGCAGATGCGCCAGGTACTCGGACAGAGTCTCTGGCTGGACTTGAGAATTACTCATCGGCAGGCAACTGATAGCTCCAGGTTTCGGTCAGGACTTGCTCGGTCTTGATCGGCTCCGGTGTGGCTGGGGCAGCTTCTGGCTGCTTGGCTTCCTTGTCTTTGGCGTCTTTCTTGGCTTGTTTCTCGTGCTGCTTGGCCAAAACCTTGTCAGCCTTGAGCACTTGGGTCGAGACCTTCTCGGGCTCAGGCTGCACGATGTCCTGGACCAGGGCCGCACGCATTTCGGTCGGCTTGCTTGGGTCCTTGATCTTCATGCGCAGGGTCAGGCGCCAGCCTTTGGTGTGCTCGTTGTAACGCACGCTGTTTTCCACCAGCTCGGCGTTGTCACCCACGCTCACCTGGCTGCGCACCGGGGCGTCCGGCAGCAGTTTCTTCAGGGCCGGGCCTTCGAAGTCCACCAGGTACGCGACGCTGCCATCCGGCTGACGGATCAGGTTGGACTGTTTCACGTCGCCGGTGGAACGCAGGGTCTGCTTGACCCAGGCGCTGTCCGGCGAATGGAACGCGGCGTCGTCCAGGGTCCAGTGCAGGCGGTAGGCAACATCCAGCGGCTGGCCGACTTCCGGCAGTTTTTCCGGGCTCCAGAAGGCAACGATGTTGTCGTTGGTTTCGTCGGCGGTCGGGATCTCTACCAGGTCGACGGAACCCTTGCCCCAGTCGCCTTCAGGCTCGATCCAGGCGCTTGGGCGCTTGTCGTAGTTGTCGTCCAGGTCTTCGTAGTGGCTGAAGTTGCGACCGCGTTGCAGCAGGCCGAAACCACGTGGGTTTTCCACGGTGAAGTTGCTGACCGACAGGTGTTTAGGGTTGTTCAGCGGGCGCCAGATCCACTCGCCATTGCCGGCATGGATCGACAGGCCGCTGGAATCATGCAGCTCGCGACGGTAGTTGAGGACCTTGGACGGCTGGTTCGCGCCGAACAGGAACATCGAGGTCAACGGGGCAACGCCCAGCTTGCTGACCTTGTCGCGCAGGAACATCTGGGACTTGACGTCGACCACGGTGTCGGTGCCAGGGCGCAGGATCAGGCGATAGGCGCCGGTGGCACGCGGCGAATCCAGCAGGGCGAAGATCACCAGATGCTTGTCGCCCGGCTTCGGACGCTCGATCCAGAACTCGGTAAAACGCGGGAATTCTTCGCCGGACGGCAGCGCGGTATCGATCGCCATGCCACGGGCGGACAGGCCATACACTTGGTCCTTGCCCACGACGCGGAAATAGCTGGCGCCGAGCATGGTCATGATTTCGTCTTGCTTGTCGCCCTTGTTGATCGGGAACAGCACGCGGAAACCGGCATAACCGAGTTGCTCAGTGGCCTTGGGATCAAATTTGACGTCGCCGAAATCGAAGCGCGTCGGGTCGTATTTGATTTCCTGGACGCTGTCGGCGGTGACTTCGTTGATCTTCACCGGTGTATCGAAGTGCATACCCTGGTGATAGAAGGACAGCTTGAACGGGGTGTTCTGATCGGCCCACTCGGCTTTTTCGTTGCGGAAACGAATCTTCTGGTAGTCAGCGAACTTCATTTCGCGGAATTCGTTCGGCAGATTGCTGCGCGGAGCTTCGTATTTCTGCCCGGCCAGCTCTTTTGCCTTGGCCGACACATCATCCAGACTGAATGCCCACAGTTGACCCGCGCCGAACAGGCAAAACAGGGCGGAGCCCGTCACCAGTGCGTTTCGTAACCGTTTGGCAGACAATTTTGGTGCATTACAGGGACTAACAATCACGAGCAACCCTCGCCGAAAACAGATCAAAAAACCAACGGCCAGCTATCTATATGCCAGGTTGGCGAGCATTGTTCCGACTCCCCTGGGGCAAAATGATTCCCCTGAGGCTGTCGGACAAGTCTCTACCTAAGTCAAAAATGGACCAATCAACGCTGATCCCCGTAGCGCGCGATTATCTAGTAGCCCGCGAGACAACGCATCAGGGACAACGAAGTATTTGTAGCGAAACCCTGCGTTTTTAGGCATTAACGTCGTTTTTAATACATTCATGTCTGTAGGAGGAAGGTCACAGGGCCATCATTGACCAAATGAACCTGCATATCCGCACCAAAACGCCCTGACGCCACCTTGTCATGCAATTGTTGCGCTTGTAACAGCAAGTGCGCAAAAAGTGCCGCCCCCAGGGCCGGCGGCGCGGCGGTAGAGAAACTTGGCCGCAGCCCGCTTTTGGTATCCGCCGCCAGGGTGAACTGCGACACCAGCAGCAAACCGCCGTCGATATCCTTGAGCGACAAGTTCATCTTGCCATCGTCGTCGCTGAACACCCGATAGTTAAGCAGCTTGTGCAGCAGTTTGTCGGCGCTCTCGACAGTATCCCCCGGTTCGACGGCCACCAGCACCAGCAAACCCTGGTCGACCGCCCCCACGATTTCGCCCGCGACCTCGACCCGGGCGCCGCGCACCCGTTGCAACAGGCCCTTCATGCTTCTTCAGGCGGCAAGTCCAGCAGACGACGCGCCATCTCGCCGGTCGCGCGCACCAAGGCATCGGTGATGCCCGGCTCGGACGCCGCATGGCCCGCCTCGCGGATCACCTGCAGTTCACTGTTCGGCCAGGCCTGATGCAGCTCCCAAGCGTTATCCAGCGGACAGATCATATCGTAGCGGCCGTGGATGATTACGCCAGGCAGATGGGCGATCTTGTGCATGTCGCGAATCAGTTGGTCGGGTTCCAGGAAGGAATTATTGGTGAAGTAGTGGCACTCGATGCGGGCAATCGACAGCGCGCGCTGGGGCTCGGCGAAACGCTCGATCAACTGCGGGTTCGGGCACAGGCCCAACATGCGCCCTTCCCAGGTGGACCAGGCCTTGGCGGCGTGCATCTGGGCAATCTGGTCGTTGCCGGTCAGGCGCTTGTGGTATGCGGTGAGCAGGTCGTGGCGCTCGTCCTGGGGGATCGGTGCGAGGTAATCCTGCCAGTAATCCGGGAACAGGCGGCTGGCGCCTTCCTGGTAAAACCAGTGGATGTCCTGGGGCCGGGCCAGGAAAATCCCACGCACGATCAGGCCATGCACGCGCTCGGGATGGGTTTGCGCGTAGGCCAGCGCCAGGGTCGACCCCCAGGAGCCGCCGAACAACACCCATTTGTCGATGCCCAGGTGCTCGCGAATGCGCTCGAGGTCGGCGACCAGGTCCCAGGTGGTGTTGTTTTCCAGGCTGGCGCGGGGAGAGGAACGCCCGCAGCCCCGCTGGTCAAAGGTGACGATGTGGTACAGGTTCGGATCGAAATAGCAGCGGCTGTTGGCGTCGCAACCGGAACCAGGGCCACCATGGATGAATACGACGGGCAAGCCTTCGGGGGAGCCACTTTCATCGACATACAGGGTGTGGGTGTCATCGACGGCCAGATCGTGCCGGGCGTAGGGTTTGATCTGCGGGTACCAAGTCTGCATTGCGCGCTCCGTAGGGGGTCGGGTTCATCCCTGGGGGGACGTCTTTTATTCTGCCGTCTGGCACTATAAACCCGAATTGTGCAATGAGCATGTCCTTGAGCACTTAGACCTGTGTCAGCAGTTCGCTACCCAGGTAAGCCAATAGGCCGTTGTAGAGCCGGTCGCCCTCCTCCACCTCGCTCTGCGCCCGCAGGCAGGCAGGCAGCCGATGGATCAGGCCTTTGCAGGGTACGGCACAGCGTTCACGCCCGCCGCTTGCAGGTGTGTGTCATATAAAAAGCCGTCTTCGCGCAGCGGGCGAAGTCTGACCTTAGAAGCAGCAAGATCATCAACATGGCATCTCAGCGCCATTTCAAAAAACGTTTTACGTTTCGCCACTTAGTGCGCTTGAGATTTACATCAAGTAACTGAGAGACCTGCTGCAAAAACTGCTGATTACTACAGCCAAAATATTGCTCGGAAAAACAAAGCTCATAGTCAAAAGGAGCGGCGTTTTTCAGGCCCGTAGCGGTGAGGTTTGCTTTCAGGTAGCGTCCGATATCTCTTTTGAGCATAAAAGATGCGAAGCGTGATCGGTTATCAACATACCCCTTCACAATATCCGAAAGCGCCGTAGGCGCGACGTTTGATTCGGCGTCGACAAGCCATGCGCCTACGCCCTCTGCCACCTCACCATACATGAAGCTCTCTAGATACCCGTAAGTCATTGACTGCCTCAAAGGATTGGAAACGCCGTCAAAATATACATAGGCATATTGTTGAACTCTGCATATTTGATGACCACTCGCACCTTAGTCATCTCAATGACGGTTGCAGGAGATCGTGGGCGAATGCCCAACTGACCACCTGCTTCAGCAGTAACGCTTCTGCCCCCACACCAGGAAACCGTCCAACAACTGCTTCAACACCCCCCGCGTCGGCCCCGCCAGATCCTCGCGATAACGGAACGGCTCGAACTCTTCCATGTACGTGCTCTGGCACAACTCCAACTGCACGGCATGAATGTTCTGCGCCGGGTTGCCGTAATGCCGGGTGATATGCCCGCCCTTGAAGCGTCCGTTGAGCACATGGGTGTACTGCGGATGCGCGGCGCAGATGGCTTCCAGTTGGCTGGCCAGCCCAGGGTCGCAGGCGGCGTTGTTGAAGGTGCCGAGGTTGAAGTCCGGCAGTTTGCCGTCGAACAGGTGCGGGATCACCGAGCGGATCGAATGTGCGTCGAACAACAGTGCGTAGCCGAATTCGGCCTTGAGCCGCGCCAGTTCGTCTTGCAGGGTGCGGTGATACGGCATCCAGATCTGCTCGAGGTAGGTGGCGCGCTCTTCCCTGGATGGCGCCAGGCCTTCGCGGAACAATGGCACACCATCGAACAGGATCGACGGGTACAAACCAGTGGTGGCGCCGGCGTACAGCGGCGTGTCGTCGGAGGGCCGGTTCAGGTCGATGACAAACCGCGAGTACTCCGCCGCCAGGGTGCTGGCGCCGAGTTCTTCGGCAAAGTCATACAGCGTGGGGATATGCCAATCGGTGTCCGGCAGGCTTTGCGCCTCGGGGATCAGCCCGGCCTGCACGGCAGGCGTCAGGCGCAGGCCGGCGTGGGGCATGCTGATCAGCAGCGGCACGCGGCCTTGTTTGAAGTTCAGAACGTTATCCACAGTGCGACTCCTTAAACAGTGACATCGACGCCGTGGCGCACGACGCGTTTTTCAAGCTCGCCGCCCAGCCAGTAGGCCAGGTCGGCGGGACGATCGATCTGCCAGGCGACAAAGTCGGCGACCTTGCCCACTTCCAGCGAGCCATGGGTATCGCCCATGCCCAGCGCGGTGGCGGCATGTTGGGTGGCGCCGGCCAGGGCTTCTTCCGGGGTCATGCGAAACAGGGTGCAGGCCATGTTCAGCATCAGGCGCACCGACAAGGCCGGTGAAGTACCGGGGTTGAGGTCGCTGGCGATGGCGATCTTCACGCCGTGCTTGCGCAGGGCGTCCATCGGCGGCAGTTGGGTTTCGCGCAGGAAGTAGAACGCGCCCGGCAGCAGCACCGCGACGGTGCCGGCAGCGGCCATGGCGATGGCGTCGTCTTCGGTCATGAACTCCAGGTGATCCGCCGACAGCGCCTGGTAACGCGCCGCCAGGCTGGAACCGTGCAGCGACGACAGTTGCTCGGCGTGCAGTTTCACCGGCAGGCCGAGTTGCCGCGCGACCTTGAACACACGCTCCACCTGCGCCGGCGAGAACGCCAGGTATTCGCAAAACGCATCCACCGCGTCCACCAGCCCTTCCGCGGCCAGGGCCGGGAGCATTTCGCTGCAGATGTGATCGATGTAGGCGTCGGCGCGGTCCTTGTACTCCGGCGGCAACGCATGGGCGGCCAGGCAGGTGGCGCGCACGCTGACCGGCAGCGCGTCGCCGAGGCGCCGAATCACCCGCAGCAACTTGCGCTCGCTGGCCAGGTCGAGGCCGTAGCCGGATTTGATCTCCACCGTGGTCACGCCGTCGCGCAGCAAACTGCGCAGGCGCTTGTGGGCGCTTTCGAACAGTTCATCCTCGCTGGCGGCGCGGGTGGCGCGCACGGTGCTGGCAATACCGCCGCCCTGGGCGGCGATGTCGGCGTAGCTGACGCCTTGAAGGCGTTGCTCGAATTCACCACTGCGGTTACCGCCGAACACCGTGTGGGTGTGACAGTCGATCAGCCCGGGGGTGACCCACGCGCCGTGCAGGTCATGCACCTGGGCGTAATCCGCAGCCGGCACTTCGCTGCGCGGGCCGATCCACTCGATCAGCGAACCGGCAGTGACCAGGGCGGCATCCTCGATGATCGAGTAATTGCCGTGGGCCATGGTTGCGATGTGGCAGTGTTGCCAAAGGACTTTCATCAATGCCTCCCAAGGTGGTCGCTGTTGCCTGTAGGAGCGAGCTTGCTCGCGAAAAACCTCAACGATAACGCGTGCTACTTGATAGCTCGCGGCGCCTGGGGGTTCTTCGCGAGCAAGCTCGCTCCTACAGGGGCGGAGGGTTTTTCAAAGGCTCGGCAGCAACTTGGCCGGCACCAGTTCATTCAGGCAGCGGCTGGCGAGCAGTTCAGTGGCGGCGATGATGTCCGGGGCGAAGAAGCGGTCTTTGTCGTAGAACGCCACTTTGCCGCGCAGGGTGGCGCGCGCTTTTTCCAGCTTCGGTGAGGTCTTCAAGCCTTCGCGCAGGTCCAGGCCCTGGCACGCCGCCAGCCATTCCACGGCCAGGATGCCGCGAACGTTTTCAGCCATTTCCCACAAGCGCTTGCCCGCAGCCGGAGCCATCGACACATGGTCTTCCTGGTTGGCCGAGGTCGGCAGGCTGTCGACGCTGTGGGGATGGGCGAGTGCCTTGTTTTCGCTGGCGAGTGCCGCAGCGGTCACCTGGGCGATCATGAAACCGGAGTTCACCCCGCCATTGCCCACCAGGAACGGCGGCAGTTGCGACATGTGCTTGTCCATCATCAACGAAATACGCCGCTCGCTCAGCGAGCCGATTTCAGCGATGGCCAGCGCCATGTTGTCGGCGGCCATGGCCACCGGTTCGGCGTGGAAGTTGCCGCCGGAGATCACGTCGCCTTCGGCGGCGAATACCAGCGGGTTATCCGACACCGCGTTGGCCTCGATCACCAGCACCTCGGCGGCCTGGCGGAACTGGGTCAGGCAGGCGCCCATGACTTGTGGCTGGCAGCGCAGGGAATAAGGGTCTTGCACCTTGTCGCAGTTCTGGTGCGACTGCGACACCTGGCTGCTTTCGCCCAGCAGGTCGCGGTAAGCCGCCGCCGAATCGATCTGCCCACGCTGGCCGCGCGCGGCGTGAATGCGCGCATCGAACGGCGAGCGCGAACCCAGCACCGCTTCCACAGTGAGGCTGCCGCACGCGAGGGCACCGGCGAACAGATCCTCGCCCTCGAACAAGCCCCGCAGCGCATACGCCGTGGACACCTGGGTGCCGTTGAGCAGCGCCAGGCCTTCCTTGGCGGCCAGGGTCAGCGGGGTGAGACCGGCGATTTTCAGCGCAGCAGTCGCCTCCAGCCATTCGCCTTGGTAGCGCGCCTTGCCTTCGCCGAGCAGCACCAGCGACATATGGGCCAAGGGCGCCAAGTCACCGGAGGCACCGACCGAGCCTTTGAGCGGGATGTGCGGGTACACCTCGGCGTTGATCAGCGCGATCAGCGCGTCGATCACCTGGCGGCGAATCCCGGAAAACCCACGGCTCAGGCTGTTGACCTTGAGCACCATGACCAGCCGCACCAGCGCATCGCTGATCGGCTCACCGACGCCGGCGGCGTGGGACAGCACCAGGGAACGCTGGAGGTTTTCCAGGTCTTCGCTGGCGATGCGGGTCGAGGCCAGCAGGCCGAAACCGGTGTTGATGCCGTAGGCGGTGCGGTTCTCCGCGAGAATCTGCTCCACGCAGGCCACACTGGCGTCGATCTGCGCAGTGGCGCTGTCATCCAGATTGATCGTTACCGGCTGCTGGTAGATGGCCCGCAGTTGGGCAAGGCTCAGTTGGCCCGGAATCAGAGTTAGCGCAGTCACATTCATGCTCCTTGGAAATTATTGTTCAGTGCAATTCGGGAAAAGTCTGCTGCAGCAAAGCGCTGTGCTTGAGCAACGCGGCGGCGGTCGCGATGTCTGGCGCCAGCCAGCGGTCTTGCGCGTAAGGCGCGACCTGTTCACGCAACAAGCACCAGGCGCGGTCGGTGCCCGCGCCGAAACGCTGGTCCTTGAGAAACTCGAAGGCCTGGGCCGCCAGCAGGTACTCGATGGCGAGGATCTGGGTAACGTTGGCCAACAGTTGGTGCAGCTTGAGCGCGGCGTTGGTGCCCATGCTCAGGTGATCTTCCTGCAGGCCCGAGGTGACGAAATTGTCGAGCACCGCCGGCTGCGCCAACTGGCGGTTCTGCGCGCACAGGGAAGCGGCGACGTACTGCACGATCATCATCCCGGAGTTGACCCCCGGGTCGCTCACCAAAAACGCCGGCAAGCCGCTGACGTGGGGGTTGATCAGGCGGTCCAGACGACGTTCGGCGACCGAGCCGATCTCGGCCATGGCAATCGCCAGCATATCCGCCGCCAGCGCCACGGACTGCCCGTGCGGGTTGGCCTGGGACACCACGCGATAGCTGTGTGGCGTGCCGAGCAGCAGCGGGTTGTCGGTGGCGCTGTTGAGTTCGGTCTCGATCTGGCGGGTCGCGTGTTCCACCTGGTCGCGCGCCGCGCCGTGGATCTGCGGGATCGAGCGGATGCTCAGCGCGTCCTGGGTGCGGATGCCCTGGCTGCTGGCGATCACTTCACTGCCGTCGAGCAACGCACGCAGGTTGATACCGACCTGCTGCATGCCGGGGTGCGGTTTGAGGGCGATGATTTCAGCGTCGAAGGCATCGATCTGGCCGCGCAGGGCCTCGAAACTCATGGCGCCGATCACGTCGGCCCATTGCAACAGTTGATGGGCGTCGGCCAGGGCCAGGCAGCTCAGGCCGGTCATGCACGGCGTGCCGTTGACCAGGCACAGGCCGTCCTTGGCACCGAGCACCACCGGCTGCAAGCCTTCTGCGCTCAGGGCCTGTTGCGCCGGGACGATCCGGCCGCGGTAGCTCACCTCGCCAATCCCCAGCAACGCCACGCCGACATGGGCCATATGGGTCAGGTAACCCACCGAACCCTGGGACGGCACCTGCGGCGTGATGCCGTGGTTGAGCAGCGCCAGCAGCGCATGCACCACCTGCGGATGCAGGCCGGATTTGCCGTGGCTGTAGTTGATGATCGCCGCGCAGATGATCGCGCGGGTCTGTTCGTCGCTGAGCACCGGGCCGACGCCACAGGCGTGGCTCAACAGCGTGTTGCGCGACAGTTGGCTCAGTTGCGCGCCCTCCAGCGGCACATTGCACAGCGCACCCAGGCCGGTGTTCACGCCGTAGGCGCGCTCACCGCTGGCGACGATGCGCTGCACAATGGCCTGGGCATTGTCGATGCGCGCCCAAGCCTGGCCCGAGAGTTCGAGCACCGCGCCGAAGCGGGCCACGGCGACCACGTCCTGCCAGCGCAGGGGGGTGTCGGCGATGATGATTTTTGCTGCCTGGGACATCTTCATACCTTCTTGAGTTCTTGTGCAGCTTTACTGGCCCTATCGGGAGCAAGCCCTCTCCCACCTTTGGAATGCATCCCCCTGTGGGAGGGAGCTTGCTCCCGATGAGGCCAGCAGCCCCACCCCATAATCCGGATCAGACCACCGCCGCCCGCCGCTGAACGAACCGATCCACATACTCATCCGCCGGCGAATGCAAAATCTCCCGCGGCGTGCCGACCTGGATCAGCTTGCCGTCCTTGAGGATCGCGATGCGGTTGCCGATACGCACCGCCTCGTCGAGGTCGTGGGTGATGAACACGATGGTCTTGTGCAGGGTCTTTTGCAGTTCGAGCAACTGGTCCTGCATCTCGGCGCGGATCAGCGGGTCGAGGGCGCTGAAGGCTTCGTCCATCAGGATGATGTCGGTGTCTGCCGCGAGGGCGCGGGCCAGGCCGACCCGCTGGCGCATGCCGCCGGAGAGCTGGTGCGGGTATTTGTTTTCGTAACCTTTGAGGCCCACGGTTTCGATCCAGTGCAGCGCGCGCTCGGTGCAGACCTGCTTGGTTTCGCCGCGCACTTTCAGGCCATAGGCGACGTTGTCGAGCACGTTCTTGTGGGGCAGCAGGCCGAAGCTCTGGAACACCATGCTGATCTTGTGTCGACGGAATTCGCGCAGGGCTTGCATGTCCAGTTGCAGGATGTCTTCGCCGTCCACCAGGATCGCGCCGCTGGTGGGGTCGATCAGGCGATTGAAGTGGCGCACCAGGGTCGATTTCCCCGAACCCGACAGGCCCATGATCACAAAGATCTCGCCGGTGCCAATGCTCAGGGACAGGTCGTTGACGCCGACCACGCAACCGGTCTCGGCCAGCACCTGATCCTTGGTCTTGCCCTGGCCGATCAGCGCCAGCGCGTCCTTGGCGCGGTTGCCGAAGATCTTGAAGACGTTTTTCACTTCGATTTTGCTGACAGTAGTCATTTGCTCGCCTCATGCCGTGGACGACCATAGGCCTGGGTGATGCGGTCGATGACCACGGCGAGAATCACGATGGCCAGCCCGGCTTCAAGGCCGCGGCCGACGTTGAGGGTCTGGATGCCGACAAGAACATCTTCGCCCAGGCCGCGGGCGCCGATCATCGAGGCGATCACCACCATCGACAACGCCATCATGGTGGTCTGGTTGATGCCGGCCATGATGCTCGGCAGCGCCAGCGGCAGTTGCACGCCGAACAGCTGTTGCCAGCGGTTGGCGCCGAAGGCGTTGATGGCTTCCATGACTTCGCCGTCGACCTGGCGAATCCCCAGGTCGGTCAGGCGGATCAGCGGCGGCGCGGCGTAGATCACCGTGGCGAAAATCGCCGGCACCTTGCCCAGGCCGAACAGCATCAGCACCGGGATCAGGTACACGAAGCTGGGCATGGTTTGCATGATGTCGAGCAGCGGCATCAACACCGAACGCAAGCGATTGCTGCGCGCCGACAGGATGCCCAGCGGTATGCCGATCAGCACCGAGATCAGCGTAGCAACCAGCATCAGGGCCAGGGTCTGCATCAGTTTGTCCCACAGGCCGACCGCGCCCACCAGGAACAACAGGCCGACGATCACCGCGGTGGTCACCACTTTGCGCGTGGCGTGCCAGGCCACGGCGCCGACGATGGCCAGCATCAGCCACCAGGGCGCGGCGCGCAGCAGGCCCTCGAGGTTGACGATGGCCCATAGCAGGGTGTCGGAGATGTGCCGGAACACATCGCCGTAGTTGGTCACCAGCGAATCCACCCAACCGTTGACCCAGTTGGCAATGGAAAACGTAAAACTTTCAGGAAACATAGCGTGCTCTCGATCCAGTGGGTTGTGGCCAGGCGCCCGGCTGCCCCTCAGGGTAGTCGGGCGCGCATGACCTACAAGGCCGCGTCGATTTTCTTGGCGGCGTCTTCGCTCACCCAGGCGTGCCAGATTTCAGGGTGTTCCTTGAGGAACAGTTTCGCCAGTTTCGGCGACTCGATTCGCTCCTTGGCCATGCGCCCCAGGTTCTGGTTCAGCAGGTCGATCGGCAGGTTGACCTTTTCCAGCACGGCCACCAGTTCCGGTGCCTGTTCGTGGAAGGTCTTGGACAGGCCGACCTTGATACTCACGCTCTTATCCACGCCGGGTTTTTCTTCCAGCTTGACCAGGTCGACCTGGCCCATCAGCGGCGTTGGCGACCAGTAGTAGAACAGGATCGGCTCGCCGCGCTTGTAGCTCGACAGCACCGCCGCATCCAGCGCCGGGCCGGTGCCAGGACGGAAGTTGGTGTAGCTGCTCTCCAGGCCGTAGCTCTTGAGCATCGCGCTGTTGTCCAACTCGCAGGTCCAGCCGGCCGGGCAATTATAGAAGCGGCCTTTGGACGGCTCTTCCTGGTCCTTGAACACCGCGGCGTACTTGGCCAGGTCGGCGATGTTTTTCAGGCCCGGCGCCTTGGCTTCCAACTTGCGCTTGGCATCGCCTTCGATCACGTAACGCGGCACATACCAGCCTTCGATCGCACCGACAATCGGCGCGCCGACACCGACGACCTTGCCGGCCTTCTCGGCCTTGTTCCACACCTCGCTGCGGCCGACCCACTCTTCGGCAAACACTTGAATGTCATTGCTGCTCAGGGCGTTTTCCATGGTGATCGAATTGCCCGGCAGGCTGTCGGTCTTGCAGTCGTAGCCCTTTTCCAGAACGGTTTGCAGGATGTCAGTGAGCAACATGCCGCTTTCCCAGTTCAGGCCGGCGAATTTCACCGGCTTACCGGACTCGCACCAACCGGCCGCCTGGGCACCGGCGCTTGCCAGCAAGCCCATGGACAGCAATGTGGTCAGCAGGGTCTTGTTCGATTTCATTGTGTGACGCTCCTAATCATGAGTTGGCTTACGGCAGTCAAGAGGCATCCTGCCCGGTCCACGTCCAATCAGGCCCGCGCCGCAGAGCGACTGGCGCCGCTGGCTGGGGCAGGTACAACGCTGTCCTGCTCGACCGGCAGAATCAGTTGATCGGGCACGGCGCTGTGCCATTTTTTCGCACACACGTAATACAGAGCTGCGGGAATTATCAGACCGATGATCCAGGAAATATCCACATCACCCAGGGCGGCCACCAGCGGACCGGTGTAGAACTTGGTGGAGATGAACGGCAATTGCACCAGCACACCGAACACATAGACGCTGATACCGAGCAGGTTCCAACGCCCATAGCGCCCGTCCGGATCGGCCAGCGCCGTCACGTCATAACGCTCGCGGGTGATGCAGTAGTAGTCCACCAGGTTGATCGCGCTCCAGGGCGTAAAAAACGCCAGCAGGAACAGGATGAAAGACTTGAACGCACCGAGGAACGAGTGCTGGCCGAGCAACGCGATCAGAGTCGCCGTACCGACGATGGCCAGCACAAAAACCAGACGCTGCAAGCGCGTGACCTGCAGGCGCCCCCGGAAGCCGCTGATGATGGTGGCAATGCACATGAAGCTGCCGTAGGAGTTCAGCGTGGAGATGGTGACCTTGCCGAACGCGATGCTGAAATACAGCAGCGCGGCGGTGGCCCCCGTACCGCCCAAACCGACGATGTAGGCCACTTCATGACCGGCGAATTGTCCGTTGGACAGGGCGGCGGCAAACACGCCGAGGACCATCGCCACCTGTGCGCCGATCACCGACCCCGCGCCGGCGGCCAGGAAGGTTTTCAGCGAGGACGTCTGGCTCGGCAGGTAGCGCGAATAGTCCGCTACGTAAGGGCCGAAGGCGATTTGCCAGGAGGCTGCGAGCGACACCGCGAGCAGGAAGCTGCTCCAACTGAAGTGACGGATTTGCAGCAGCGCGCCAATGTCGGCCTGGCTCATCAGACGGCTGAACAGGTAGACAAAGGCAATCACACCAATGACGCTGGCGACCCGGCCGATGAAGTGGATCACGCGGTAGCCGAGCACCGTGACCAGCACGATGACACTGGCAAAGACAAGGATACCGACGCTGTCGCTGACGCCCAGCAACTGGCCCAGCGCCTGACCGGAAAGCACGGTGCCGGTGGCGGTGAAACCCAGGTACATCAAACACACCAGCACGATCGGGATGGCCGCGCCATAAACCCCGAACTGCACCCGGCTGGAGATCATCTGCGGCAGGCCAAGCTTGGGCCCTTGCGCCGCGTGCAACGCCATGACGCTGCCGCCGAGCAGTTGGCCGATCAACAGGCCGATCAACGACCAGAACACATCACCGCCCAGCACCACGGCCAGGGCCCCGGTGACAATCGCGGTGATTTGCAGGTTGGCGCCCATCCATAGGGTGAACTGGCTAAACAGACGTCCGTGTCTTTCCGCTTCCGGGATGTAGTCGATCGAACGCCTTTCGATCAACGGGGTGGTGCTTGCACGCGCGTCATTTGCAGCCATGTGTGTTCAACCTCTGATGGATTGTTTTGGGTACTGATTGCTCTTCTGTGGGAGCTGGCTTGCCTGCGATTGCATCACCGCGGTCTACCCGAAAGACCGCGTCGCCTGCATCGCAGGCAAGCCAGCTCCCACAGAAACCGAGCCAGTCGTTACTTGATCATCGGCAGGTTCAAGCCCTGCTCTTTGGCGCAATCGATCGCGATCTGGTAACCCGCATCGGCATGACGCATCACCCCGGTGGCCGGGTCGTTGTGCAGCACGCGGGCAATCCGCTCGGCCGCTTCGTCGGTGCCGTCGCAGACGATCACCATCCCCGAGTGCTGCGAGAAGCCCATGCCCACGCCGCCGCCGTGGTGCAGGGAGACCCAGGTCGCGCCGCTGGCGGTGTTGAGCAAGGCGTTGAGCAGCGGCCAGTCGGACACGGCGTCGGAGCCGTCCTGCATCGATTCGGTTTCGCGGTTGGGGCTGGCCACCGAGCCGGAGTCGAGGTGGTCGCGGCCGATCACCACCGGCGCGGACAGCTCGCCGCTGCGCACCATTTCGTTGAACGCCAGGCCCAGCTTGGCGCGTTGGCCCAGGCCGACCCAGCAGATACGCGCCGGCAGGCCCTGGAAGCTGATGCGTTCGCGGGCCATGTCCAGCCAGTTGTGCAGGTGCGCGTCGTCGGGGATCAGCTCTTTGACTTTGGCGTCGGTCTTGTAGATGTCTTGCGGGTCGCCCGACAGCGCGGCCCAGCGGAACGGGCCGATGCCACGGCAGAACAGCGGGCGGATGTAGGCTGGTACGAAGCCTGGGAAGTCGAACGCGTTTTCCACGCCCTCTTCTTGCGCCATCTGACGGATGTTGTTGCCGTAGTCGAAGGTCGGGATGCCTTGTTTCTGAAAGTCCAACATCGCTTTGACGTGAACGGCCATCGACTGCTTGGCGGCCTTGATCACGACCGCCGGTTCGGTCTTGGCGCGGGCGCGGTATTCGTCCCAGGTCCAGCCGGCCGGCAGGTAGCCGTTGAGAGGGTCGTGGGCGCTGGTCTGGTCGGTGACCATGTCCGGGCGCACGCCGCGCTTGACCAGTTCCGGCAGGATTTCGGCGGCGTTGCCCAGCAGGGCGATGGAGATCGCTTTGCCTTCCTGGGTGTACTTGGCGATGCGCGCCAGGGCGTCGTCGAGGTCGCTGGCCTGTTCGTCGACATAACGGCTGTTCAGGCGGAAATCGATGCTGACCTGCTGGCATTCAATGTTCAGCGAGCATGCGCCGGCCAGGGTCGCGGCCAGCGGCTGCGCGCCGCCCATGCCGCCGAGGCCGGCGGTCAGTACCCAACGGCCTTTGAGGTTGCTGTCGTAATGCTGGCGACCGGCCTCGACGAAGGTTTCGTAGGTGCCCTGGACGATGCCTTGGCTGCCGATGTAGATCCAGCTGCCGGCGGTCATCTGGCCGTACATGGCCAGGCCCTTGGCATCCAGTTCGTTGAAGTGTTCCCAACTGGCCCAGTGCGGCACCAGGTTGGAGTTGGCGATCAGCACACGCGGGGCATTGCGGTGGGTCTTGAACACACCGACCGGTTTGCCCGACTGCACCAGCAGGGTTTCGTCATCGTTAAGGTTGGTGAGGCTCTCGACAATCTGGTCATAGCACTCCCAGTTACGCGCCGCACGGCCGATGCCGCCGTACACCACCAGCTCTTTCGGGTTTTCGGCCACTTGCGGGTCAAGGTTGTTCATCAGCATGCGCAGCGGCGCTTCGGTCAGCCAGCTTTTGGCGGTGAGCGTGTTACCGCGCGCGGCGCGGATTTCGACGTCTCGGTATTTTGTAGGCTTAGCGTTAGAAAAATCGGTCACAACCAGAACTCCTCAGCGATCGATGCGCGAACTGGATGCGTGCGAAGTCGACTCTTACGCACACACCTTTACTTGTACATACAAGCATATGCAATCGAACGGCCAACTTTCCTGGGGTGCAGACGCGATTGTTTGCACAGCCATGCGCGAGCCTTGGAAATTAAGGCTTCGAGGCGTGATGAAATTTCTCGGGGGGCGGTTTTACAGCGAGGCCGGTTTGCCACGTCAGGGTAGTATTGCGCCACGCTGGGGCGTTCGGTAACAAAGTGGTGCGGAAGGCTGGAAACAGATCGCAAGAACAGTGGGGAAACAAATGTGGGAGGGGGCTTGCCCCCGATTGCAGTGGGTCAGCTAC